>CAZYPJ010000117.1:0-11377 GCA_964649365.1 uncultured Anaerolineales bacterium | reverse complement strand
GTAAGCACGGCCGGGGCCTGGCGGGGTTGATCGTTTCGTGCAAGCAGGTAGGGGGACTGGCGCCGCAAATCCGCGAATTGGTTCTCGCGGGTGATCTGCCAACGATTACGCTGGGATACGACTCTGCCGATATTGTGCAGCGGATCGAAAGTCTTGCGGTCAAGATCCAACCTTACGATCTCGGTAAGCGCGATTTAATCGCCCAAGCGTATCGCGAACATCTGACCTTGTGGCCTGAGCTTCGCATGTTGCACTGAGCAAAACTTGGCGCACGGGCTTGGCCGCAAGGCCAAGCCCTTTTTTGTTTTGCGCTCATCTTGACAATCCCAGATGCCTATGGTAATATAATTCCGACTTTCAAGTAGGATTTTACCCTATGAGACTTTCCGCCAAAGAGCGAACTGCTTTGCGTGCTATGGCCGAGTTAGCCCGGCGATATGGCGAAGGCCTCATCTCACTCAATGAGGTGGCTGAGGCCGAAGGATTGCCCTTGTCCTATCTGGAGCAGATCGCGTCCGCGCTGCGCCGGTCTGGGCTGATCCACAGTGCGCGTGGCGTCCATGGCGGTTATCAATTGGCGCGCAAACCCGAAGAAATCACAGTGGGCGATATTTTTCGCGCTGTCGAAGGGTCTTTGATGACTTTGGACTGTATGGGCGCAGACGGTTCTACTTGCGCCAGGGAACCGATCTGCGCGACTCGCGCTATCTGGCTCACTGTATTCGACCGCCTCAGCGATACGCTCGACCATCTATCCCTCGCCGATGTGCTCGTGGAGCACGGCGCGTCGGCCTTGGGCTGAAAGGATAACCAACCCATGTTAGCCAGGCTACGAGAAGATATGCAAACTGTTTTCGCCAAAGATCCTGCTGCGCGTACTTGGTGGGAAGTGGTAACTTGCTATCCGGGCTTGCACGCTATCTGGTTGCATCGTCTAGCTCATACGTTGTGGAAGCGCAAGCTGCGCTGGTTGGCGCGCTTTACCTCGCATCTCAACCGCTTCTTGACGGGCATCGAGATTCACCCTGGCGCCCAAATCGGCCGACGTTTTTTCATTGACCACGGCATGGGCATCGTTATTGGCGAGACTGCCGAAGTGGGTGATGATGTGTTGATGTACAAAGGTGTGGTGTTGGGCGGTACATCGCTCAGCAAGGGCAAGCGCCACCCTACAGTGGGAAACGGCGCAGTGCTAGGATCAAACGCCGTAGTCTTGGGGCCGATCACCGTTGGTGACAATGCTCGCATCGGCTCGGGCGCGGTAGTGGTCAAGCCCGTGCCGCCTGATTCTACGGCTGTGGGCGTGCCGGCGCGTATAGTGCGCGGTCCGCATCTCAAAGAAACGCCCAAGATTGACTTGCAGCACGGCGAGTTGCCAGACCCCATCGCCGAAACGTGCCGCGCCTTCGACGAGCGCATCCGCGAATTGGAAACCGAGATCTTTTTCCTGCGTAAATCTATGCAGAAACTCGGCGCTGAGGATGCGCTGCCCGTGATCGCCTGGGAAGGCGAGTCCTGAAATCGCATAGTGAATCTGGCTCACGGATGCGGGCCAGAGTTGGCTAATTCCTCGCCCAAGCGAGGGGATTATCTAGGAGCAGATAATGTCGTCAGAGTCTCGCCTAATCTATATGGACCACGCCGCTACCACGCCGGTTGATCCCCGTGTGGTCGAAGCGATGTTGCCCTATTTCACTGAAACCTACAGCAACGCCTCCAGCCCATACCGTTTTGCGGGGCGAGCCAAAGCAGCGCTGGATGCAGCGCGCGCTACAGTGGCCGATATCCTCGGCGCGCGTCCATCGGAAGTATTTTTCACCAGCTGTGGCACCGAAAGCGATAACCTAGCATTGCGCGGCGTGGTATGGGCCAGCGGCAAGCGCCAAGCGCATATCGTTACCACGCCTATCGAGCATCATGCTGTGGGCAATACGTGTGAACAGCTTGAGCGCGTATTCGGCCATCGCGTGACCTATACGCCGGTGGATCGTTACGGCGTAGTGGACCCCGATGCTATTGGGCGGGCTATCACGCCTGATACGGTGTTGATCTCGGTAATGTACGCCAACAACGAAGTGGGTACCATCGAGCCAATTGCCGAGATCGGCAAGATCGCTCGCGCCAAAGGCGTTGTTTTTCACACTGATGCTGTGCAGGCCGGAGGCAGCCTGAATCTCAAGGTGGACGATTTAGGCGTGGACTTGATGGCGCTTTCGGGTCACAAGTTCTACGCGCCTAAGGGCGTGGGGGCGCTCTATGTGCGCGAGGGCGTTCGCCTGCTGCCCGTGCAAACGGGGGGCGGCCAGGAACGCCAGCTGCGCGCCGGCACCGAGAACATACCCTATATTGTAGGCCTAGCCAAGGCGCTAGAGCTGGCCTATCAGGATTTGGCCAGCGAGACAGATCGTATTACGGCATTGCGCAATCGTTTGATCCAAGGTGTGCTGACCAGCATTCCTAGCGCGCAACTCACTGGCCACCCCGACTACCGGTTGCCCAATAGCGCGAGTTTTGTTTTCCCGGCGGTGGAAGGTGAATCTATTCTGCTGCATCTTGACTTGGCCGGGGTGGCGGCCAGCAGCGGCTCGGCGTGCGCGTCGAGCGAAGAGGGGCCGTCGCACGTGTTGACAGCGATGGGCCTTGATGTGGCTCTGGCGCGCGGCAGTCTGCGCCTCACGTTGGGCCGCAAAACCAGTGCGCAAGATGTGGATTATGTGTTGGCAGTATTGCCTGGGATCATCGAGAGGCTCCAAGTTATGTCGCCGCTTGCAATGCAGGCGCGTTAGGAAAGATCTATTCCTGGAGGATTAGGAATTCATGTATACTGACATCGTGATCGAGCACTTTTCCAACCCGCGCAATGTGGGTGTGATCGAAAATCCCGATGGTTATGCCAAGGTTGGCAGCCCAGTTTGCGGCGACTTGATGGAGATCTATCTCAAGATCGAGGGAGGCGTTATCGCCGACATCAAGTATCGCACTTTTGGCTGCGGCGCGGCTATCGCTTCTAGCTCGATGGCTACCGAGATGGTCAAGGGCAAGCCGCTCTCTGAGGCCGCCCTGCTAACCGATGAGCAGGTTGCCGCTGAGCTGGGCGGCCTGCCCGATGTCAAAATGCATTGCTCCAACCTGGCTGCCAGCGCCTTGCACGCCGCCATCCAGGACTATTATGAAAAGCACCCCGAGGCCGCGCCGAAAGAGTAGCCCTGGCGCGCCGACACTGCCCGTTGATTTTGACTATGAGCAAGCGCCCTACCGTCGCTGTCGCCATGAGCGGCGGCGTAGATAGTTCAGTAGCCGCCGCGCTCCTATTGGAGCGCGGTTATGCTGTGTTGGGTCTGACAATGCATCTATGGCGCGAGCAAGAGGGCGATGCGGAGCCAGAGAGCATCGCAGCGGCCCGGTCGGTTTGCGCCTATCTCGGCATCCCTTTTCAGACGCTTGATCTGCGCCAAGTTTTCTTGGATAAAGTTGTCGGCTATTTCACGCACGAATACGCTCACGGTCGCACGCCCAATCCCTGCTTATGCTGCAATCGCCTGATTAAGTTCGGGTTGCTCTTGCAATATGCCCGTGAATCAGGGTGCGATTTCCTCGCTACCGGCCACTATGCGCGTGTCACGCGCGATAGTTTGGGTTATCACCTGCTGTGTGGGGTTGACGCCCGCAAAGATCAAGGGTATGCTCTATACACGTTGCAGCAAGGCCAACTCGCGACGATCTTGTTCCCCCTGGGCGAATACACCAAGACGCAAGTGCGCGAAATGGCCACTCGGCGCAGCTTGCCTGTGGCTCAGCGGCCCGAAAGTCAGGATGTGTGTTTTTTGCGCGACAATGACTATCGCCGATTTTTGGGCGAACGTTGCCCCGAAGCGATCCGCCCAGGGCCGATTTTCAATTTACAGGGTGAGCGCCTGGGGCAGCATCGGGGCTTGCCTTTCTATACCGTCGGCCAACGTGAGGGATTGGGGATTGCTGCGCCGCGTCCGTTGTATGTGCTCGATCTGGATGCTGTGCACAATGCCTTGGTTGTTGGCCATGCCGATGACTTGGGGCGGCGAGCGTTATTTGCCGAGGAGATGACATACATTTCGGGCGAGGCGTTGCCCGATGGCGCTTTGGCGGAGGCTAAGATTCGCTATCAGGCGCGGCGTGCGGCAGCCCACGTGTGGGCTGCGTCTGGCGGATGTGCTAGAATCGTGTTTGACCAACCTCTGCGCGATATTGCCCCAGGCCAAGCGGTGGTGCTGTATCAGGGCGATGAGGTGCTTGGCGGCGGCATCATCTCTCGCTCGTTGGCCGATTCAGAAATTCCTGACGACCAAAGGTAAAGATCATGTTCAGTTCGCCGGTCTTTTTGGTTGGCTCGGCCCTGGCCACGCTTTGGGCTGGCATGTTTCATCTCTTCTGGGGCAAGAGACTTGCCGACCTGATATTCTTTTGGTTCATTGGTCTGATCGGGTTTGCGGTGGGCCAGGCCATGGCCGAAGTACTCAGCTTGAGTTGGATGCTAGTAGGCCAGGTGCATGTCGTCGAAGGTACATGCGGTTGTTGGATTGCAATGCTCGTTGCGCGGTGGCTCAAAGTATGATACAATTCATTCAGCTATTTGCGCTCGCAGATAGCGTCAATTCGCGGCCAAGCTGAGGAGGAATGCCCATGTGGCTCACGGCTGTTCGCGATGTCGCCATCGTGTTATTGGCGCTGGAATCGCTGGTCATCGGCATATTGTTGGCCGTTATGTTGATGCAGATCCGTAAATTGGTGCGCCTGTTGCGCGAAGAGATCGCGCCGTTGTTGAACTCGGCCAATGAGACTGCTAGAACTGTTCAGGGCACGACGACATTCATCAGCGATACGGTGGTGAATCCTATCATCAAAGCGAGGAGCTACACCGCTGGTGTCTGGCAGGCCGCGCGCACGCTGCTATTGCTTGGCCAAAAGGTCAAACCCCAAGCCTCAGATACTATCGTCTCTGATCGTATGAGCGAACACTAGAAGAGCGTCGGTATCCACACGAAGGTTGGATTATTTAAGGAGAGATCACATGAGTAACGAATCCGGCTCTGATTTCTTTGCAGGGTTTGTCGTGGGGGCTTTTGTGGGCGCGGCGGTGGCTTTGCTTTTTGCCCCCTCTTCGGGCGACGAAATCCGTTCACAGATCAAGGCCAAAAGTATAGAACTCAAGGATCGTGCTGAGGACCTGAGCGCCGAGGCCACCAAAAAGGCCGAAGAACTGAGAGTCAAAGGCCAAAGCGTGCTAGAGCAGCAAAAATCGCGTTTCCAGGAGGCTATCGAAGAAGGCAAACAGGCCGCTGCTCGTAAGAAGGAAGAATTGCTGGCCCAGCTCGAACCGAAACCTGCCGAAGGTGGCATCAAACTAACGCAGTAATATGCGCGAGCGGCGCAAGCCAGCAATTATCAGATCGTTCGATTAGCGCTTCAGGGGCAAGGCGTGGTCTTTTTGCGCCTTGCCCTTAGCTTTGCGTGATCTGTTGTATCGCCGATGGCAACAGCGGTAGCAAATCCCCAGCTAACATACCCGCGTTGCCGATTTGTTCACGGCGCAACTCACCAGCTAGGCCATGCAGGTAGGCCCCACAAATCGCGGCCTCGTATCCGTTTAACCCTTGCGCCATCAATCCAACAATAGCTCCGGCCAACACGTCGCCTGTACCTGCCGTGGCCAAGACAGGGTTGGCGTACGGAATGATCGCGCCTCGACCATCGGGCGCCGCCGCTACCGTATAGGCTCCCTTAAGCACGACCACGCACCCCCATTGCGTCGCAGCTTGTGATGCAATTCCGATGCGGTCGGCGTTCACCTGGCCGATATCGCAGCCGAGAAGGCGGGCCATCTCGCCCGGATGGGGTGTGATAACGCTGCCGGCCGGCAAATATTCCCACCATAATGGGCAATACCTGAGCAAGTTTAGACCGTCTGCGGCCAGCACCATAGGGGGAAGGGGCGGCCTTTCCACAGCAGGATTTGCTTGGTTGCGAAACCCAATGGGCCGACGTCCGGCTGCTTGGCCTACCAACAATTCGCGCAGGAATTCGCCGGTCTTTTCTTCTGCGCCCAATCCAGGACCGACGAGGAGTGCATCGTACCCTTTTATGTACTCTTCCAGTACACGGAGCGCATCAGGAATGATTGCGCCCAGATCATCAGGTAGGATCAGAAACGTCGGCTCCAATGCCCGGGCTGCGATGATGGGATAAATCGTCTCGCCTACCGCCAGCGTTACGAGACCTGCGCCGCTGCGATAAGCAGCCTCGGCAGCCAAACGGGGCGCTCCCACATAGTGCGCCGACCCCGCAACGATGAGCGCCTTGCCAAAGATACCTTTGTGCGCCTGGGCAGGTCGGGCAGGGAGCATAGCTGCGACAAACTCGGGCACGGCGACTTGCCATGCGCTGCCTGCCGCCGATGTTGGGTCAATACCGATGTCGGCGACGAGCAATCGGCCCACGTGCGCTGCGCCGGGGTACAGGTAATGGCCGCGTTTGGGATAGGCAAATGTAACGGTCAAATCGGCGTATAGCGCTAGGTCATCTATCGCACCAGTGTCGCAATCCAGACCCGATGGCACATCTACCGCTACAATGTATGGGCGGCCATCACATTTCGGATCAAGCGCATGATGGGGGTCGCGCAAAGGGGAGCCGGCGTCGTCCGGCTCGATAGTGCGTTCGCTCAGACCTTGGCGTACCTGCGCAACCAATTCGCGTAATGTGCCACGCAACATCCCTGTAGCGCCCGTGCCCAGCAACGCATCCACTAACACATCACAGCGACGTGTCAGCTCGGCCAATTGCTGCCAATCAGTATCCTGGTCGGCCCATAGAACAGTCGCGCCGGCCTCTTGCGCTCGCGTCAGGTTGGGATCATTCTGTTCGCTGCGCTTCCAGATATAAACTATGGCCTCGAACCCCCACTCTTGCAGATAACGCGCCGTCACCAATCCATCGCCGCCGTTATTGCCTGGCCCAACCAGGATCAACACGCGCGTGTAGAATTCGCAATGATCTCGAATAGCCAACGCGACAGCGTGGCCGGCGTTTTCCATCATCGTTTCATAGGCGAGACCGACTGCGTGGGCCGCCTGCTCTAGAGCGCGCATCTCGGCAACAGTGAGCAAGTACATAGCCATGACCTCCTGGAGCGGATCAAAGCATTGGGATTGTAGGATCACCCTGGCGGCGTGTCAACCATACCGCCCGGTATCATTTGGTAGTTCATTGTCGTCATGTTATATTAGCCGCATTATTGGGGCAGGGAATGAGTATCTATGCCAATGTTGACTCGCGTAGAGATGCCTTACGGCCAAGAGGTGATCGGTTTTGATGCGCCCACGACCAACTTGCTAGGTGTATGGGCGCCGCACTCTGCGCCGCCCCCGCCAGATGCTCGAGCGGAGATTGCGCGAGCGTTAGCGCATCCTATCAGTGGGCCTCATCTGGCCGATCTCGCCAGGGGCGCACAGCGTGTGGTCATTGTGGCCGACGACAACACGCGCCCCACACCCGCGCAGATGATCGTCCCTATGTTGCTCGATGCGCTGAACCGCGCCGGCGTGTCTGATGCGGCGATTCAGGTATTGATCGCGCTGGGTACGCATCGCAAAATGAATGAGGGCGAGATTGCAGCTAAATTCGGCGCTGAGGTGAGGCGCCGTGTGCCGGTTATCAATCATGAAGCTTTCAACCCCGAGAAATTGGTGGACTTGGGGGTGACGCCGGGCGGGGTGGAGGTGCAGGTCAACCGCGCCGTCATGGAAGCTGACTTGGTGTTGGGGATTGGCAGCATTGTGCCGCACCACATTCCAGGCTTTTCTGGCGGGGCCAAGATCATCCAGCCTGGCGTGTGCGGCGAGCGCACGACTGGCCAAGTGCACCTGCTTTCGGTGCGCCACGATCACAGCTTGCTCGGTGTGGTCGAGAACGTTGTCCGCCGCGAAATGGAGATCATCGCCGCTCGGGCGGGGTTGAGGGCGATTCTTAACACAGTGCTCGATGGACAAGGGTGCGTGGTGGGGGCAGTGTATGGCGATCCTTGTGCGGCATTCCGTCAGGGCGTTCTGCTTTCGCGGCAGGTGTATGGCGTGACTGTGCCCAGTCTGGCTGACATCGTGATCGCTGGCTCGCATCCTTGCGACATTGAGTTCTGGCAGGCTCACAAAACATTGTATGCTGCTGAACTATGCGTGCGGCCTGGAGGTACGATTATCGTGGCAACGCCCTGCCCGGAGGGCGTCGCTGTCACTCACCCCGATATGGTTCATTTTGCTGGACGCGCTAAGGCGGAGATCGAGAGTGCGATTCAGTTGGGCGAGATTCACGACCTTACCGCCGGAGCATTGGCGCTGGCTTGGGCAAATACGCGCCAACGGGCGCGCATTTCGCTTGTGTCGCAGGGCATCGCAGCCGAAGATGCGCGCGCGCTGGGCTTTGAGCCGTTTGTGAGCGTTGAGCAAGCCCTAGAAGATGCGTTGGCCCGCTACGGGCGCGAGGCGCGCATTAGCGTGTTGCCTTATGCGCCCGATACGCTGCCCATCGTGCAAGCCTGATCGCACCCCAAAAAGAAGCTGCGCCGTCCATAGGACGGCGCAGCAGAAGCTAGCTTCTGGCCTACCCCTCCCCCTCTTCCAAGTCGGGCCAGTAAGCGAACAGCGACCCCACGGACTGCCCCATCACGTTGCGCCGAATTGCCTCGCCAAAGATAGATGCTACCGAAAGTATCGTCATGTTTGGCATACGCTTTTCTTGAGGGATGGGTACGGTGTTGGTGGTGACGATCTCGACGAGTTCGGGAATGCTCGACAGACGCTCGATGGCTGGCCCGCTAAATACCCCATGAGTGCAGGCCAAAGTAACCTTTTGGACGTTCTTTTGGCGGAGCATATCCACGAGAGCTACCACTGAGCCGCCGGTAGCGACCTCATCATCAAAGATGATGACGTTTTTGCCCTCAACCTCGCCGATGATGCCCTCGACGTTCACGCTATCGTCCGAGACGCGCTCTTTGTTGCCCGCCGCTACTCCCACGCCCAGAGCGCTGGCGAGCTTGGCGGCGCGTTTGGCATGTCCGATGTCGGGCGCTACGATGACTGTGTTGGTTAGGTCGCGGCAGCGAAAGTGGCGGACGAACTCTGTATGCGCTGTGAGGTGATCGGTAGGAACGCTGAAAAAACCATGCACCTGGGGAGAGTGCAACGTCATCGTCATCACGTGGTTGGCCCCGGCGGTCGCCAGCAGGTCGGCGATGAGCCGTCCGGTGATCGAGATGCGCGGCTGGTCTTTTTTGTCCGAGCGCGCGTAGGAAAAATAGGGGATGACGGCATGGACGGTCTTGGCCGATGCGCTGCGAGCGGCGTCAATCATCATCAACATCTCGATGATGTTGTCGCTCACGTTGGGGCAAAGCGATTGGATGATAATGACTTCTTTGCCGCGCACGCTCTCGCCCAACTGCACAAACATATTATCGTTGCTGAACCGCTTGGTCTTGAGTGTGCTCACCTGGCAACCCAGATATGTGGCAATCTCTTGCGCTAATTCGGGATGTGAGCTGCCGCTGAATATGCGCAGGACATCCAAATTACACCCTTGATTTCCCTGTTCCATCGCGCTCCATTCCCCCCATCCGACCAGTTGCCTGACCTAGTCGCCCCGATGTGCCAGAATACCGCATGTATACCACAAGTGACAGCGCCTGCCAAAATGAGCGTCTCAACGATTGTCAGAAGTCATGATCTGTAGTATATTTCCGCCTGGTATGCCCAACATCTTTGGGAATCTATGCTATGAGGAGACCAATATGCGCCAAACTGTCCGAGCTGTTATCGTGACTGTTTTGTTATTGAGTAGCCTGACCCTGGCTGTTCCCGTATCAGCAGATTGCCCCGGCAACCTCTTAACTAATCCAGGGTTCGAGGGGGCTACATACAAGAGCGAAACGATGGGCACGAGCCTTTCGTCGAACATCGGGCAGGGATGGATTCCCTGGTCGGTATTGGGCGACGCGACCTACAATCGCGAAGTCGAATACAAAGTGCTCATCGCTTCGATGTTACCCAGTCGCTATCATATCCACAGCGGCGACCATGCCCAAAAGTATTTCACCACCTGGGGCACACACACTGCCGGCTTTTACCAGCGTGTCCAAGTGACGCCTGGCGCCAAAGTGACCTTTTCCATCTGGGTGCAGATTTATACCGGCGAGCGCGAACTCAAGTACGGAGACGATTTCATCTCCGATCTCGATTGGCCCAAAGAACCCGGCGATAAACGCGGCCCTGGTGTTTACAAAGTGTACGCAGGCATTGACCCTTACGGCGCTACCCCAGCTGCCTTTGGCGCACCCCCCTCAGAAAATACTGTCTGGTCGGCGCCAATAACCGATTTTGAGACCCGCACAAAAGATGCGAATGGCAAGGATATAGATGCCTGGGTTCTGCTCACGGTTTCGACCATCGCCCAGGGCGATTATGTGACAGTCTATGCCAAAGGACAGCCCGAATATCCCGTCAAGCACAACGATTCATTTTGGGATGACGCTTGCTTGATCGTAGAAAAAGCGCCTACCGCCACTCCCAAGCCAACCACACCCGTGACGGCGACGTCTGTGCCGCCGACAGCGACGCCGCTGCCACCTACAGAAACGCCGATCCCACCCACGGCAACTGCAATCCCGCCGACGGCCACGCCCGAACCTTCGGCCACAGCTACTGCGTTACCGCCGACTGTGCCCGCTGTCCCGCCGACTATTGCCCCGACGGTTGCGCCCACTACTCAGCCACCTACACAGGCCCCGCAACTCCCTGCAGTGCCTACTTCTGCCGCTAAGGAAGGTGGATCGGGCTTGTTGATGCTCTATATCGGCGTTGCGGTTGTGGTGATTGCGGCTGCTGCCTGGCTCACGTTTGGTCGGAAGCACTAAAAGTCCCGGCCATTGTTAGCACATAACGATCCAGGGTAAGATATTGGCGCGCTACGCGCTGAATATCTTCCCTGGATACGCTATTTATGATAGCCGGGTAGCGTTGCAGATAGTCCAACCCCAGGCCATATTCCTCGATATTGAGCAGGAAACCCGCGATACCCTCGTTCGTCTCTAGACGTAGCGGCAGCGCACCCGTCAGATATGAACGGCTATCCTCTAGTTCAAGGTCAGTGATCAAATCGTCGCGCAGGCGCGCGATCTCTTCCAGGATCAACGCCGTCACACGCTCGACATGCTTGGGGTTCGCGCCCGCTACAATATCCCAAGGATGCGGCCCTGGTCCGGCGTGCAAGCTGCTGGCGATATAGTACACCAATCCTTGCTGATCGCGTACGCGGTCGCCCAGTCGCCCCGCCAGCCCCACACGCCCCA
>CAZYPJ010000116.1:0-11478 GCA_964649365.1 uncultured Anaerolineales bacterium | reverse complement strand
GGGCCTGGCGGCGCGCCAGCGTCGCCGGCCCCCGCGCCTGTTTGGCGAGCAATAACGCCGCGGCCAGGTTATAGGCATAGACCGTGGCCACCACCACCCAATACCACAACCCATGTTGATAGATGATGAGGTTGCTGCCCTCCGGGCCGGGGTCAAAGCCGCTCCACACCAAATGATGCCAGGCATTGGTGGCCGCCATCGCGACATTGATGGCCGGCAGAACCCACAGCAACGCCACGTTGCGCCGGGTGATCCAATGGCCCCTTTCGGCATAGCGCGACGCAAAAATGACCATGAGCACGATCACGTAATGAAAGGCCGCGTATTCCAGCACGGCGAGGGCGATCTTGATCGGCAGTTCGACCGTGGCCATCTCGACTGTGGTCGTCGCAGTCCACGCGGTGATGGCCAACAACAGGTGGAACAGGATTCGGCCAAGGAGCAACGCGCGGCGTCGCCAGGCCAGCAACGCCAGAAGCAGAGAGAACGCCGTCGCGACAAGGTAGAGTCTGACATAAGGGGTGGATTGCAAGCTCCAAGTCGGTGGCACAGCGTTTTCTCCTGGTGTGATGTGAATTGCGGGGCAGAAACCTAGGGCCGAGGAGTTAAATCACCTTAGCTTATATCATTCTGATTGCCGAGTCAACAGCGCGGGATAACTCGAGTTTACCAAACACCCCCACAAGGGGGCTGTTTCGAGTCGCCGAGTTTCAATGCGCTTGCCCTACCAGAGTTGCTTGACCTTGACAGTCTGCGTTTTTCGCCTAGAATCGCTCTCAATTACCCTGTGATATCTGATAGGTAGGGCCTATGGTTGAGAACAATCCCTTGATGGAGCAAAAGGCGGCCTCGTCGCAGCCACAAATCAAACCCTGGTGGCAAGAGCTGATCGAAACGTTCTTGCCTGCGATTGCCATCGTGCTGGCTGTCAACCTGTTCCTGGCGCAGCCGCGCGTGGTGCATGGCCAAAGCATGGAGCCGAATCTGCACGAGAACGAGCGTCTGATCGTTGACCTGGTGACGTATCGTTTTCGCACGCCGCAGCGCGGCGAGATCATCGTGTTGGACGCGCCCGAGCGCCAGCCAGGTCCGCCGCTCATCAAGCGCGTGGTGGGTGTAGCCGGCGACACAGTCGAAATCAAAAATGGCGGCGTTTACATCAACGGTCAGCGGCTCGATGAGCCATATCTGGGCGTTATCACTGCCGGAGCAATGGCGCCGCTGGTCGTGCCCGAAGATTATGTCTTTGTATTGGGCGATAATCGCGGCGCATCCAACGATTCGCGCTATTTCGGCGTGGTACCCTTTGAGGATATCCTGGGCCGCGCCTGGCTGCGTTATTGGCCGCTGAACGAGATCGGCTTTTTCAAACAATAAGGGGATAAGAGGGCAGCCTCGTTTGTGTAGGCTCGACGCCCTAGCGCGAACGCGCTATCGCATCGTAGCGGCGCTGCTGAGTCAAGCCGCGGCGCGGGCTGTACTTCGCTGCGCCAGCCTATTCAGCCGGATTGACCTCGCGGAGCGCCGTCGCCTCTTCGCGGATGACGCCCAGCAGCCATTGGGGCAGGCGGCCTCGCACCAGCGTCCCTTTCGGCGTATAGCTCTGCCCTTCGATCACGCCTTGCTTGCGCCACAGCGCGATCAAATCGCCCGCCTGGTAGGGCAACGTCGCCTCCACCGCCGCCATCTGAGACATGAGCACATCCTCGATCTCGGCCAGCAATTCCTCGATCCCTACGCCCTGCGCCGCGCTGACGGGTATCACGCGCTGGTAGCGTTCCATTATCTCCATTGCGGCGGTGTGGCGCATGGCCAGCGGCTCGCCCGGCGTCAACTCGACCTCTGGGTCAACCAAATCCACTTTGTTCAAAGCAATCACGATGGGCTTGTTGGCGGCCTCCAGCTCGCCCAGCACGCGCTCCACCGCCTCTACCTTGAGCATCAAGTTGGGGTCGGCCACATCCACCACGTGGATGAGGATATCGGCCTCTTGCACTTCTTCCAGCGTGGCGCGGAAGGCGGCCACCAGTTCGGTGGGCAGCTTTTGGATGAACCCCACCGTATCGGTGAACAACACTTCTTTGCCGCTGGGCAGGGCCACGCGCCGCGTGGTGGGGTCGAGCGTGGCAAAGAGCTTATCCTCGGCCAGCACCTCGGCGTCTGCCAGGCAGTTGAGCAGGGTGGATTTCCCCGCGTTGGTGTAGCCCACGATGCCCACCACGGGCAGCCCTTGCCGCCGGCGACGCCGCCGCTGCAGGGCGCGCTGCGCGCGCACCTCTTCGATCTCGCGGCGCAGGGTCGCCATGCGGTGGCCGATCTCGCGTCGGTCGGATTCGAGCTGCGTCTCGCCGGGGCCGCGCAAGCCCACGCCGCCCACGCCCTGGCGCGATAGGTGCGTCCAGGCGCGCGTCAATCGCGGCAGGCGATAGGCGTATTGCGCCAATTCCACCTGCAACGCGCCCTCCTTGGTGCGGGCATGCTGGGCGAAAATATCGAGGATCAGGGCCGTGCGGTCGAGGATCTTGCACTCGATGATCTCTTCCAGGTTGCGAAGCTGGGCCGGCGATAGCTCATCGTCAAAGATGACCATGTCGAACCCCAGCTCAGCCCGGAGTTGGCCCAGCTCTTGCGCCTTGCCCGAACCGATGTAGGTGCCAGCGTGCGGGGCGGCCAGGCGCTGTATGTCGCGCCCGGCCTCCTCGATTCCCGCCGTATCGGCGAGTAGCGCCAACTCGCTGAGCGAATCCTCGGTGCTGAACAAGGCCTCTCGCCCGCGAAGTTCGACGCCCACCAGATAGGCGCGCTCCGCCTGATGGCGAGCATCGCTTTTAAGAGTAGTTAAAGTTTTGATAGTCTTTCTCCTGCTTCACGCAGGCGCGCTTCGGGCATACAAAGCGAGATGCGGAAATAGCCCGCGCCGTGTTCGCCGAACGCCGTCCCCGGCGTGATCCACACGCCCGTCTTTTCCAGCGTTTCGACGGCGAACTGGTCGCAATTCATGCCCGCCGGGGCTTTGGCCCATACATAGAGCGCGCCCTTGGGCGGCTTGGCCGTCATGCCGATCTTGGGCAGCCATTCCATTACCACGTCGCGCCGGCGCTGATAGATCATATTGCGCTCGGCCAGCCAGGATTGGTCGCCGTTGAGGGCCACGGTGGCCGCGTCTTGGATTGGGCGGAAAATGCCCGAATCAATGTTAGTTTTGACGGTGGTGAGCGCCCGCACGGCCTCGGCGTTGCCCACGGCCATGCCCACGCGCCACCCCGCCAGGTTGTAGGTCTTGGATAGCGAGTTGAACTCGACGACGCATTCTTTGGCCCCTGGGATTTCCAGGATGCTGGGGGCCACATAGCCGTCGAACGTCAGGTCGCAATACGGGTTATCGTAGCAGATCAGGATATCGTATTCTTTGGCGAACGCAATCGCCTTTTTCAGAAACTCCATCGGGGCCGCCGCGCCGGTGGGGTTGTTGGGATAGTTCAGCCACATCAGGGTCGCTTTCGCGGCCACATCGGCGGGGATTTCCTCGAAATCCACCAGCCAATCGGTCTCGTCGTGCAGCGGCATCGAGTAGGTGGCGCCGCCAGCCATCAGCGTGCCCATCGTGTAGGTAGGGTAGCCCGGATCGGAGGCGAGCACGATGTCGCCCGCATCCACAAAGGCCAGCGCCATGTTGGCCAGGCCCTCTTTGGAGCCGATTAGCGGCAGGATTTCGGTGTTGGCGTCCAGCTCCACGCCAAAGCGCCGCTGATAGTACCCCGCGATGGCTTTGCGCAGCGCAGGCGTGCCGTAATAACCGGCATAGCCGTGCGTGTTGGCCTGCGAGGCCGAGCGGTACAGCTCATCAATGATGAACTTGGGTGGGGCTAGATCGGGCGCCCCGATTCCCAGGTTGATGACATCCTTGCCCTGGGCGATTTGCGCGGCGATGCGCTTTTCGACGGTGGCAAAGACATACGGCGGCATGTTGGCGACGCGGTCGGCGATCTTGAGCTTCATGTCGGTTCTCCTTAAAGAATCGGCTATTTCACCACAGAGACACAGAGGCACAGAGAAAGGCAACCGCAGAGGCGCAGAGGGCGCAGAGCTTGGGTGCGGATGCACGCAGATTGTGCGGATCGCCAATTTTCTCATATCCGCGATCATCCGCATTCATCCGTGTCCCAATTCTCTGTTCCTCTGTTTCTCTGCGTCTCTGTGGTTATTTCCCTACAGTGGCGAGCGGCGCTTCTTCCAGCATCCGCTCCAGCGAATCGCCCACGCGGCCCAGGCTTTCGGCGCTGACCTTGTCGGGCGTATCATGGCGGGTGTGCCAATATTCATAGTCGAAATCAATCAGCACGGCGGCGGGCAGGCCGTAGCCCAGGAACGGCGTATGGTCGTCATAGATCGAGTAGCGGAATTCGGGGACGAAATACTTGTCATAACCCTGCGCCGCCGCCGATTTCCACACTTTTTCCAGCACCCATAGCGCCGAGGTCCACTCGTAATAAAAGCCCTGTTTGGCGTCGCCCACCATATCTACGATCAGCACGTACTCGGGCCGCCGGTTAGTTTGTCCCTCGCCGGCGCCGAGGTGATCGGCAAAATATTGCGAGCCGACGCACCAATCCCAGCCGTCCAGTTCGCCGCGATCCTCGCCGTCGAAAAACACCAGCCAAATCTCGGCCTGGTCGGTGGCCTCGGCCCCCAGCACGCGGGCCAATTCTAGCAGCACTGCCACGCCGCTCGCGCCGTCGTTAGCGCCCATCACCGGCTGCGAGCGATCCTGTGGGTCGCTATCGGCCAGGGGGCGCGTGTCGAAATGAGCGCCCAAAATGATGAGCGGCCCCCGGCCCTTTTTGCCGATGACGTTGCGCAAGATGTACCCTTGGTGGGCGAATTCTTGGAACTCGACCTGCCAGCCGTTCTTTTCCAATTCCTGGGCGATGTAATCGCCCGTCTTGCGGTTGGCCTCGCTGCCCACCGGGCGCGGCCCCAGCGCGCATTGCGCCTTGACGTGCGCCAGCGCCTCCTCGCCCGAAAACTGCGCTTCTTGCTCGGCGCACCCCGCCAGTAACAAAATGGAACAGGCTAAAACCACAGAGAGACAGAGGAACAGAGGGGCAGAGATTTTTGGATATAGAGCATGAAATTCGGAATAAACCTTATTACTCTGTATCTCTGTTTCTCTGTCCCTCTGTGGTTTATATGTCATGCTCATGCAGGAACGCCTCCAGATCGCGAGCGGAACGGTCGGCGTGGGCGGCGTCGCGTTGACGCTTGCCGTGGGCGCGCACGTCTAGCGGCGGCAACAGGCCGAAATTGGGCTTCATCGGCTGAAAGGGTGTGTCGGGCGAGCTAGAGATGTAACGCGCCAGCGCGCCGATCATGGTGGTAGGCGGCAGCGTCACCAGATCGCGCCCCATCAGCTCGTGTGCGGCGTTGACCCCAGCCAGCCAGCCGCTGGCGGTGGACCCCATATACCCTTCCGTGCCAGTGATCTGCCCGGCGAAATACAATCCAGGGCGCGCCCGCCAGCGCATGGTCGCGTCGAGCAGGGCCGGTGAGTTGATGAACGTATTGCGGTGCATCTGGCCGTAGCGCACCCATTCGGCGTGTTCCAGGCCCGGGATCATCCCGAACACGCGCTGTTGTTCGGGCCAGCGCAGATTGGTCTGAAAGCCCACCAAGTTGTAGAGCGTGCCCGCCAGGTTATCTTGGCGCAATTGCACTACGGCGTAGGGACGCAGACCTGTGCGCGGGTCGCGCAGACCGATGGGCTTGAGCGGGCCGAACGCCAGCGCGTCGTGGCCGCGCGCCGCCAGCACCTCCACTGGCAGGCAAGCCTCAAAAAAATGCTTATCCTCGCGCTCGAAATCGCGCAATGGGATCGTCTCTGCCGTCGTCAACGCCTGCCAGAAGCGGTCATATTCCTCGCGCGTCATGGGGCAATTGATATAGTCGGCCTCGCCTCGGTCATAGCGCGAGGCGCGGTAGGTTTTGTCTTGGTCAATGGATTCCAGCGCCACGATGGGCGCCATCGCGTCGTAAAAGTAGAGTTGCTCTTGCCCGGCCAGCGCGGCGATCTCGGCGGCGAGGGCAGACGAAGTGAGCGGGCCGGTAGCGACGATCACTACGCCCTCGGCGGGCAACGCCGTGACCTCTTCCCGGCGGACGGCGATGCGCGGGTGCGCCAGGATCGCCTCGGTCACGGCGCGCGAAAACGCCTCGCGCCCTACGGCCAAGGCGCCGCCGGCGGGCACGGCGCAGGCGTCGGCGCAGCGCAAAATCAGCGACCCCAATCGGCGCAGCTCGCGCTTGAGCAACCCCGGCGCGCGGTCGGGCTGGTTGGCCCCCAATGAGTTGGAGCAGACCAGCTCGGCAAAGAGGTCGGTGCGGTGGGCGGGCGTCGGTGTGGCGGGGCGCATCTCGTAGAGCGTGACGCGCGCGCCGCGTTCGGCGGCCTGCCAGGCGGCCTCGCAGCCCGCCAGCCCCGCGCCGATCACGGTAAGAGAAGGTTCGTCCGTCATACCGTTCGCTCCACGCCGCCTAGAATATCGCTCCGTAGGGGCGATCCTGCATGATCGCCCTGGGCGGCCACGCAGGGCCGCCCCTACACGCAAAAAACGAGGCCACGGAGAAACGCGTCGTTCAGGCGCTCCGTGGCCTCGGTGTCTCCGTGGTGAGATACGCTACGGGGATGATAGCATAGAATGCAAGGGGAGGCAAGAAGCGTTACCCCGTCCCCACCTTCTTTAGCACCTTTTTCAGCCGCCCCTCTTGCGCCGGCGTCAGCTCGGCGCGGCGCGCGTCCAGCGTCGCCAAGAACTCGGCCCGGCGAGATTCGTCCACGGCGCACAACATGCTCTCGGCGTGGGTCACGGCGTCGCGCGGGATGCGCGTCTGCAATTGCTTCATCAGCGCCGGCCAGAATCGCTCGCGGTAGACCGGGTCGGCAGCGGAAACTTGCGCCATCACCCGCACGCCCCACACCACCGTGATCACCGAGCCGCGCTCCACCGCGCGGATCACCGCGTCGGCCTGCTCGGCGATCTCGCGCGGGCGCAACGGCGCGATCATCGCCAGCGCGATCATCGCGCCCCACACCAGGCGATTGTTCTTGCGCCCCAGCAGCGTCAAAAAGTCGCCCACGTAATCGGCGATCAGCTCGGGCGCGAGATACCCCAACTCGTAGAGCACTTTGAGGCAATCGCTCTGCACATTGCGGTTCTTGTGTGTGAGGCCGGCGGCGATCTCGGCGACGCCGGCTTGGTCGCGGGCGGCGGCCAGCTCGCGGGCCAGATCCTGGTTGGGGACCTCGTCACGCCGATTCAGATAGAAAGCGATCTTGTCTATCGCTGACATAGCGCCCTCCCCGCTATCGGTTCGTCGCGGCCCCACGTTACCACATTCGCCTGCGCTCGTCAATGTCGTTTTTAGAGCGCCTGCCTCTGGCTGGCGTGGGGGCCGCCAAGATGGCGGCGCTCCCCCCTACTCTTACACATCCTTAACGGCGCGGCGGTGGAAGCATGATAGAATCAGATAGGAGTAGAACGCCCCAGGCCCCATTATCTCAGCGGATCAAGAGGTCACGCCATGCGTTTGGTAGATGGTCATACCTATCGTCTGGGCCGAACCCCGGTGGCGGCGGTGGATTGCCCGCCGTTGGGGTGCTTTGTGCTGCGCGCCCTATCGGGCGACGCGCTATGGCAGGTATCGCCCGACGGCGCCATTCGCCCGCTGGACGGCTCCGAGCAGCCCGCGCCGCCCTGCGCCCACATAGACCATCTGACCCCTTACGAGCCGGGGCGGGATGAGCCAGAGCAACTTGCAAAGGCGCTGACGGGGGTTCTCGCGGCGCGGGCCTCTGCGCTGCAGGCGACAGCCGCGCCCGCTGCGCGCAAAAACGGGGCGCACAAAAGCGCCGCTGCAGGGGGTGTTGCGCTCGACGTGGCCATACGCGAGGCGGCGCCCGCTGCGACGCTTGCTCCTGCGCCGCAAGCGGTGGAGGCGCTGCGTTGCCCCCAGTGCGGCGCTCCGGCTGCCCTGTCGGCGGTCACGGGGCGCGCGACTACCTGCTCGTTCTGCGGCAGCCGCCTGCAACTGGCCGGCGAGGCGTTCCGCGCCGACACCGCCATTCTCGCCACCCGCGTGGCGCTTGATCACCACGAAGCGACTCTCAAGCGCCTGTTGGGGGAAAAAGCAGCGCTCATGGCGCAGTGGGCCGAGGCGGAGCGCCGGGCGCCGCGCGGCCTCTCGCAGGATGCCCTCAAGCTGGGCGTGACGCTGCTCTTTATCGCGATAGTGTTCGGGGGGATGGGCCGTTCCTGGGCGCTCACCGCGCCGCTGGTGTTGTGGGTGATAGGGGCGATAATCTCGTTAGTGTACGCTCATCAACGGCGGGCCAGGATCGAGCAACAGACCGCCGCGACGCTCACCCCGCCCCTGACGGCCCTCGGCCACGAGATTGCCGCCGCCCAAGCTCGCGTCGCGCAGTTGCGCGCCGAGCTAGATCGGCTAACGCGGTAAAGGGCGACGCCTTCGTAAACAGCGCCTCATTCGACACGCGCCGCAGAACCATTTATACTACCCGCAAACCACCTGCGGGGGCGCGCCTATGAAGGTTGATCTGCACGTCCACACCATTCACTCGCCCGATTCGCTCACCCCCTGCGCCGATGTATTGCGCTGGGCCGACCGGCGAGGGATCGAGCGGCTCGCCATCACCGATCACGATACGGTGGCGGGGGCGTTGATCTTGAGCGAGCTGGCCCCTGAGCGCATCATCGTGGGCGAGGAAATCCGCACCAGCCAGGGCGAGATCATCGGCCTGTTCCTGGAGCGCGAGATCGCCCCCGGCCTCACGCCCGCCGAGACGGCGCGCCGCATCCACGAGCAGGGCGGATTGGTGTACGTGCCCCACCCCACCGACCGCGCTCGCCTGTCCTCAGCGTTGGCGCCACAAGCCCTCGCGGCGATCAGCGATCAGGTGGACCTCATCGAAGTACTCAACGCTCGCGTCACCTTTGCGCTCGATAATCGCGCCGCCGAAGAATTGGCCTACCAGTACGGCCTGCTGCGCGGCGCCGGCTCGGACGCGCACCAGGGCTACGAGATCGGCAGCGCTTATGTGGAAACGCCCCCCTTTGCCGACGCCGCCAGCCTCAAGAGCGCGTTGGCGCAAGGGCAGATCGGGGGGCATCTCTCGTTCCCGTTGGTGCACATGGGCAGCACCTACGCCAAGCTCGCCAAGGGGTTGTTGGCCATCGGGTTATTGGGGCGTGGATAGGAGCGAGCCACCGCGCCCGACGGGTGCAGCGCAACGCAAAAGGGCGCGACATGTCGCGCCCCTACGATAGATCAGCGTCTTGTTCCTAGATTTCGGGCGTTTGCTCGTGGATAGCCAGGAAGCGGGCATAGGCGTCGTCCCAACCGGCGACGGCGCGCGGCTCGTAGGTGAGCGCCTCGCACGAGCGACGCACCACCTGCCGCCCCTCGGCCAGCGAGCCGATCTTGCCGCGCGCGATGGCCTGCATTAGCACGTTGCCCATCGCCGTGGCTTCCACCGGCCCAGCCACCACGCGCCGCTGGGTGGCGTCGGCGGCAAGCTGGCACAGCAGCCCGTTCTGCGATCCGCCCCCCACGATGTGAATGGCCTCCAGCTTTTTTCCGCGCATGATTTCGAGTTTCTCCAACACCCAGCGGTACTTGAGCGCCAGGCTCTCCAACGCGCAGCGCACGATCTCGCCTTTGGTTTCGGGCGCGCGCTGGCTCGTGCGGGCGCAAAAGGCGCGGATGCGGGCGGGCATGTCGCCGGGGTGCAAAAAGTCGTGACAATCCGGCTCGACCAGCGGACCAAAGGCCGGGGCTTGCGCGGCCAACGCGGTCAGGTCGGCGTAAGAGAGTTCTTCGCCCTCTTGCGCCCAGGTGCGGCGGCACTCTTGCACCAGCCACAGCCCCATGATGTTCTTGAGCAGGCGGAACGTGTCGCACACGCCGCCCTCGTTGGTAAAGTTGAACGCCAGGCTATCGGGCGTGATGACAGGCTCGTTCACCTCAATGCCCATCAGCGACCAAGTGCCCGAGCTGATATAGGCGAAATCCTGGCCGTCGGCGGGGACGGCGGCCACCGCCGAGCCGGTGTCGTGGCAGGCCGGGGCGATGACGGGCGCGGCCCTCACGCCGGCCCACTCGGCGATCTCGTCGCGCAGTTCGCCTAACACGGCGCCGGGCTGCACGATGGGCTGCAACATTGCCGTGGGTAGCCCCAGCTTGGCGAGCATGGGGCGCGCCCAATCGCGCTGGCGCGGGTCGTAGAACTGGGTGGTGGTGGCGTCGGAGAACTCGCACGCCTTGACGCCGGTGAACCAGAAATTGAACAGGTCGGGGATCATCAACAGCGCCGCAGCCGCATCGAGCGCGGGGTCGCCGCGCAGCTTCATGGCCAGCAATTGGAAGAGCGAGTTGATCTGCATGAACTGGATGCCGGTGGCGGCGAAAATCTCTTCACGGGGAACGCGTTCGAATGCTGCTGGCATCATGCCGTCGGTGCGTGGGTCGCGATAGTGGCGCGGGTTGGCCAGCAGGCTGTCGTCGCGCCCCAGCAGCGCAAAATCCACACCCCAGGTATCCAGCCCGATGCCGTCCAGCGCGCCGTCCGCTTGGCGGCCGGCCAACGCTAACCCCTGGCGCATCTCACCGAACAGGCGCAACACATCCCAATACAGGTTGCCGAGCACCGGCACGGGGCCGTTGGCAAAACGATGGATCACGTCGAGCTGCAAACGCTCGCCGTCGAATCTGCCGATAATAGCGCGTCCGCTTTCGGCGCCCAGGTCGAAAGCGAGATAGTTGGCGGTTTGGCTCATGGGGCGTGCCCTCCTTTGGGTATATGCGTGTCTGGGGGGAGTATAATCGGGGTAAAGGGAGAGGGCAAGCGGTGGGAGGGCGTACTGCTAACTGAGTCAAAAGGCGCTATCGGTCACATATCACGCTGTTTGCCGAAACGGCTGATACAGGCTTCGCACATGCACTGATAGCGGTTGGCGATAATATGACCTATGCCGTGGATAATACCGGTTTGCTCATCGCGGTTGAATCGAATCAGAATCTTGTCTAGGTCGCGCGCTTCTCCTGATTCGTAGCGTCTGAAAAGAGCGTGAGCCACGAAATCAGCTAATTGCACCAAGCGACACGCATCTGACTCGACGAACAAAGGGACTTCGGGAAGATTGCCCAGGAATCGCCCCCATCGGTTGCCGAAAGCTTTGAACTGTGCGGCCTGCCTACGGATGTTCTCTTGCTGGCACGACACATCCATGATGACCAGCCCTTTCTGTGTGTCGCCGCGCAGATGTTTGATCCGCAAGAATTCGTTGAATCGGCCACAGATATCCTCAAAGGCTGCAATATAAGGATCCGTTCCAGTATCGAGAGAAGGGATGTGTACTACGGTGCCAAACAGCACGAGTCCTCCATCGCGGCTATCTCGCACGA
>CAZYPJ010000115.1:11314-11554 GCA_964649365.1 uncultured Anaerolineales bacterium | reverse complement strand
GGGTAGGCGCCCGGGGCGCAGAGCGTATAGCTGCGAAATGCAGGGGGGCGTTCTTGGTAGCAACACCACACGGCCTGGCGGATGACCTCGGGGTCGCCCTCGAATTGCAGGTCAATCAGCGTCACCTGGCGGCGAAACCGTTCGATGGCGGCGAGCGATAGGTTGTACAACAAGGGGTGAGGGGCTTCTGTTCCGACGATGCGGCGTTGCTCGTCCACCCCCTGCGATAAGAGCGCCGTG
>CAZYPJ010000115.1:4209-11304 GCA_964649365.1 uncultured Anaerolineales bacterium | reverse complement strand
CTTCGCATAATGCTCCGCTATATCGCGCGTGGAGAGAGCCTTGAGCGCCTCGCCGGTCAAGTGCCCTTCGGATTCGGGCCCGCCAAGAATGAGATAACGGATGTTGGGGTTGGCGACGATATTGCAGATCATCTTCTCAAAGCCGATGTTCTCCGTTTGCACCGTTCCAGCGAGGGCCGCGCCGCTTTCGACAGCGGCCCTCACCAGCGCTTCGAGATCGGGCGGGATTTTGTCCGCATCAGTATTGAGGACGATGGCCACCGCCGCCGGGGAAAAATCGTTTCCCCGTACAAAGCGACCCTCTTCCAGCGGATAGTCGAGATGCGGCTTGACCTTGAGCATGGCTCCCTCCCCGGTCATTCTCGTTAGCGTTCCACCATCACAAAGGAATCGTTCAACGTGGTCTTCCTACCAGGAAGACAAAATCCCCGCCTCATCAATCGCTGCTCTTGATGTATTTGAGGCCCTCAGCCAGCGCCGCATTTTCGCGGATAGCCTGCACGAGCCGACTATAGGCTTGGCTGCGCTCCGCGCCCAGGCCCAGGTCGCGCCCAGCCACGAGGCGATCAACGATTTGGCCGAGATCGGCCCCCGTTCTCTCGCCCGGGGCGCGCTGGTCGGCGATCTCGATCACCACCTGTTCGAGGGCGCGGGGCGTCAACTCGGACAGGATTTCATCTATGACAGGCATAACGACGCCCCCTCCTTGAGGCTAGATGAGCGCTCAGCGCTGTCTTCCTTCCAGGAAGACAAAACTGCCGCCTCATCATTCGTTTTCGATATAACTCATCCCGGGGATAAACGCTATCTGCTCGGCGATCTTGCGCCCAACCCTGATGCGCGCGTTGCTGCGCTCAATCCCCGACTCGAAACCGCATCCGACCAGCAACCGTTCGGCAATCAGATCCACAGCAACGGAGGCGCTTCCCGATGGCCGTTCGGAAGCGATGGCCTGGATCATACTCTCGAGCCTATCGGAAGTCAGCGAAGCCAGTACGTCATCCACACACGACGCCATTTCGACCTTTTCCTTTCAGCAGCGACGGCTCGAACACAAGGCGTTCTAACGTCTTCCTTCCAGGAAGACCGAGTCGGGGCTTCATCAAGAGTCCCCCTCGACGTAGCGCATCCCGGCGATGGCCCCCACCAAGTCCTTGATAGCCTGCTTGAGCCGGAGTTGGGCCGTCCACCCCTCCTCGCCATAGCCGAGATCGGCGCCCCCCAGGATGGCATCCATGATGTCGGGGGTCGAAACGTTCGAGCGGGTGTCGGCGGATTGTCTGTCGGACAGGCTCAAGATGATGTCGCGCAGCTTCTCCGGCGTCAGTTGGCCGAGAATGCGATCCAGCGTTTCCTTCGCGCTCATATTGCACTTTCCCTTTCGTGAACGTTAGCGCGCCAGCGACGCTCGCGCGACGCTAGGGCTGGCGCGCTGATTCGGCGCGCCGATGCAACACGGCCACGGGCGGCATCGAGATCGCTTGCCGGGTGCAGGCCTTGGCGCACAACTGGCAGCCCGGCGCGCACTCGTAAGGCTCTAGCACGAGCATGCGAGTTTTCTCGGGGTTCCACTCCAACACATCGCGAGGGCACACCGGCAGGCAGTCGCCGCAGCCATCGCATTTCGCCTCGAAAATGGTGGGGAACCACGGGAAATGCTCTTTGCGCGGGTCGCGCCAAGTGCGCGCCCCCTTGCCCGAGGCGAGCGACTCGATGTGGCGGCGATATTCGCGCAACAGCGCCGCTTCATAATCGGCGGCCGCTCGCGGGGGCACATAGTTGCGCTTGGCCACCTCCTCGACCAATCGCCGCCCAAGACCGGGGGCGTTGGCTGGCGCGCCTTCGCTGGCCAACCTCTCCAGAACCTCTTGCAAGCCCACCAGGCCCGTCATCGCGCGCCCTACCATGATCTGGCAATAGCTCTCTTCCGGCATCCCTTTGCCCCTCTAATGATTCAGTTCCTCGACCCACGCCTTGACGTGCGCCTCTACCTGGTCGCGCACCTCGCGAAACTTGGCCAGTTTGGCCTGCTCGTCACCCTCGAATGCAGCAGGGTCTTCGAGTGACCAATGCAGCCGCTGCGTGATCCCGGGAAAGATGGGGCAGCTCTGCTCGGCGCGGTCGCAGACGGTGATGACATAGCCAAAGTGCAACTGCCCCACGAATTGACGCACGTCTTTGGCATAGTGCCCGCTCATATCATAGCCCAGTTCTTCCATCACCTTGATAGTGAGCGGGTGAACGCCGCGCGCCGGCTCTAGCCCGGCGCTATAGACCTCGAAACGGTCGCCGGCGTATTTGCGTAGGAACGCCTCGGCCATCTGGCTGCGCGCCGAGTTGCCAGTGCACAAGAATAATACTCGCGTCTTTTTCATATCGGCCTCCTATGATTGGGAGATCGCTATCCGCAATGGCGAATCATAGCGCCAAAACGCTATACGCCATCCACCCCGCTAACACCAGGAACAGGGCCGCCATGCCCAGCTTGACCGTGCTGGCGTGTTTGGTCATCCAATCAATAAGCTGCTGCGAGGTCGTCCCGTAATAGACCACCAGGAATACGACCACCAGCGGGATGATAAACATCAGGTTGTACAACACCAGCGCCAAACTGGCCTGGGCGCGCCATTCTGGAATGCCCAGCACAAAGATGATGGTGGGCAGATAGACCTGCCCGGTGCAGGCCAGCTCTACGATGGACACGCCGAATCCTAGCGCGAACGAACTCAGCACAAAGCACTTGGCCCCCGACCCTTCGCGGATCAACGTCTTGATCCAGCCGCGCATCCGTTCGGGCAGCTTCAGGCTCATATCCTCCAGCCGCCCCTCTTTGGCTTTGCGGTAATCGGCGATGCTGCCCCAGGCCAGCGCCAGGCAGATGAGCGCCGTGACGCCATAGACCCACTTGCCGATGACGTTCAAGAAGGGAAGCGCTGTCAGGAACTTGAGGAATCCGAATCCTACGCCCAAGTAGGTCAAGAATACTCCTAGCGTGAATGCTGCGCCAGTAAACAGCAGTTCGCGCCCTTCGCGTTTGCGAAAAGAGAGGTACGAGATCAAGAAGATCATGGTGGCAAAGGCGCAGGGGTTCACGCCATCGAGCAATCCCGCGCCCACTACCGTTAACAAGCCGAAAGAGCGAAACCGTTCCACGATGGAACGCTCCGCCGCCTCTTTTTGTCCTTCCCAATCTTGCCAGGGTTCCGTCGCGCCGCTGGCGAGATAAGGCGCAATCAACTCCTCGATGGCGCGAGCGCGCACCTCGTCATCTAGCAAGTATTCGCGGCCCACAAACAGCGCCGGGGCCGTCAGGTGTTTCTCGGCGGGGACGTTGGCGCGCTCACAAAGGTATTGGTTCAGCGCCGCCTCTTCTTCGATGTTGTAGCGCGTGATCTGCACCTGCGGATACTTGCCCTGGATGTAGCTCAAATCGTGCTCGGCGCGTTCGCAGACGTCGCAGCCAGTCTGGAAAAAGTAGGCGATGTGGATGACGGGCAGAGTCGCCGCTTCGGGCGCAACAGTGCGCTTTTCGGCTGCCGCCGTGCGCGCAGCAGCGTGGGTAGCCTCGCATTCGGAGCATTCTGCCGTGGGTGTGGCCGCCGTAGCAAGCGCCGTTGGCGCGGGGAGCGTAGCCACCGCTTGTCCCACGGTTGGCAACGCTACTCCGCCCTGAGCGAGGTAATAGTCAATCCGCTCCTTGAGTCGCGCGCGAATATCGTCGGGGCCGATGAGCGCATCCTGGCCGATGAACACTTCGGGAATGTCGCTTGCTGCTACCTGGTATTGCTGCTCCAGGTCGAGCATCAGATCGAAATTGTCTTGTTCGACCATGTTGCGCTCTTCGACGACCAGCTTGTCGCCGTAGGAGGCGATCAGTGGCTCTAGCACCTCTTTGTGGATCGCCTGGCACGAACTGCACTCGGGATCGAAGAAATAGAGCAAGTGCACTTGGCCGTCGGCGCGGCTTGGCGCGGGCCGGAGGGCGGCTATCATCGCAAAGGCCAAGATCGCAAGGGCAATGCGGATGACACGGCGCTGAGCGAGAGTGGAAATAAACATGCTAGTAGGCTCCATCGAGTAGGATGGGAGATAGTTTACCTGAAAACACGTAAAGAAGATAATCTTACTTCACCTACGACCTTTCTCGCTGCTGGGTATGGCGGAAATAAGGAAGCACCGCCTCTCCCTCTCCAAAGCGGAGAGGGAGAGGCGGTGAGGTAAGTTATTCCAGTCCCGCCTCGCGCAGCGCCCCCACGAAGCATTCGTAATCGGGCGCCAAGCCCACGAACTTGCCCAGGTCGCCCACCACCAGGCCGGGTGCATTGTTGATATGATGCTCATCCCAAGCAGCGTCGCGACCCACGTGGGTGATCACTTCGATCTTGTCGCCGAATTCTTGCTGGGCGCGCTGCAGCAAGCGTCGCACAGCCACGCCCCCCGAACAAGGCGGCACTGAGAGAAAAGCGTGAATGATCACTTGAGACATAGTCCCCCCTCGCGCAGCGCATTGTTGAGGGTGGCCTCGGTGGGGCACATCCCCTCGATGCGGATGGAGCCATTCACCACCGCCGCCGGCACGCAGAACAGGCCGTATTCCTCGAACTTGGCCATGCCCTCTTGCCCCGAAAAGATAGTCAGTTGCAGCTCATCGTCGCTGTACTTTGCTTTGACCTTTTTGGCCAGTTCGATGATGGCCACGCAACCCGGGCAGGGCGGGTTGCCGCTGAACACTTCAAGGTTCACCATGCGTCAGCCTCCTAGAATGGTCTTGATACGTTGCGCCAGGTCGGGCGCCATTAGAATCTTGCCTGTGGCGATAACCTGGTCGTTGAGCACAGTTGTGGGCGTCACCATCATGCCGAAACGATCCGCCTCCGGCCCCAAGGCGTCGAGCTTGCGCACTTCTACCTGGCCGGGGAATTGGGCCGCCGCTTTGAGCGCCTCTTGCTCGGCGCGCTTGCACTTGGCGCAGGGCGGCGTAGTGCCAAAGATCAGAATCTGAATCATTGCGCCTCCTTGATCCATTGGGCCACTTCTTCCTTGCGCGGTAGGCGGCCCGACACCACCAGCTTTTCATTAATAACCAAACCGGGCGTGCTCATGATCGGATAGGCCATGATGGCGTTGATGTCGGTGACATGCGCCACCGTGGCCTCGACGCCTAACTCGGTCACTGCCTCATGCACGATCTCTTCTAACCGCTTGCACTTGGGGCATCCATTACCCAAAACTTTGATTTCCATTGCGAGTCACCTCCGTATGATGGGCGCGGTTTCTCACCGCGCAGATTCCCGATTGACCAGCCAGCGCGGCTATAAACCGCGTCTATCTTTGAGCCGCAACTGGCGACTGTTCAACCACACGTTGATTGCGTCGGCTGATCCAATACACTCCCGCCGCCAGAACCGCCACGAACGCTGCCAGGTAGGCCAGCAACAGCCAGGCGCTGGCGCCATCCACCCATGAGCCATAGATCAACCCCGATACGGTGCTGAACACTGCCACCAGCCCTACGTAGGTCCAGGCGCGTTTTTTGCCGATGATCGTCGCGGTGATGAGGATACTTTGCAGGCTCAACTCGGGGTCAGCCATCAAATAGGCGATCAGCGGGCCGCGATGCATCCCCAGGCTCAAGAACATCTTGGCGATGGGCACTTCTACCAGAGTGGGGAAATACATGAACACGCCGAACACCACTCCCGCCACATTGCCCAGTAGATTGTTCGTGCCGGCCAGCGCCTCGATCCATTCTGGCCGGATGAGCTGGCGCGCCACGCCCACGCCGAACACGCCCACGATCAGCAACGGAAAGATTTGCCGTACAAAGCGCCACGTCTCCCACAACCACTGTTGAATTTCATAGGCCTCGAAATAGCGACGGGCCATGAGGGCAATGCCTGTCATCGCCAAGATGGCGCCGAACAGCTTGCCGGGCAACTCGATCACCAGGCCAGCCGCTTGCGGCGTCATTCGCATAGAAGCGACGATCAAGGTCAACACGATTAACCCCAACGCCGCCCACGTCCAGCGGTTATAGCCCTCGTCCACTTTGCCCAGGCCCTTCCAGGCGGCCCCGGCGATCAGCGCCAATAGACCGATCAGGATGACCCCCTGCACCGAGACGCCCTCTTCACCTTTGGAGGCATCGAACGGCACAAGCACGTTGAGCGTCTCCAGGAAGCGAGTTACCCCCTGGCTGGGCAGCGTGAACGGCGCATACGAGTGGAGCAGCAGATCTACTTTGAGCGTGCCAAAGATCAGCAACGCCACCATCAACACGATGAATACTACCGTGGGGGCTTTCAGCCCCGCGTGGCCCACAAAGCCATTATCGGTGGCCTGGGCGTGGGCTACATCTTCGCGGCTAAAGATTAGCGCCATCAACAATCCGATGCCGATGCCGAATGACAGCGCCAGAATGATGCGCGCGATGGCCAAATCGGCCCCGATGGCTACGCCGGTGTAGGCCAGCGCTAAGATATTGGCCGCCGGCGCGAAAAAGAGAAAGGTGATAGCCGGGCCTAACCCCGCGCCCTTTTTATAGATGCCCGCGAACAACGGCACGATGGTGCACGAGCACACCGCCAACACGCTGCCCGCTAAGGCGGCGGCGGGATACGAGACGTACTTTGGCGCGTTGCGCCCTAGAAAGCGTGTGACGGCCTCTTTGGGTACCAGCGCCGTCAGCCCGCCGGCGATGAAAAAGGCGGGCAGCAGGCACAACAACACGTGCGCAGCCAGATAGGCCGCCAAGTTGCCCAGGCCGCCCTGCAACAATCGGGTGATCGTATTCCCAATATCCATTCCTTCGATGCTCCTTTCGGTGTTTATTATATTCATTAAACCGAATGTCTAACAGCAAAAAAAGAGGCGCCCCTTGCTAAGCCCGCGCCTTTTTCGAAGGGCAGCAATTTCCCCCCTCCAGGCATTTGGGGCAAGGGCAACCGACTACCGGCCCGATGGGGATAGGGGGTGGCTCGACGGCTTGCCCGGCAGCGCGCAATACGGCGCGCGCGGCGGCGATCAATTCCATCACATTTGGGTTGGCCAGGCGGTAATAGACAATAACGCCGTCTTTGCGGTCGAGCGCCAGGC
>CAZYPJ010000115.1:0-4199 GCA_964649365.1 uncultured Anaerolineales bacterium | reverse complement strand
ACCCTCACGACGGTCACTCACCAAACCAGCCTCGCGCAACACCATCAAATGCTGCGAGACGTAAGGTTGCCGTCGGCGCAACACAGCCGCCAAGTGGCACACGCAGGCCTCGTCGTGGGCGAGGAGTTCCAGGATGTGCAACCGCGTGGGGTGCGCGATGGCTTTGAGCAACTCAGCAGGAGTTTGATAGGCGTTCACAGATAGTCTTTTCTATTCAAAGTCTTGAATATTATAGAGCAAAAAAAGAAGTGTGTCAAGAGCGAGATTGCCTACAAATATCTCGCTACTCGCTCCATGATCTTTTTTACGGGCGTGAAACCGGCCAGGCGTTCGCGCGGCTCGCCGGCCACAAAAAGGATCAGCGTAGGCAGATTCATCACCTCATAGCGCAAGGCTGTATCGGGGTTGGCTTGCGCGTCGAGTTGCACGATTTTGAGCGCGCCAGCCTGCTCTTCAGCCAGCTTTTCAAGCAGCGGGGCCATCGTGCGGCACGGCGCGCACCATTCCGCCCAAAAATCTACCAGCGTGGGCAATTCGGCTTGCAACACCTCGCGCCCAAAGGTCGAGTCGGTCACAGCGATAAGGGCGCTCATGCTGGCTCTTCCAGTTCGGCGCCCGCATCCGAGGCCGGGCGCAGCTCTTCGGGCAGCGGCCCGGCGAACTTGATAAAGAACTCGATGATGCGGTTGAGTTGACTAGGGTCATTGCGGCCCGCTGCGGCCAGGCAGCTCGAGATGTGATGTGTCATGATGAACAATCCTGCCCGGTCAAGCGCCGCGCGCGCCGCCATGAGCTGGGTGACGATGGCCTCGCACTCGCGGCCCTCTTCGATCATCCGCTGGATGCCGCGAATCTGCCCTTCCACCCTGCGCAAGCGAGTGAGGATCTCTTCTTGCTGGATTGAGCGAGATTCAAGCGTCTCGGTCATATGGCATCACCATCCATTTTGCAAGTGTGTTCGTACCTGGGGAGAGTATAGGTGCAGAGCAGCTAGGCGTCAAGGCGCCGCTCTGTCTTGGGATTTCTGTTATCGAAAGGAGCCTAGTTGCCTCAGAACCCGAACTACTTGGTGGACGCCAGAAAGGAAGAATACCAAACGAGTTCTGCGCCGCCAGATATCATCGCTGGGCAGCGAATCGGCTCACTATATGAACGCCTTCAAAGGAAGGCGTAGGCGGCTATGGAACCGGCAAATGCGCCGACTTTGTGTTTGGCCGCCGATTGACCACGGCTATGATAACACGAATTGTGGGACTCCGTATGATCCTAGATCATTTCTTGTTCTGATACGCCTCGACCACCGATCGCACCACGCTGACCTCAAACCCACTCACCTGCGTGGTGAGCGTCTTAAGCTGCGTATCGGGCGAGACGTTGGCGCCCAGCTCTAGCGCCTCGTAGAGCGCATCCAGCGGCATACCGCACTGGTCGCTCACGTCTTGCAGCGTCATGCTGCCCTTGATCTCGCTGGCGGGGAGGATCTCCCCGGTGGGCGGGGGCGTGGGACCGACGTGGGTCTCGACGGGCGCGGCGGTGGGCTGCGCTGCTGGCGTCGCCTCGGCCCCTTGCTCGTCGCCTTCCCAGGGGATGCCCAGGTGCGCGGCGACTAGCCCACGCGCCTCGCTGACCTCGACGTAGGCTTCCAAATCTTTCATCTTGGTCTGGGGCGGCGTATCCGCCGGGACGCCCAACACCTGCGTTAGCTCATCCATCGGGATGCCGAACGCTTTCGAGACGTCGCCTAGCGCGCTGGAGCCTTTGATGTCATCGGGCGTGGCGTTGGTCAGCGTAGCGATGTTCGCGCCGCTGGTCTGCCACCAGCCGAACGCCTGGGCGACCACGACGCTGCCCAACAGGATGATAATCACCGCTGCCGGAACGATCCATCGAGCGACGCGCATCATGCGCCTCCTTTCGGGGCCGCCGGCCTCGCCTTTTCATAACCGGGCAGCGCTATTTCCAGTGCGCCGGGGATGGGGCAGGCGCTGGTGCAGCGCAGGCACATCACACAGTTCTGCTTGACGGCGCCGGCGGTGGAAACCTCCAATCGCGTGGGGCAGACCCGGTCGCAGCGTTTGCAACTGATGCAAGTGGGCGCGTGGCGGCGAACCTTGATGGGGCTGATCCGCTGCACCAGGTTGAGCAGGCCGCCCAGCGGGCACAGGTAGCGGCACCACAGCCGAGGAATGAACAGGCTGCACCCCACCACCGCAGCCGAGACGCCATAGGCCGGCCAGCTCGCGGCCCGATCCAATGAGAACCGCCAGTCGAGCCTGAAAATCGTGTAATAGGGGTCGTAATCGGCAAACCACAATTTGGCGGTGACGGCGGTGGCATAGATGATGCCCACCAGCGTGACGTAACGCCCATAGCGCAAGAGGCGGTCGGCCAGCTTGGGCACGCGCAGCTCGCGGATGCGGAGCTTGGCGCGCAACCAATTGAGCGCGTCCTCCAGCGCGCCCAGCGGGCAGACCCAGCCGCAAAAGGCCGCGCCCGCCACGAGGGCGCTCAGGATGGCGCCCACACCCAGGATCAGGCTGGAAGGGTGGATCTTGGGCGCGAATTTGCCCGTTGTGACCAGCGGCCACAGCGAGGCAATGACCCCAAAGGGGCAATAGGCGTGAGTAGAAGCCGTCTCCACCGCGCTGGTGTGATGCCTCGCCGCCGCGATCAAAATGAACGCCGCAAACCCCGCCTGGCTGACCACTCTGGCCACGCTCAACCAATCGCGCGTCTTTTTTCTTGCCATACAATTCCTCCCATGCAAGCATTTCACCACGGAGGCACGGAGAACCCCTTTTGCTCCCCTCTGTGTTCTCCGTGTCTCTGTGGTGACTACCGCACCGTCAACGCGCCGTCGCGTTTGCAGGCGTCGGCGCAGGCGTAACAGCGCACACATTCGGGGTGTTGCGTCCCATCGGCCACGGGGTCAATCTCCACTGGACAGATTATAGCGCAACGCCCGCACGCCACGCAACGTTCCGCGTTCACCCGCGGCCGCAGCGGCGAAAGGCGGTTGAACAGCGATAGGATCGCGCCGAGTGGGCAGAAATAACGACACCAAGCGCGCTCGATCATCAGCGCGACGGCGACGAACACACCGATGACGCCCCACGTCAGGAGCGCGTCCCAGCGGAACTCGAACAAACTGCGGAAGGGACACAGCGGCGCCAGCGGCGGCGCGCCCGCCGTCCCCCTCGCCCCGCGCCTCCACCCCAGGAGGCGCCCCTTGGCCCCGCGCAGGACGCGGTCGGCCCAGCGGGGCAGCCGCCAGGGGTTCGGCCCGGCGCCCATCAAGCGTCGCGATAGCCAAGCGAGCCAATCTTGCAGCGCGCCCAACGGACAGACCCAGCCGCAGAACACGCGGCCCAGCAACACCGCCGACAACGCCACGACGCCGAACACAACGCCGTTGCTGGGCGCGAGGTGGCGCAAGAATTCGCCGCGCGTCAGGGCGGCCCAGGCCGTCTCGACGGCGCCCAGGGGACAATACGCCTCCACCGAGGGCGCGCCGGGCGCGGCCGGCCCGCGCGCGCCGAGAACCACCGTCGCGGCGCGCGCGATGAGCTGCGCGGCGAGCCGCCAGGGCGCGTAACGGGCGCGCGGCGCGGGTTTGGCAGTGGTCATGGGCGCGTCCCTTTCAGCTCGCCGGCTCGGAAAGATCGCAGACGCCGTTGCCATTGCTATCCCGATAGCGGCGGCAGCGCCCGGGGTAGCGGTCGTTCACCAGCCCGTAGGGGCAGGCGACGGCCTGCTTGGGCCGGACGGGGAGCGGCGTCGGTTGGGCGGGGCGGATGGTGAGCGTAGGCTGCGGCGCGGCAGTGGGCGGCGCAAGTGTAGGTTGGACCGCGTCGGGCGAGGCGGGCGGCCTGGCGGCGGATTCATCGCCGGCGCTGTTCGTTGCGGGCGTCTCCGGCGCCTCGGCTTGCACGACGGGCAAAAGGATGCGGTCGCAGAGCAGGTCGCCGTTGGCGTCCACCAGGGCGGTGCAAGGTCCCTCGCAGGCGCCGCTATTGGAGAGGGGACATCCGCCGCGCCGATAGCCCACGTAGGCCAACCCGGTGAACGTCAGGGCGCAGCCGGGGATCAAGGCGGTCAGGAATCGTCGTCGCGTCAACATGCTGTCGTCCTCCAACGATCAACAACCAGGGCGCTCGATGCTCGATCACCACAAGGATGTCATCTCGTGCGGCGACCTC
>CAZYPJ010000114.1:0-11564 GCA_964649365.1 uncultured Anaerolineales bacterium | reverse complement strand
AATCGGCGCTGGCCAACATCGCAAAAATCTGCCACAGATATGCGCCTTTTTCGGTGCGCGTCGCGGGCCTAGATGTGTTTCGCTCCGAGAACGACAACGTCATCTACTTAAAGATCGCCAACCCCGATCCATTGGTCACTCTGCACGCCGCGCTGACCCGCGCCACACAGGGGTTAATCGTCTTGCAGCGCGACCGCTGCGAAGAAGATCAAGAGATCGAAGAGTGCTATATCCCTCATATCACGCTAGGACTCGGCTTGAGCGACGAGCAATTGGAGCAGTTCCTACACTCGGCCAACGCCACCCGCGAGCTGGAAGCCTTTTTTGATGTGACGAGCATCTGGTTGGCAAGCGAAGCGCTCCCCAGGCCATGGCAGTATGTTACCGAGTATCCTTTGGGAACGCTCACCGATTAGGATGCGATAGCAACTTGCGCGCCCAATTCGGGGATATACGTCCGGCTCACGCCCAGGCTTTGCAATCCTTTGGATAGGGCTTGGGCGTTCTCTTCATCGCCATGAACGATAAATACCTGCTCCAGCCGTTCAGGGCCGAGCGCCCGAATGTAACCCAACAATTCATCATGGTCGGCGTGGGCGCTGTAGCCATCAATCGCCTCCACGTGCGCCTCAAGCCGGTAGCGCGAGCCAAAGATCGAGATCGTGTCGTGACCTTCGAGGATGCGTCGCCCCAGCGTGTTTTCAGCCTGATAGCCCACAAATAACACTGTGTTGCGCGAGTCTTCGATATTATTCTTCAAGTGATGTAGAATACGACCCGACTCGCACATGCCCGACGCGCTGATGATAATCATCGGCTGGTCGAGCGTATTGAGCGATTTGCTCTCTTCGATGCTGCGAATATAACGCAACTGACTGAACCCAAAGGGGTCGCGCTCGCGCTCCATCATGTCGAGCGTCTCGGCGTCATAGTATTCGGGGTGCAAGCGAAAAACGTCAGTGGCGTTGGTGGATAAGGGGGAATCCACCACCACCGGCATATTCGGAATCGCGCCGGCATTGTGCAGTCGGTGGAGCGCATAAACCAATTCCTGGGTGCGCCCCACCGAAAACGCGGGGATAATCACCTTGCCGCCACGCTTGTAGGTCGCGTTCACCACACGCTGCAACTCGTGCTCGGCGTCTTCGACCGAGCCGTGCGTCCTGCCGCCATAGGTGCTCTCAGTGATGAGATAAGTCACATCGGGCACATGCTGCGGATCGCGCAAAATGGCCAGTCCCGCACGGCCCAGGTCGCCGGTAAATAACAGGCGATATGAGCTGCCGTTTTCAGTGATGTCGAACGCGCACAACGCCGAGCCGAGGATATGGCCGGCATCATAGAACGTGAGCCGAACGCCCGGGCCGATCCACATGGGTCGCTCATAATCCACGCCAACGAAGTGGCGCAGGCTGTGCATGACATCTTGGATGGTGTAAATTGGCTCGATCTCGGGCTGTCCTTGGTCGCGGTGTTTGTTCAGATAACTAGCGTCGGACTCCATGATATGCGCCGAATCGGGCAACATGATGCTACATAGATCGCGCGTAGCAAATGTAGTATGGATATTGCCCTGAAAGCCCGAACGCACCAGGTTGGGGATGTTGCCGCTGTGATCTATGTGGGCGTGCGAGAGCACCATGGTGTCAATAGCGGCGGCGTCGAAAGGCAGGTTACGGTTGCGCTCGAACGATTCTTGCCGGCGGCCCTGAAATAGGCCACATTCGAGCAAGATGCGCTGACCGTTCACTTGCAGCAAATGCATCGAGCCAGTGACATTGCGGGCAGCGCCAAGAAAAGTGATATTCACGATTGGCCTCCTCTGGCCGTGATGTTAGCGGCATGTATAACGTGGATTATGGCGTGGAGTAAGGGGCTGTCAAATCAATACTCGCCAGTTGGCGTTCCGTATCCATCACGTTGACCCAGGGTTATGGGAGTGTCATCATCTGTTTTTTCTTTTCAGGAGGAATTATGGTTCAGTCGCAGATCAAGGGAGGGCCGGTCGTGATCGAACCGGTCACGAATCGGCGAGAGCTGATGGATTACATCAAGTTCCCGTTCAGGCTCTACAAGGACGATCCCTATTGGGTGCCGCCGCTGATTGCCGAGCGCGTCAAACATTTCGACCCAGAGCACAATCCTTTTTTTAAGCACGCCGAGGCGCAGCTCTTTCGCGCCCTGCGCGACGGCAAAACAGTGGGGACGATAACCGCCATCGCCGACGAGATGCATCCAAAAATCTGGAACGAGCCGGTGGGTTTTTTCGGCGAGTTCGAGGTGATCGAAGACTATGACGTGGCCGCCAAGCTGTTCGACGCCGCCCGCGACTGGTTGGCTCAGCGCAACCGCGAGGTGATGCGCGGGCCAATGAATTTGAACATCAACGACGAATGCGCCTTATTGATCGAGGGGTTCGACGGCCTGCCCGTCATCATGATGACCTATAACCCGCGCTATTATCAAACCTTCATCGAACGCTACGGCTTTGTGAAAGCCAAGGATCTGTACGCCTACAAGCTAGATCTGGCGGATTATGGGCCAAACCTGGAGCGTCTGCCCAACCAAATTGCGCGAGTGGCGCGCATCGCACGGGAACGTTACGGGATCACCATTCGCAAGATAGATATGAGCCATTTCGACCAAGAGGTCGAGGCGCTCAGGCCGCTGCACCGCCAAGCCTGGGCCAAGAACTGGGGCGCTTTGCCCATGACCGACGAAGAGTTTACGTACTTGGCTCATAACCTCAAACAAGTCGTAGATCCCGACTTGACCTATTTTGCGTACCTTGATGGCCAACCTATCGGCTGCTTCGTAGCTATACCTGACTTTAACCAGGTAGCCTATCATCTCAACGGGCGGCTGTTCCCCATCGGCTGGGCCAAATTCCTCTACTACAAGCGGCGCATCACTGGGCTACGGGTGTTGATTATGGGCGTATTGGAAGAGCACCGGCTCAAGGGCGTCGAGGCATTATTCTATGAAGAAGGCAGCCGAGCGGCCGCACGCAAAGGAATCCAGTGGGCCGAAATGTCATGGATTCTGGAAGACAACTACAAAGTGATTCGTGGCATCGAGATGATGGGCGGCCAGGTCTATCGCAAATACCGTTTCTTCGATGTGCCGGTGAAACGCTAACGCCGTAGGAAGGACGAGTAGCTTGGAGCAAATCAGGATTGTCACGGATAGTTCGGCGGATATTCCTCCGCAAGTCATCCGGGAATTGGGCATCATCGTCGTGCCGCTTGCGGTGATTTTCGGCGAGCGCACTTTTGATGACGGCGCGCTTTCGCACGATGAATTCTGGCAATTGGCGCGCGGGCCGGTCGCGCCGAAAACCTCGCAGCCTCCGCGCGGCGTTTTCGAGCGCGCTTATCGGCAGTTGGTGGACGCGGGGCACCGGGTGTTGTGCATCACCCTCACCAGCCATCACAGCGGCACCTTTGGCTGCGCCTGGGGCGCCGCCGAAGGGTTTGGCGACCGTGTAGTGGTCGAGGATTCGCGCGCCCTTTCACTCGGGCACGGTTGGCAGGTGATCCAGGCTGCTCGCCTAGCCTTGCAAGGGGTAAGCATGGAGACCATCCTCAGCGCGCTCCGCGCCATGCGTGAACGCACGCACTTTTACATCCAGCTCGACTCGCTTCAGAATCTCCGGCGCGGGGGTCGCGCTTCCAAATTAATGCCCGCCATTGACCGTTTGACTCGCGCGCTCAACCTAAGGGTGTTGCTCAACCTAGTAGATGGGGAACTCAAAATCCTGGGCGTTGCTCGTTCCTACCAAAAGGGAATCGAGCGCATCAAAGAAGAAATCGCTCGCCTGGGATCGTTGGAGCATCTTGCCGTGGCGCACACCCGTCGTCCCGCGATGTGGGCGCTGAACTGGCTGACGCACTGGCTGCCCTCACGCGGACGCCACGTCCTGATGTGCTGGTGTTCGAGACAGGGGCCGTCATCTCATGCCACGCCGGCGAAGGGTTGATTGCGGCGGTGGCCGTGCAGGCAGGATAGTTGGGCGCGCCGGGGAACACGCATGGATACACCCAACGTCCTACGTTGGGTGTATGTTTTGTGGGAGATGAACCACGATGAGGATCAAAAGCAAGCAACACGGCGCTCTGATCGGTCTGGTAGGGATAATCCTGATGGCTTGGCCAGCGTTGGCGCCGTTTACATGGGCGCAGAACAGCGCAAAAGACAATGTACCCATGATCCGGCTGCGAGCAACGACCTTTGCGCCCGCGCCCGGCTACGATCCGGCGGTTGATCAGCTTACATCTCAAGACGATAACGTATGTTTGGTGCAGTTTAGTGGACCGATCCTGGCCGAGTGGCGCGCGGGATTGGAAGCAACAGGCGCCCTGATCCTCGATTATATCCCCGACTATGCCTACAAGGTGCACGCAGACCGCTCACAGCGCGAGCGCATCGCCAGGCTAGAAGGCGTCCGCTGGGTGGGGGCCTATCAGCCCGATTTCAAGATCAGCCCCGAGGCAATCGCATCGGGCAGTCAGGCGTTGCGCGTCGAGTTGCAAGAGGGCGCCGAGGGGCTATCGCAAACAACGCTGGCCAACTTGGGCGTGCGCATCATCGGGCGCGACGGCAATACCTGGGCGGTGGGGGCCGACACACGCCAGGCGGCAGCGCTGAGCCGATTACCGCAGGTGCGCTGGATCGAGCCGTTGACCGTTCCGCGCTTGCACAACGACATCGCCGCCGGCGAGATCAGTGCGCCGCAAGCTTGGAGTGCAGGCTATGCCGGCGAGGGGCAGACCATTGCCGTAGCCGACACCGGCCTCGACACCGGCAGCGACTATCCACAAATAACGGGCGACATGCACCGCGACCTGGATAATCGCGTGGCTCATATCAGCAGTTGGCCCATCTCGCCGCTATACTATGAATGGCTCGACAATCCCTTGGCCAATGACGGCGCCGCCGACCGTTACGATGGCCATGGCACGCACGTCGCCGGGTCGGCGGTGGGCAACGGCTATCTTTCGAACGGACAATATCGCGGCGTGGCTTATCGCGCGGCCCTTACTTTTCAGGCCCTAGAGCAATACTGTAATTTCAATACCGCCGCCGAGGGCGCGGGGTGGACCGACGGCTACTATTTGGTAGGCGCGCCTACTGATTTGGCCGACCTGTACAATGAAGCTTATCAGTGGGGCGCGCGGGTTCACACCAACTCTTGGGGGTTGGATCGCAGCGCGGCGGGCGTGTACAACAGCCAAGCGCAGCAAACCGACCGCTTTGTCTGGGAGCACCGCGACATGGCTATTCTCTTTTCGGTGGGCAATGAGGCGCTAGACGCCAACCGCGACGGCCGCGCCGACGCCGGTTCAGTTGTGCCGCCGGCCACGGCCAAGAATATCATCGCTGTAGGCGCAACAGAGAACCGCCGCCCATCGCTTGATACCGACTGGCCTTATGCGAACTATAGCCAGTTCTGGGGCGACGCTTTCCCCGTCGCGCCCATTGCGGGCGACCCGATGGCCGACGCGGGCAGCGATGGTCTGATGGCATCCAGCGGGCGCGGCCCGCTCGGCGATGGACGCCTCGCGCCTCATGTCGTAGCGCCCGGATCGTGGGTAGCGTCGCTGCGTTCCAGCCTAGCCGCGCAGCCGGGATGGCCCGCATCGCCATCGCTGCCATCGGGCTACATGTATCTCGGCGGCACGAGTATGAGCGCGCCTCTTGTCGCGGGCGGCGTGGCGCTGACGCGTCAGGCGTATCTGGATCGAGGGCACACGCCCAGCGCCGCGCTGCTCAAAGCCACTATCATCCAAACAGCCCGCGACATCCCCGGTCAGTATGCTGCGCCCTACAACGAGGCCGGCCCCATCCCCAACAACAACGAGGGTTGGGGCGCGGTGAACCTAGCCGCCGCCGTCGCCGGGGGACGCGCCTTTGTGGATGAGCAATACGCCCTGCAAACGGGGCAAGAGTATGCGTTGACCTATCGAGCGAGCGCAGCGGCGCAACCAGCGCGCTTTACGCTGGTGTGGACGGACTATCCGGCGGCGGTGGAAGCCGCCACGCAATTGGTGAACGACCTCGATTTGGAAGTGACTGCGCCCAACGGGCAAATCTATCGCGGCAACGTGTTCCTCAACGGCTGGTCGGCCACGGGAGGCAGCGCAGATCGCACGAACAACGTCGAGTGCGTCTATTTGCCCACAAGCCTGGCAGGAACATATACTGTGCGGGTGCGAGCGCACAACATCCCGCAGGGGCCGCAGAACTTTGCGCTGCTGATGAGCGGCGCGCCTACCTCGAACCGGGTGACGTTGCCGCTGGCGGTTCGACGATACGGTACGGCGGCCCCCACGCCCACCCGCTCGGCCACACCCTCGCGAACGGCGACGCCTTCATACACGCCCACTGTCACCCCAATGCCCACTTTCGCGCCGGGCGAGTTTCGCGACGATTTCAGCCAGATCACGGGTTTGTGGCCAGTCACGACGACGGCAAGTTATACGATGGGATATGAGGGAGGCGAGTATCGCATCCAAATCTATCCGGTGGCATACAAGAAAGGGGCGCTGCCTGGCGTGAGCGCAGTGGGCGGCATGCTGCTGGAAGTGGATGGCCACGCAGTGAGCGAAGCGCCGCAGGGATACGGGCTGTTGTTCGCCTACCAGACCACGCCGACGATCCGCTACTATGCCTTTATCGTCTCGCCCACAGGCTATTACGCTATGGCGCGTTATGAGAACGATGTAGAATACACTATCACGCCATGGACGGCCTCGGCGGCTATCAACCTGGGAAGCGCCGTGAACCGCCTCTCGGTGCAGCGCGTGGGGCAACAGGTGGAGTGCCGCATCAATGGAACACTGGCGCAGACGCTTTCGGGCAGCGAGTTCGCCGGCGTCGGGCGGGTGGGGTTATTCGCCTTGTGCGCCGGCGAGCCATACGCCGACGCACGCTACGACTCGTTCCGCCTGCTGCCTTTGTCCGGCGCCGATTTGAGTCGCCAGGATGAGCCGCAAATCATCGGCGGCGCGGCGAACGGCGCGCTGGGCCAAGCTCTACTCGCTCATCCTCCGCGCCTACTCAACCGGGCGCGATAGGAAAGCGTGTATCTTGCGCGCCCATCGCTTCAGGCGGCGTAGAATGCTGCGCGTCTCGCGCGCCCATTGAGCCAGGCGCGCCATCAAGGCGCGCCCCACGCGCCGCGCAGCGCTCGGCTCTGAGGCAACGCCGGTAGAGACATCAACAGCATGGTTCTCGTTAGATACGAAATGAAAGCGTCGCTGATAGCGTCGCAGCAGCTTTAGGATCGACGCGCCGAACATCCAGATCAGCAGCGCGTTGCCGATGGCGCGTCCCAAATCCCACCAGAATGACGTGAGGCCATAGAATACGGCGTAGCGCTTGAGCGTCTCCATCAACCCCATCCCCGGCTGCCAGTAAATATCCGCCTGTTGGGGTTGAAAAACGAATGGCCAGAACCAAATGTTCATCACCGCGCCGAAAAAGAACCCCCAGAAGACGCCCCATATTCCTAAAGCGATAACCTCGACGCGGCCCCAACGGCGCATATCAGGCAGCCAGGACGAAGTGAGGCCCACCCAGCCAGTGGCGAACATTTGATAGGGCAGCCAAGGGCCGATTCCCGCGCCGATGATAGCCGAGACCAACAGTGAAAGCGCGCCCAACAAAAAACCGAACACCGGCCCGTAGGCGTAACCGCACAATACCGGCAACATAAACACTAGCGAAAAACCGGCTGGCCCGGGCACGGCGCGCAACACCGCGTTGGCGGCGGTGAGCACGCCCAGGATCGCCACCATCTTGGAGTTCATCTCGCCCGAGCCGAGGTTGGCCAACACCGTAGCCAGGCACAGGGCAATGAGCACCACCGTGATCAGAGGCGCATCTTGTGCGTGAGCGTTGGAGGACGCCTGAGTCTGTGCCAGACCGGTGGTGAAAAAGGGATAAAAAAACGCTACCATGCCCGTCAAACTGGCGACAGACAGGATAACCGCATCCCATAGGCGGCTGTGTTTCACGACAGACTCCTAAGCACGTCATCCACCGTGAGGTAGCGGTCATCGCGCAGCAATTTGTTGATCTGTGAGCAAAAGATGGTCGAGTGGGTCATCACTTCGCGAGTAGGGCCGTCCACCACTACTTCTCCGTCGCCCAAGATGATGACGCGGTCGGCGCAGGCGGCGGCCAATTCCACATCGTGCGTGGAGACGATCACCGTGCGCCCTTGGGCGCGCTCAGCTTGCAGATAGCGCGCCAGAGCCTGCTTCTGAGCGTAATCTACTCCGCGAGTGGGTTCATCAAGCACAATGATGCTAGGGCGCGCTGCTAAAATGGCCGCCAGCGCCACGCGCTGTCGCTCGCCCACGCTCAGGTCGCGGGGATAGCGCCCGGCGTGCTGGGCGATGCCCAGCGCTTCCAACAGCTCGGCGGCGCCTTCCTGCGGGTCAAGGCCGTGGTTGCGGCGCGTAAAGGCGATCTCGTCGGCCACCGTATCGGCAAAGAGCAACGCGTTGGGGTCTTGAGGCACATAGCCCACCGCGCCAATGAGGGTTTCGAGCGGGGTATGGCGCGTATCCTGGTCGCGCACCGATACGCTGCCGCGCCGGGGTTGCAGCAGGCCCACGAGGTGCTTGAGCAGCGTCGTCTTGCCCGATCCGTTGCGCCCCATCAACGCCACAAACTCACCCTGGGCGATCTCCAGGTTGACCCCTTTGAGCGCCATATGGCCGTCGTAGGCATACCACAGATCGTTGACGCGGATTTCGACGGGTCGCGCCGGTTCGTCCGCAGGCGTCTGTGGCGGCGGCGCGGGGGTCAACGCCAAGTCGCCGACATGAGCGCGCGCCTCTTTGAGCGTCAACGGCAATGGTTCCCAGCCCAGCGCCTTGCCCAGCGAGATGAGCGGCGGCGTGGCGTCCATCTGGCGCAACACCTCTTGCGGCGAGCCGCTCGCCAACGGCTGGCCCGCGCCGGGCAGATAGATCATACGGTCGGCGTATTGCACCACCCGCTCCAGGCGATGCTCAGAGAGGATGATGGTCAGCCCCAGGTCGGCGTTGAGCTTTTGCAGTGTAGTGAGCACCTCTTCGGCGGCCTGCGGGTCGAGCTGCGAGGTCGGTTCATCGAGCACGAGCACCTGCGGCTGCAAGGTAAGCACCGAGGCGATGGCCACGCGCTGTTTTTCGCCGCCCGACAGAGTATTGATGCGCCGGTCGCGCAGGTGGGCGATGGAGAGTTGGTCGAGCGCCTCTTCCACGCGCTTGCGCATGACCGATTGGCGCAGCGCATGGTTTTCCATCGCAAACACTAACTCTGCCTCGACGGTATCCACCACAAATTGGGCCTCGGGATCCTGAAAAACGAACCCCACCGTGGCGCTCATAGTATGCGGGCCGGCTTCTATCGGATTCAAGCCATTGACGCAAATCCCGCCGCTGATCGTCCCGCCGTAAAAATGCGGCGTCAGTCCGTTAAAGCAACGCAGCAGGGTAGATTTGCCCGCCCCCGAGTTGCCCACCACCAGCACAAATTCGCCGTCAGCGATGTGCAGGCTCAGGTCGCGCAGAACGGGCTGCTCTGCGTCGGGATAGGTATAGGTAATGTGCTCCAAAGTTATCATGGTGTCTCGAACTCCACACTGACGTCGGCGCCGACGGGCTCGGCGAATAGCGCTATCACACCGGGCGCGGCCAGTAACGCCAGCAACAGGCCGATCCACGGATTGAACTCGGGGGCCAGCGCGTAGGGCGGATAGGGATAATAGACCAAAGCCAGCTTATCAGCGGCGCGCACCAGGAGAATACCGATGAATACCGCGATGCTCAGGATCACGATTACCGTGTCGCTGCGCCGCCAAAGGATGCGGCGGTAATGGCTGCGCTGGATATGCTCGCCCAACGTCTGAAAGACATAGATCAGCGCCAACGCCGCCACAGCGATCAGCCCGACGCCCAGCGCGCGAGTGCTCTGGCGATAGGTGTAAAAGAATAGCCCAGCCAGCAAGGCTCCCAAGCCTCCGAGCATCTGCCAGCGCAGGCGGTTCATCGTCTTGCCGGGCAAACCCGTGAGCTGCCCACCAAAACCTCGCGATTCCATGCTCTCGGCCAATTGCGCCGCGTGTTCGAAGGCGGTAGTGAACAACGGCATAACTAATAGCAGAAGGTCGCGCCAGATACGAAAACGATGCCCCCGCAGCCGTTGCGCTTCGCGGATATCGCGCAGGCTGAGCAGCATCTGCGGCATGAACGTCAACGCAATCGAAGTAATCACGCCCGCCTGGTAGAGAAACGCCGGCGTCAGCCGCAACAATTGCGAGGCGTCCACCGTGGTGTTGAATGCAGAAAAGATCAACAACAGCACCCATAGCGCGAACCCCGACGCCGCGCCCGCCGCTACTGCTTCAAGCGTGATCGGGCCGCCCACCAGTGGCCAGCCCTTGGGCAAGCTGAACAAGATATGCTTGCCCTGGTGCATCATCAGCGCGTTGAACGGAATAGCGAGCAACCAGATCATCGCGCCCACCTTGAGCAACCCGCGCCAGCTACGCTCCAGCCCCGAACGTTGCCCAGCGGTGACATAGACCAGCCACGCCGACAGGGCGATGATCGCCAGATAGAGCGGGTTGCGCGTCATGAACGCCGCCACTGCCGCCCCAAGCGTCCAGGCCAGCCAGGCGAGCATATGGTTGGAAGCCGTCAATCCTCTATCCCTCGTCGCGCGCCAATACCTTGCTCATAAGGGTGCTTGATCTGGCGCATCTCTGTCACCAAGTCGGCGCGGTCGAGCAATTCCTGCGGCGCTCGGCGTCCCGTTAACACCAACTCGATCCCGACGGGCCGTTCGTCGAGCAAGGCCAGCACCTCGGCCAAATCGAGCAATTTAAAGTGGAGCGCCACACAAACCTCATCCAGGATCACTATTGGATATTCACCGCTGGCCATCACCTCGCAGATGCGCGCTAAACCGCGCTGCGCCGCCGCCACGTCTTCGGGCCGCGCCGGGCCGACCACGAATTCGGGCCGCCCGAACTGCTCGATGACGACATCGGGCGCCAGCCGCGCCAGGCTGTGCAGCTCGCCGCAATCTTGCGCCTTCATGAACTGGCCGATGAACACGCGATAGCCCCGCCCGGCGGCGCGCAGCGCCAAGCCGAGCGCGGCGGTCGTTTTGCCCTTGCCGTCGCCGGTATAGACTTGCACCAGGCCCAAGCCGGTTTGTGGGTCAAGTTTGTTATTCATGGCATCTCGTCCAATGGCGAAACAAAATGGTCTCTTGCAGGGGCAAGAGACCGCGGATAGCGTCGGCGTCGCTCCATCATCCTCTCTCTCGAAGGCCCCGGAGCAGCCAGGGCGGGCAATCTGGCTCGCGCAGCGTGCAGGCCGCGCTCACAGTTGCGGGACAGCGCCGGACTCACACCGGCTTTCCCCCTTGTCGTCCCAGCATCCGGGCTGCGGACGACCCTGGCTGTATATGTTTGGTTGATATATATACTATAGCCTAGCAAGAGAAAAACTCAAAATGTCGGGGCGCGACATGTCGCGCCCCGCCGATATAACTCTTTTGCA
>CAZYPJ010000113.1:0-11658 GCA_964649365.1 uncultured Anaerolineales bacterium | reverse complement strand
AGCTGCCGCCGAGCCGCCTGTCCTCTTGATCCCATTCGGCCTGAAGTTGTTCCAGCTTCGTTGCCTTGCCGGGCCAATCGGCGGGGCGCCACTGGCCGAACTCGTCCACCACGGGCAATTGCTCCAGGATTTCGGCCCCCGGGTCTTGCGCGGCCAGGCCGATGAGTCGTATATCCATCGTGGGATTGTTGGCCGGGTACTCCATCGCTATTTCCAGGGCCTCGATCTCGGTCAGACTGCCGAACGGCCCTTCGACCGACATCCAAAACGAGTTACGAGGGCGGTTGATGGTGGAAGCCAGGTCGTGGCCTTCCTGATCCTGACCGCGCAGGAATCTGAGCGGTATAGCCGCGCGGAACCACACCCCCTGGCCAACCGGCTGAATGCGCACTTGGCGTAGGCCGTTGGCGGTGTGCAGGCGCACAAAGAACCGCTGCGGGGTGGCGACTTTTAGTTCAACCACAAGATACTCGAAGGCCGACCAATCGGCGGGCATTTCGGGGTCCAGCGCAGCCAGCGGCCAGGCGAACCCTGAATTGACGCCCTGAAATGCGAGCCGTTGAACCTGGTCGCCGGGAAAGTTTGTGGCGCAAAGCGTGGGAGCAGAACCGATAGTGGTCTGACGCATAGAGCCTCCTTGAAAAGGATCATGTTTTATGCTTGAGGTCGTCCGGCGGGATCGTAGGGGCGCCCTTCGCCCAAGATTTGATGAATGAACTGCATCCATTCGCTGATGGGGATGCGCTGCGGGCAGCGATCCTCGCACGCGCGACAGGCGACGCACGCGCTGGCGCGCTCGCCCTCGGCCATATGCGCATAATGGCGGCGCGCGCCGACGAGATCGTCGCCCATGACGCCCTGGTTGATGGCCTTCATCAAGATGGCGATGGCGACCCCGTTGGGGCAAGGCTCGCAATACTTGCAGCCAGTGCAGCGCGTGGGGCAGACGGCCAGATAAGCGTCGCGCGCCTCAGCCACCAGCGCGCGCTCCTCGTCGGTCAGCGAGCCGATGGCCGCACGATCCGCATAGACAAGGTTCTCTCGCAGTTGTTCCATGGCGCTCATGCCGCTTAGCGCCACAGCGACTTCGGGTTTATCCCACAGCCATTGCAGCGCCCACTCCACGGGGGTGCGTTTTCGCGGAGCGCGATCCCAGATTCGCTGCACAACGGCGGGCGGCGCGACCAGGCGCCCGCCCAGCAGCGGTTCCATCACCACCACCGCCAACTCCTTGGATGCCGCATAGCGCAGCCCTCGCGTTCCGGCGTTGTAGAATTCGTCCACATAGTTGTATTGGATTTGGCAGATGCTCCAATGATCGTAGGCGTCTATGACCTCTCGGAGCACATCATAGCTCGAATGAAAGGAAAAACCCACCCCGCCCACGCGCCCATCGGCCATTACTTTCTCAAACCAATCGAGCACGCCCAGTTGGTAGAGATTGTCCCAATAATCCTTGCGTAGGTTATGCAGCAGATAATAGTCCACACGCTCGCGCTGCAAACGCGCCAGTTGCTCATTCAGAAAACGGTCGAAATCGGCGGGTTCGTGGACGGCCCAGGAGGGCAGCTTGGTGGCGATGCGCGCCCGGTCGCGGTATTCACCCTGAAGCGCGCGCCCCAGCAAGCGCTCGCTTTCGCCGCCGTGGTAGGGCCAGGCGGTATCGAAATAGTTGACGCCCTGCGCAATGGCTTCGTGGAGCATCGCCGTGGCAGCCGGTTCGTCAATAGCGCCGTCGCCGGTCGTCGGTAGCCGCATACAGCCGAACCCGAGGGCGGACGTGCGCCAATCGGATCGGCCAAATGAACGATATTGCATATTCGCACTCCTTTGCGGTGATAGAAGCATGGCATCTTACAGCCTGGGGATTGCGAGCGTGGAAGCGCGGGGGAACAAGTTCGGGCAGATGATCGCTGGTGGATAATAGACCAGGATCTAGCGACAATGAGTGTATCATGCTGGATGAGGCTTGTCAAAGCGGCGTTCTGTTGCCGCCGCCCGTATCGAGATTGGTCCAAGGCGACAAGCCCAGAGCGCGGTCGTTTGCATTCCCATTGTTCTCGCGCTATGCTAGGCGTTACAAGGTTGCCCGATGCAAATGCGCGGCCCCGGCAGTAAGGAGGATGCGATGCGCAAATGGGCGCTCGTTCTGAGCGTGTGGGTTGTGCTTTGTGGTTGCGGGGGCGGCGGAGGCGCTGCGCCAACCCTATCGGCAGATACGCCGCGCCTAACCGTCATCAGTTCAGCTTTCCGAGAGGGCGAAATGATCCCCGCCAAATACACATGCGACGGCGAGGATGTCTCGCCGCCGTTGGCCTGGAGCGGGGTGCCGGCGGATACTGTCGCGTTGGCGCTGATCGCTAACGACCCCGATGCGCCGGGCGGCGATTGGGTGCATTGGGTGTGGTACGATCTGCCGGCCACAGTTGATAGTCTCCCAGAGGCGATCCAAGCGGGCCAGCCGTTGCCTGGCGGCGGCAGCCAAGGGGTGAGCAGCTTTCGCAAGCAGGGGTATGGCGGCCCTTGCCCGCCAAGCGGGGTGCATCGTTATTATTTCACGCTGTACGCGCTCGATCAACCCACGAGCCTGCCCGCCGGCGCCACGCGCAAAGAAGTGCTACAAGCCATGGAAGGGCATATCCTGGCCAGCGGCCAGCTCATGGGCCGCTATAAGAAATCTTAACGGAGGAACACGTGACCGCTCATCTCGCAACCGACAAGATTAATGTGGCTGTCATCACGGGTCAGCACGTCTATGATGTGCCCGGCTTTCACATCCTGCTTCGCGGCCTGAGCGATATGGACGTGTATATTCAATCGTTAGAGGACTGGGTGGCCGACGAAGGCCAAGTGCGCTCGGCCTACGATGTGGTGTTATTCTATAACTGCCACCAGCCGACGCCGGAGGCCGACGCGCTGGAGGCGCTCGGGTCGCTCGGACAGACCAAGCAAGGCATTGTGGTGCTACACCACGCTTTGCTGGCTCACCCGCAATGGCCGGTGTGGAGCGAGATCGTAGGCGTCGCCGACCGAAGCTTGCGGGGCTATTATCCGGGCGAGCAGCTTCACGTCGAAGTGGCGGAGGCCGAACACCCTATCACGCGCAGCCTCTTTGCGTGGGATATGGTGGACGAGATCTATGATATGGTCGGCGCGCCCGATGGCAGCCAAGCGCTGCTCACGACGCGGCATCCTCGCAGCATGGCGACCCTTGCCTGGACGCGCCTATTCGGCCAGGCAAAGGTGTTCTGCATGGCGTTGGGTCACGATAGCCAATCGCTTCTGCATCCCACCTTTCGCCTGATTTTGTCCCGGGGTATCCGCTGGACGGCTGACAAGCTGTAATGACCTTACGAGTGCGGCACCACCACCCAAGTGGCGATGTGGCGCAGGATTTCGGTGATGTCGTAGGTTTTCCACTGGTCGTTCATCACGCCGGCCGTGAACAGCGTAAAGCCGATTACATACGAATCTTCTTGAACCATCGTGTCATACCAGGCGATTTGGTTGGTGTACACGCGAATGCTATCGTCTCCTAACCCTTGTTCGCGCCAATAGCTGCGAAAATCGCGCCAGCCCTTGCCCTTGTCGGGGCCGGGATGGCCGCTAATGCCGGCGCCGTCAATCCCTGCTTCCGAGATCACCAGCGGGATCGTCAGACCGCGGGGTATCAAAATATCCCGGTACCACCAGCGATAGCGCAATACCAACGCTCCGCGATCCGCATGGTTGGGCTTGCCAGGCAGTCCTGCGCCTACAGAGCGATCCATCGTCGGCGCGTCGTATTCGTGCAGTGTGAGGATGCCATTGTAGCGTTTGGCGGCCTGGATAGCCGGCAAAAACGCGATAAAGTCATCGTACTCGGGCACGCCGGTGGAAAAAGCGCCCACTGCTACTTTCAGACCGTGTTCGGCCATCACGCGGGCGCGCTCCGCCTCAAAGGCGGCGTACCAGGCCATGTTGCCATTGATGCCTGGCTCGTTATAGCCCTCCCAGTAATCCACGGCGGGGTTAGCCAGGTATTGCTCCAAATGTCGTGCGACAAAATCGCGCGCCGTCTGCGCGGGGTCGCCCTCCATCGGCTGTGACTCTTCGGAGAAGCGGGCCACCGTCACGGTAGTGGGCGATAGCTCTTTGACCTCGTTGAGAAAGCCGAGGTCATCCATCGCCTTGATCGCAGGAGGTTTCATGCGCCGGATAAACTCCATGATCTCGGACGAGTTGTTCCACTGGATGTGCAGGCCTACCTTGCTGCGTCCGGGCTGGGCCAGCGGTTCGGGCCAGGGCATGATGGGGGTGTTGGTGGGCTTGGGCGTCTTGGTCGGCTTGCGAGTGGGTTTAACAGTGGCCGTTGGCCGCTGGCCGCTTTGAATGAGGGGCAAGTCCAACCGCTCTCCCTGCCCCTCCGATGCGACGGCGCTCGGCGTCACATCGCTCGGGATGCTAGGCGAGGCCGATGGCGTGACGCTTGGCGTGGGCGCCGCGGTAAGCGTGGCCGAGGCTGTAGGGGCAGCGATGGGAATCTTGGTGGAATCGACAGCGGCCTGGGGCGTAGGCGTCGGCGGCCACATCAACCGGAGCGCAATGGCGGATACGACCAATCCCAACACAAACGCGGCTAGGGCAATGAAAAGGATAGCGCGGTTTCTGCACACGGGGAACCTCTCAGAGTCGTTGTGAGTGATGTGAAACAGACGCGAGATGGCGCCGGAACGATCCCAGAACCCTACCGATTGTGATTCTGAGCAGCGTCACCTCCTCAGGGGCGTCAAACGGGTTACCAGCAGATACCCGACAGCCCGGCTCTTGATCTTGCGAGCGCGTCGGTCTCTTCTTGGTCTCTATGAGCGAGTATCGAGTTGTCCAACGGATGATGTTGCGAGCGTCGCGTGCTGTGCTACTCGCAGCATCTCACAAAGACATTGTACACGTAAACGCCAATCTTGCAAGCGACTCGTGTTTTCCGCTTGTATCCCGGCTTGCCGACGCCGTTGCGCTGCGATAGAATAAGCCGGAAATGAAACCAAACGGAGGTGGATTATGGACGTTCTACAGGGCATCCATTGGCTGGGGCACGCCAGCTTTCGCATTGAAGAGGGGATGACGCTTTACCTGGATCCGTGGAAGGTGACCTCGTCGGTCCCCGCCGATTGTATCCTGGACACGCACGGCCATCACGATCATCTCTCTATCCAAGATATCGCCAAGCTCACCAGCGCCGACACTATAGTGGTGTGTCCGGCGGCTTGCGCCCAGGCGATCAGCGCTGTGGTCGCTGCGAGCCAGATCAAGACCGTCGCCCCCGGCGACACGCTCCAGATCGGCCAGGCCAAGATCGAGGCGACGCCGTCCTATAACACCAATAAACCGAACCACCCCAAGTCGGCGGGCAACGTGGGTTATATCGTCGAGTTGGCTGGACGGCGCATCTATCACGCCGGCGACACGGACCTCATTCCTGAGATGATGGACATGCGCTGCGATGTAGCGCTGTTGCCCATTGGCGGCACATACACGATGAACGCCGACGAAGCGGCCCAGGCTGCCGAGCGTATTCGTCCTCAGGTCGTTATCCCGATGCACTGGGGTGACATCGTGGGGTCGCAGCGCGATGTGGATCGCCTGACCCAGCGCGCGCCGGCGGGGGTGAAGGTGGTCGCGCTCGATCCAGAGCGGTAACGCGCATGGGCGATCTGGTGCAACTGGACGGTTCCTACGGCGAGGGGGGCGGGCAAATCCTACGGACTGCGCTGGCGTTGGCGGCGCTTACGGGTCGCCCAGTTCGCATCGAGAAAATCCGCGCGGGCCGCGACAAGCCTGGTTTGCGCCCGCAACACCTGGCGGCGGTGCGCGCCCTAGCGCGCATTTGCAGCGGCCACGTGGAGGGCGACCAGGTTGATTCGCGCGCGCTCATCTTTGAGCCGGGCGCACCGCCGCAGGCGGGGCGTTACGAGTTCGATGTGGCCAAGATCGCCGGATCGGGCAGCGCCGGCGCGGTGACGCTGTTGTTCCAGGCGTTGTTCCTGCCGCTAGCGTGCGCGGGGGGCGAATCGCAAGTGGTGTTGCGGGGAGGCACTCACGTGCCTTTCAGCCCGCCTTACCATTATCTGACGGAGGTGTACTTGCCGTTCGTGAGACGCATCGGCCTGGAGGCGCAGCTAGAGATCGGCCCTTGGGGATGGTTCCCGCGCGGCGGCGGCGAGATGACGGCGCGCATCGCGGGGCTGGAACACGGATACGAGAGCTTACGCCCCATCGAGGTCGTCGAGCGCGGCAAGCTGCTGGCCATTAGAGGGCTTTCGGCGGCCTCGCAGCTCCCCGAACACGTGGCCGAACGGCAACGCCAGCAGGCGCTCCGGCGGCTCAAGGCTCGCCATCTCAAAGGCGAGATCGAGATGCTCTCGCCGCCCTCGAACGGGCCAGGGACGATGCTCTTTTTGATCGCCGAGTGCGAACACATCGTCGCCGGGTTCAACGGCTATGGCCGCCTGCGTTACCCCGCCGAACAAGTGGCCGATGACGCCGCCGAGGCGTTCGGTGCCTATTTGTCGAGCAAAGCGGCGTTCGACCCGCACCTGGCCGACCAGGTTTTGCTGCCGTTGGCGCTGACGCCCGGCGCCTCGGCCTATACTACCAGCGAGGTGACGCGCCATCTGACCACCGTGAGCTGGGTGATCCAGCAATTCATCGAGCGCGAGATCGTGATCGAGGGGGCGGAGGGCGCGCCTGGCCGCGTGCAGGTGCGTTGAGCGCCGTCATGCGTCGCTGGATATACGTACTGTTTGCTTTTGTCGGCGTCTCCACGTTGACGCTGGCCTGGCGCTGGCCGCTGAACGCCCGGCCTCACGCAGCAACGGATATCGTCCCCATCCACAATCTGCAATACACCGCCGATGCCACAGGCGCGTCGCCGTATGTGGGGCAAATCGTCACGACGAAGGGCGTAGTGGCGGCTTGCGATCCACTAGGCTATGTCATCGTTGAACCGAGCGGCGGCCCGTGGCGCGGCCTTTATATCTATGACCCGAACCACGCCCCGCGCCCGGGAGACGAGCTATGTTTGACGGGCGTGATTACCGAATACTATGGTCTCACCGAGTTGGGCAACCTCAGCGGCTATGCAGTGCTCACTCACACGGCGACATTGCCCTCTCCTCAATCGCTGACCGCCGTTGACTTGGCTGATGCTTCCGTAGCAGAATCTTACGAGAGCGTTCTGGCGCAATTGGGCGCAGTCACGATTACCCAACGCGACGCCGGAGCGGGCGAGTGGGTTGTGACCGACGCGACGGGGGCCTCGTGTCGCATTGGCGCGTACTATGACGTCGCATTTCTACCCATTGACGGTCTGCCGTTGACCAGCATCACTGGCGTCATGCGCTATGCCTATGACCATTGGGCGCTCTGCCCTCGCGATGACCGCGATCTGGAATGGAGTCGCGGCCTGTACGCGCTCGGCGGGACGATTGTGACGCCCGATGTGGTCTATGAACACGGCTATGTGACCATCTCCCCACCCTATATCGCCCAAGTCGAAGCCGCGCCAGCGCCCGGCGCGCACGTGATCGAGACGGACGGCTTGATCTATCCCGGCCTGGTCAACGCCCACGACCATCCTTCGTACAATCTTTACGACCGCATCACCTTTGGGCGGTTGTTTGCCAATCGCTATCAGTGGTACAGTCATCCCGCCTATTGGAGCATCGCTGACGAACTCGATGCGCTGCGCGACGCCGGTCAGACAGCTAACCTGTGGAAGTGGGGCGAGCTGCGCCACTTGATCGCCGGGACGACCACGGTGCAGGGCGCGCGCTATTCGGAGGGGTGGGACGCCTACGCCCACCCGTTGGCGCTGATCCACAACGCCGAACGCCTCAATCCCCACATCCGCAATGAGGTGCGCCCGCTAGATCTGAGCGAGGCGTCGCGCCTCGCGTTGCGCCAGGGGATTGACAGCGGACGCTACCAACGGATCATCGTCCACCTCAGCGAGGGCGTGGATGCAGCCTCGTTGAGCGAGTTCTACACTTGGCGCGACTGGGGCTTTGTGGATGGCAGCGCCGCGATTGTTCACGGCGTGCCTTTAGGTGAAAGCGAGTTCGCCCAGATGGCGCAGGTTGGGGCGCGATTAATCTGGTCGCCGCAAAGCAACCTGTGGCTCTATGGGCGCACGGCGGATATCCCCGCCGCGTTGCGCCAAGGAGTGTCGGTGTCGCTGGCTACCGATTGGACGCTTTCCGGCTCGTATAATTTGTTGGACGAGCTGCGCGTGGCGGCAACGCTCAACGCAGAGGAATACGGGGGATTGTTGACGGCGCGCGATCTAGTCGAGATGGTGACGACGATTCCCGCCGAGCATCTGGGCCTGGAACAAACCGTGGGGCGACTATCGCCCGGCTACCTGGCCGACCTGATGGTGGTGCGCGGCGACCGCGCAGCGCCCTACGAGGCGCTGCTCACGGCGGAACTGACCGATGTGGCGCTGACGGTGGTCTCTGGCAGGGCTTTGTACGGCGATCCTGGCCTGATGGCGGCGCTGCCCGTTGCAGGATCTGTGGATGAGCCGCTGGTGATCTGCAACACGCCCAAAGTGCTGCGCCTGGCCTACGACGCCCCCTGGATCGAGGGCGCGAACGACACACTGGCCCAGATCACTGCCGGCTTGGGCCAAGCCCAACCCGCGCCGCTGCCTCTCGACCTGTGCAGCGTGCGGGGCTGGGCAGTCCTGCCGTTGGTGTGCGATCCCTGCCGTGATGCGGACTATTGAGCGCTGCCCGCTAACTCTTGCGGATCATCGGCAGGAATACGCCTTTGCTCGCCGGGGTGAGCGATGGCCCGCCGGGCGTGATGCTCGCGGTGCGCGTAGGCGTCGGCGTGCGCGTCGAGCTAGGCAAGCCGGTGGGGGTGATGGATGGCGTGTACGATGGCGTCGGCTGCGGCGTGCGCGTCGGCGTCCTGGTGGAGGTTGGGCCGGGCGTGCCATAGGGCGTGGCGGGCGGCAACGACCAGCGCACCTCCAGTTTGGGGCGCTCCGCCGAGGTGCGCCATTCGCGCGCGTGCAAGGGTTTGCAGTTGTTGGCGGCGCCCCCGCCGCCGATGAGCATGATCCCCTGGTTCTGATAAGCTCCCTGATACCATTTCAGCGCCAACTGGCTCACGTCGAATTGCAGCAAATAGTCTTGGCGCACCGACGACGCGCTGCGCGAGGGGATATCGTCGCTGCCGTAGGCTTCGGCGTAGGCCGCCGAATGGGTGTACCAGCCGGTGAATGGCGTTGTTTCTCCCCAATCCTGGGTCGCGCGGTAGGTAGTGACCGTCACAGGAACTGTCACATCCTGCGGGCCATAGTGATGCACGCGCACGGTGGCGGCGATGGGCGTGGCCCCCGCGATGGGGGCGGCCGGCAAGGCAAAGCGCAACAGCGCGCGCGTCTCGCCGCGATCGCCGCAGGCGCCCAATTCCATGTAATCGCGTGAGCCGGCGCCGGCGATCCCCAGCGGTTGGCTTGATCCAATGGTGGTGTCGGCGGCGGACGCCTCCTGGATGGTGATGTCCGATGGCCCGCCCGAAGTCTCGGCCCAGGCGCGCAGCATAGGGTAGCCAAACTCGCTGGCGGCGATGGGGTCGCCATTGCTATCTTGCCAGCCCATCGCATAGTGCTCCACCCAGGCGCCTGGCGTGGTCTGGTAGAAAGCGACGTTTGCGGGGATGTCGTGCGCAATATCCACCACCAGCGCCGGCGCCGAGCCGCTGACGCCGGACAAATATTGCAGCGCCACCAGGAAGGGCTGCGCTGTGGCGATCCCGATTTGCTCGGCAAAGGTCAGGGTAAAGTCATCCACCGAGGCGCCGAGCGTAGCGGTCATGACCTCAGAGCTGCCCAATAGCTCGCCGGGCGTGTTTCCCGATAGACTATACACGTGCGCCTGGATGAGGACGCTATTGGCAGAGCCGGAGTAAGAAGCGAGATAGCACTGCACGGCATTGATCCACAAAGGGTATTGTAGGCTCGACCCTTGCAACACCAGGCCGATCTGGTCGCCAGCCTCCCAAGTGGTGACGCCCCGATAGTAAATGCCGGTGTCGCGCTTGAGCGCGACCACCGGGATAGGCAGCGCCGCGTCGGGCGCCGGGGTGATGGCCGCCTCGGGTATGAGGAACGCCGCCGCGGCTGGAGCCGCGATCTGCGGCGTGGGCTGCGCGTTCAACCCGTGGCCTGTGGCGGCCAGGACGAACAAGATGATCAATCCCCAGGCGATCACACCCCTTCGAGCTATTCTAGACATAACTATCCCCTTTGCTATCGGTCCGCCGAGCTGCTTGTTCTACTGTGACTATATCAAGGGTGACGGCGATTGTCAACGCCAGGTTAGCCCATTCGCCAACGAAAAACCGGGCGGCTCATTGCCGCCCGGTCCTGAATCAGCGTCGTTTACGCAAGAGATAGGTCGCTAACCCCGCCAACCCAGCGCCTAAAAGAGCAAACGACCCAGGTTCGGGCACCTCGGGGATCGGCGTCGGCCCGGGCGTTGGCGTGCGCGAGGGGGTGGAGGTAGGCCCTGGCGTCGAGGATGGCCCTGTCGTCGGCGACGGCCCGACCGTGGGCTGCCCCCGTGTGGGCGTGGCGGTGGGACGGCAATCGGGAACTTGGACGGACGCCTGTTCGCGCAATGGCTCAGTGAGGTTGTCGAAGGTGATCGCCGCGCTATAGGTCAGGGTTTCGGCGTTATCGGCGTCGGCGATGATCTGCCAGCTTACCGAGCGCACATCCTGCGGTACGATATTGCCCAGCGATTGCGTCGCGTTCTGGCCGCTAACCAGTTGCAAGCCATCGGGCAGCGAGATCGTGGCGCGGCCGTTCATCAAAGTCTCGTTGGAGGTGTTCGAGACCCACAGGGTGGCGGTGAACTGGGTGCTCCCACAGGAGACCTGGGCCGGGGCGTCGAACCAGGCGTCGCCGCCGCCCGCGCCGCCCAGGCCATAGGCCGTCTGCACCTGCTTGCTCTGCCCGGCGCTGAGGGAATAAGGCCCCCACCAATAGCCGACGGCGCTATCGCCGATGACAGCCCCCGATGTGATCGCGTAATCCCAGATCGAATCCCAGATGCCCGCTCCGCCGCCGCGCCCAGCCAGAAAAGTGGCCAGGACGAGCCGGTCGGGCGTGGTCATGCCATAGCCGCGCAGTAACCCTTGGGCGCGCAGACTGTCTTCGGCAAAAGTGGGCGACTCGAAGGCTTTATAATATTCAGGCATATTGCCGGATGTGAATTCCGTTTCCACCGTTCTGGTGCCCACGCCCGGCAAAAAGAACGGCGCATAGTCGCCGGTAGTTCCTGACCCGACCTGCATATCAATCATCAGGCGGACGCCGGCCTGCACCGAGGCGCTGCCTGTGTTGCGTAATGTGTAGGCGATGAGCGCCGCATCCTCGCGATTGGTGTAGGGGTTCTGAACGAAAGAGACGCGCTGCGTCACCTCGACGTCACTAATGAGCCAGCGGGTAACCAGCGCGCTGCCTTCTTTGGCGGCAGCAGGGCCATCGTTTCTGCCGGCGCTCCTGTTTTCCCTTGTTCGCCTTGCTTATGGCGAATGGGTGGGAGACGAGCAGGCTCGCTCGTGGGAGAGTCCTCCTCCGGGGGCACGCTCTGGGTCCTGGGC
>CAZYPJ010000112.1:276-11790 GCA_964649365.1 uncultured Anaerolineales bacterium | reverse complement strand
GGTTGGTACGATCCTCCTCACTCTCAAACCGGCGAATCCACACGTAAAGATCGTCTTCTTGCTCGGCTACAAAGCTCCCTACGACGACCATCCCCTTGGAAATCTGGAAGGGGATAATGACCTCTTCCATGAACTTGACCCAACGCTCACGCTGCCCCGGCTTGGTGCGATACTGGCGCAATTCAAAGAACATATCTGGCTCCTTTGCGAAAATGAACAACCTGAATCTTGCTCTAGTCTAGCAAACGAACACACGAAAAGCAAGTGCTATTGCGGCTTTGCTGACGCGCAAGATCGCTAGAATGATGGAATGATCCCAAAGTATTGCAACGTGAGAAACACCAACATCGCGCCGTGCACGACGCGCACGAACTTTTCGCCCTTTTGCACTGCCAGGCGACTGGCGATCCACGCGCCGACGCTGTTCCCGATAGCCAGGATCAATCCTAGAATCCAGTTGACCTGCCCGCGTAGCAAAAACATCACAAATGCCACGATGGTAAAGATGCCGACTATACACACTTTGTGGCTGTTGGCGTGGCCCAGGTCTTGGCCGGCAAATACCACCAGCGCCGCGATGAGGAAAAAGCCGACGCCCGCCTGAATCGCGCCGCCGTAAAAGCCAATGGCGGCGAATAGAGCGTACCCCAGAATGCGCCGCGCCGGGGTGGATTCCCATTTCCTGCTGGCCAACCATTTGTTCGTGTTGAATACCAGGGTGAACAGCATGATGAGCATGGCCACGCCCAAGATGCGGTGAAAGAGTTGTTCGGGCAGATCAATAACCACGTAAGCTCCAATGATCGAGCCAATTACGGTGGGGACAGCGAGTTGCAGGCTGTACTTCCAGTCGCCGACGCCTTTGCTGCGAAAACCGGCCACCGCTGCGATATTTTGGGCGATGACCGCGATGCGGTTGGTGCCGTTGGCCTTGGCGGCGGGCAACCCGGCGAATTCGAGCGCTGCCAGCGTGAGGAACGAGCCTCCGCCGGCCAGCGCGTTGATGAACCCTGCAAACAGGCCCGCTACGAGCACGATGGCGATCTTGATCGGCGACAGACCCATGGATTTGCTCCTTTGAATGTGACGTGGGTGGATTATATGAGGCTGTGTCTCATGGCACAAGCGCAGCATGCGCCAGTCGTTGCGATGGCCCGCTCAAGGATATATAATAGGCGCAAGAACAAAGAGGAGTGTGACGTTGCGTAGAGCGATCTGGATAGCATTGGTTATTGCAGGATTGCTGTTGGCTGAGGTGTCTAGGGCGCCGATTGGAAGGTCAGGCGGCCCGTTGCCATCTGATCTGCGTGCTCTGCCTGTCCCTGATTTGCGTCTCCGTCCAGGCTTGGACGTGGACGGCGCTTCTGAACCCAGGATTGATCTAGCGGCGCTCGCTGATGTGTATGGCGCTTGCACAAGCCTTGCGTATCAGTCATGGGCCAACAGCAACTGGGAGATCTATCTGGCGCGCGGCGACGGCAGCTCGCCCACGCGCTTGACGCAGAACAGCGCCGCCGATGAAGCGCCATCGTTGGAGATGGGGTGCCAACTCCTCGCTTTCGCCTCCAAACGCGACGGCAATTACGAGATTTATACAATGCGCGCCGATGGCAGCCAGGCAACTCGACTCACTACCTGCAGCACTCCAGACAGGTTCCCCTCCCTGTCACCTACCGGCTCGCAGATCGCCTATCAGTCCACCGAATCCGGCGCCAACCCCGATATCTATCGCATCGCAGTCACTGGTGGATCGGCCACACAACTAACGACCGATAGCGCCTACGACGGCCAGCCCGATTGGTCGCCCGACGGGACCAAGATCGCTTTCATATCGGGGCGTTCGGGCTACAAGAATGTGTGGGTGATGGACGCCGATGGCTCCACTTCGCGCCAGGTGACGACCTTGACCTATGCGGGCGGCCCCAAGTGGTCGCCAGATGGCCAGCGCATCGCTTTTGCGGCGGATGATCTGGATACGGGTTTTACTTCGCTGTGGGTGGTGGACGCGGATGGCAGCGATCCACGCCTCGTCTGGCGCGCCGCCCAGACCTACACCGACGCCTGGCCCAATGATTGGTCGTTCGACGGACGTTATATCGTTTTCGAGCGTACCACCTGGTATTACGATGGAGGCTGGTACATTTCGAGTGCGGCGCTTGAAGCCATCAATCCCGACAACACCAGCGACCGGAGTACGTTGATTGAGGGCGGCATCAATCTGGGGGCCAGTTGGGCCTTGTGCGACGTGCAAGCTCCCGTTTCTCGGGTGGCTACGCTGCCTGTGGTCAGTGCGCCGCCGTTCACGGTCTCTTGGTCGGGCAGCGATGATTACAGTTCGACTCTGGAATATCAGGTCGCCTTCCGGTTGGGGGGAACGGCTTCATGGGTGAATTGGCCGATCGCAGGGGCCGAATGGACGACGATGCCGAGCGGCCGGTTTGATTGGAATCGGGTGGGAGCGGTGCTTTACTTTCGCAGCCGAGCGCGCGATGAGGTGGGGCGCATTGAAGCCTGGCCTGGGGGAGCTGATGGGGATACCTATACCACTGTGCCGGCTTTGATCAACGGGGTGGTGAGCGATCAGCGGGACGTCGGTGTACCTGCCGCTACGGTGAGCGGTCCGGCGCCTTATACCCAACCTGCCAAGTCGGCCCTTGATGGGCAGTACGTGTTACGCGCCGCTAGTGAAGGGCGCAGCGTGTTGGGTGTAAGCGCAGACGGCTATCGCTCTCAGAGCTTAGCTCTGGCTGGATTGGCCCATCTGGATGGCTTACGTCTGGCTCTACACACTGAGCCAGATCTAGTGCAGAACGGTGGGTTCGAGTCGGGTCAGGCGAATTGGTTTGCCACGTTAGGCGTAGCTTTTGAGCCGAGCGGCAACGCTTTCGAGCAACGGGTCGCGCGCTTGGGGCGCGGCGCGGGTCTGAACGGCCCTACATCGAGCGATCTGGCTGCGGCCATCTGGCAGCAGGTCAAGATTCCCGCTGAGATGCACGCGCCGACGCTTTCGCTCATGGCCGTCCTGGGGGAGGGCGCTTCAGCCGGGACGCTCCAATCGCTGATTACCACGCCATCGGGAGAGACCAGCGTCATCGCTCTATCGCAACCGGCCGTCTGGGTGGCGGGCGCGGAGGGCGTTTCGGTTCCTCTGTGGCAACACGCCTATGCTGATCTTTCCCCGTGGGCAGGCCAGACGGTTACTCTGACCTTGCGCTACACCCCGGGGTGGAGCGGGAGTCCTTGCCTTCTCGACGAGGTCTCAATCAGCCCCTGGTACACGCCGCGTGTGGATAGCGTCGCTCCACAGCAATTGACGCCAGGCAGCGCAGCCACTTTGACGGTGCGCGGAGCGAACTTGGACTCGACGGCGCAGGTGCGCCTCGGTTCGACTATTTTGACGACGCACTGGGTGGACGCCGCCACCTTGCAGGCCACGGCGCCGCCGACGCTTCCCCTGGGGATACACGACCTGGAGGTGACCAACTCCAATGGCTATCGCAGCGGCTTGGTCAGAGCTGTACGGATCGGCAGCGCTGCCTACCTACCCGTATTGCTCGGCGCGCCGTGAGAATGCTCGGAGCGCCAAGTCGGCGCTCCGAATTGCTAGAGGTTGCGTGGAGCTTGGTACATGGCCAGAATGTTTTCGGTGGGTGTGTTGGCCTGGATATTATGGCACGGGGCAATGATGTAGCCAGTGCCAGTTCGCCCCAGCGCACGCAGATTGTAGGCCACTTCATTGCGGACATCATCGGCTGTGCCGAAAGGCAAAGTGTATTGATTATCCACTCCGCCATGGAAACACAGGCTGCTCGCAAAACTCGCCCCGATTGTGTCGCGATCCATCCCTTTGCAGCGCCATTGGATTGGGTTGAGGATATCTACCCCCATCTCGATGAACATGGGAAGTAGCGGGTAAATAGCGCCATCGTCGTGATGGAATACCTTGATCCCGAACCCTTTGGCCTGGTCAATGGCGCGTTGCATCCACCCGCGATAGTACTCCTCGATCATGCCCCTGCTGATGAGCAGCCCCGTTTGGCTGCCGAAATCGTCGGTGACCTGGGCGATCTGCATCGCTTTGCCCGCCGCTTCATAGCAGCGCTGGTGATAGGCAAAGAAGAACTCGGCGATGCGGCGAATCAACTCACGGCTGAACTCGGGGCGCAAGGCCAGATCCATCATCGAAAGCTCCAGCCCCCGCAGTTTGTTGTGATAGTAAAAGATTGCCGTGTAGCCGATTTCGATAGCGCGACCCTCGTATTGCGCGCAAAGGTCGGGCAATGCCGAATAGTCGTACCAATCTGGATCGGGCCAGGGATAGGCGCCGAGATCGGCAATGGCCTCGGCGTTCGCGAGTGGGTAGCCCACCTGCTCCCAATAGACGCCGTCGTTGTAGATCTGGCGCCGATACACCATGCCCCATTCGTCCTGACGCACGCTTTCGCCCAAATCGGGTAGGGCAGGGCCAATGTACGGCGGGCGCAGCGTGATGATGCCGTCAATGTCCAAATAGTCCAGCGCTTGCACCCATTCGGTCACGCCGCAATAGTCGAGTAAGCGCTGTTTGACCTCGTCCACGCACCAGATGTCAGTAGGAAAACGGTCGAGAGGGCGATGTTGGATGGCTGCCATGATGCGCTCGAATCGGTTCATTGCGCGCCGCCTTGAAATCAGAATGCTTGATCGTAAATTGGCATAACAATAATCTGGCGATCTACAGTCCCAGCTCAGAACGATTGCGGATGAATGTAAGCAGACTATCGCGCGAGACCATACCTATCAGCGTGCCATCACTCACGATCGGGAGTTGGTTGACGCCCTCGGCGGTCATCTCTTGTAACGCCGTCCAGAGAGGAGTCTCGGGCGAGACGACGCGCAGTTGGTCGAGCGGCGTGAGGATGTCGCGGACATGGGTATAGGGCCAATCGTTCTTGGGCACGGCGCGCACATTGTGAATGGTAATCAGCCCCAAAACGCCGTTCTGATCGCCCACTGAAAAGCAGCGTCGTCCACTAGCCAAAAGATGCTGCTCTACCAAGACATCGAGCGTGAGCTGCGGCGGCAAGAGATAGCACTCGCGGCTCATGACCTCGCCGACTTGATGGCCGTCGAGTAGATGCCGCAGCGATAGTTGGGCGTAGGCGCTGTGAGCGGCGCTATCGAGGAACAGGCCGATAAAGATGAACCACAGCCCGTTGCGTAGGTTGCCCCCAAAGGCCAACCAGATGCCGCCCAAGATGAACAAATACGCCACCCCCTGGCCGACGCGCGAGGCCCAGCGCGTAGCCCAATAAAGGTTTTTGCGTATCCCCCACAAGATGGCGCGCAAGACGCGCCCGCCATCTAGCGGAAAGCCGGGGATCAGGTTGAACAAACCCAGCGCCAGGTTAGCCTGGCCGATGTAGAATCCCAATGCCGCGATGGGCTGACTAATGCGCCGCGTCACCAGGAAAAGCGCCGCAAAGATAGCGCTGAGCGCGAGGCTCGCCATGGGGCCAGCCAAAGCCATCACGAGTTCCTTGCCGGGGGTATCTGGCTCTTCAGTTATTTCGGCCATGCCGCCAAAGATGAACAGCGTAATATCACGGACGGGCGTGCCCTGGCCGCGAGCCACCAACGAGTGACCTAGTTCGGGCAGCAACACCGAGCCGTAGAAAAAGAGGCTGGTGATGATCCCTAATAGCCAAACGAGCCAAGTGGGCCACTGCGGATATTGACTGGGAAAATAGCCGCGCGCCAGGCTCCAAGTGACCCAGATAAAAATGAGCAGCCAACTTGCATCAATATACAGTGGGATGCCGAATACTTTGCCCAAGCGAAAGCGATTACGCGACACAGCGCCACCTCCCTTGTTGAATCAGTCGGCGAATGGCTCTGATTCTACAATAATCGTTGCGTCGTAGCAAGCGCCGCGCAAGGTTAGCTTGCGCCGAGGCCGACGCTACATGCAATCTCGCGGGCGCGCGCCGCCAGCTCGGGCGCAGCGTCGTAAGTAGCCAGGCCGCGCATGTCGGCCTCGATGGCGCGCTCGGAGAAGGGCAACCATCCTGCCATGCGCAGCTCGCCGAGGTTCTGTTGGATGAACGCCAAGTCGTCTTGATGGCGCACGCGATTGCCCACCCCCCAGATCGTCGGGATGCCGAGGTCGCGCGCCAAGCTGTGAATATCGTGCGCCACATCGAGGCTGCGCTTGCCCGGCTCGACCACAATCAGCATCGTATCTACCGCGCTGGCCGTGCCTCGTCCTAGATGCTCCAGCCCGGCGACCATATCCATGATGACCGTCTCGCGTTCGCGCAACACCAGGTGTGTCATCAGCGCCTTGAGCATGGTGTTTTCAGGGCAGACGCAACCCGATCCGGCGCCCCGCACACGCCCCATCTGCATCAGATGGACGCCGCGATGCACAACAGCGAAACGCGCCGGAATGTCATCTACGCGGGGATTGAGCTTGAAATAGCCGCCATATTCACCAGGACGCGCGCCGGTGCGCTCTTGGATCAAATCGTCCATCTCGACGATGGGCGTCACGCGCGCGGCTAGGTCGGGCGGAAAGCCCAACGCTTGGGCCAGCGTGGGGTCGGGGTCGGCGTCAATGGCATAGACCACTCGCCCATCCTCGGCCAAGATATAGGCCAGCAGACTGCTGAGCATGGTCTTGCCCACGCCGCCCTTGCCCGAAATCGCGATCTTGGCCATGCTGACCTCCTTATAATATTCAGCATACTGAGTATTCCCAGATATACTCAATCTCACTGTCGGTAGCGACGCGCCATGCGCTGGTTGCCTGGGCTGCGCAGCAACGCTTCGAGCGCCTCCTCGGCCTGTTCTAGCGTCTTGGTGCGATGATCGGCCAGCAACCGTTGCATGAGATAGCCCGGATCGCCGGTGAGATACGCCGCCAGGGCGCGTTCCATTTGCAGCCAACGCGGCCACATGACCCCCAGCATTACTGTTTCGGGCAGCCATCCCACCGCTAATGGGCGCACTCCCTTACCGTCTATGATGGCGGGGACTTCGACCACTACATTATCAGGGATGGCGCGCAGCGCGCCGTCGTTGGGCACATTCACTTGGTAGCTGCCTGGTTTGTCGTTGACTAGCGAGTCTATGATCGGCACGATCTGCTCGCCGCTTTGCACGGGCGGAAATACTTCGCTCACCTTGCGTTTGGGGTCGCTGGCCACCTCGCGAATCTGGGCGATGCGCCGGTTCAGCCCTTCCAGATAGATCGCCCAGCCAGCGGCAGAGTCGAACCCGCCCAACGGCCCCCACCAGCGACGCTTAGCCTCGTCATTCAAATGATACCACCAGGCGTCTTCCCACAGCGCCCGCGAGGTGTCGCCGATGGGCATAAGGCCATAGAGATGGTACATGTGCACCGCCGCGGGCGACATTTGCGTCTGGTGAAACTGAGGATTCCAATCTCTCCAATAGCGCTCGGACTCGTTTTCGATCCATTCGTCAATAAGGGGATAGGCGTCCTGACCCTGGTAGCGAAAGTGAGTCATCCAGATGCAATGATTAAAGCCAGGGATCTCATAGGTCACTTGGGCCGGATTGAGGCCAAGCACCTCGACGATCTCTTTGTACCCATAGTGGCCGTGGCACAAGCCAATGAGCTTGACATCCGTCTCACGGCTCATCAGCGTGCAGCCCTCAAACACGGGGTTGGAAGATTGAATTAGCCAGGCTTCGGGGCACAAGCGTTCGATGTCATGGGCCACATTGAGCATCAGGTCGAACTGGCGATACTCATCCGCCAACCGCACGCCGCGATAGTAGCCGTGTTGTTCCATCAGCTCGCGGTCGGATTCTTGCTGATCATGCCCGCCCACCATCGCCGTATTGAGCACGAAATCGGCCTCGCGCAGCGCCGCCTCGCGGTCGAGCGTCTTGGCAAAGCGCAGGTCGGCGCCCATCTCGGCGGCATAGCGTCGCGCTAACTCATAAACCATATCGAGCCGGCCCTGGTCAACATCCATGAAAGTGATCGCGCTGCCCGCCAGATCGGGCGTCAGACAGATGTCGCGCACCAGGGGCAGCGAAAAAGTCGCGCTGCCCGCGCCGATGACTGCCAGTTTGACCGCCGTCGCCATGATGGCTCCTTTCCGCTCAATGGTCAGCCTATTGCAGCAACATGCCGCATATCGAAACCGCCGACGCGCCCCGCTCGTCTGCTGGGCAGCGGTCGTAGGCGACCAATTCGCCTCGACTTGCGCCCAAAACCCGCAATAGCAAGTAGATCGGCGATACTCCGCACACATTATTGCGGTCGTGCACCTGGCGAATCGCATCCATAAAGCCCTTCGCGTCACCCTGGATCACATGGGCGAGCAGTGCGTCGTCGTCGGCCTGCAATTGTGCGCTACTCGCTAGGTCGAGCGGCGCGCCGCCAAAAGCCGGCCCCACATGCGATAAGTCCCCGGCGGCCACAACTAGCATTCGCCGTCGCCCCGCCGCATCTCGTAATGTGCGCACCAACGCCGCAATGGCAAGGTCGTTTGTGGGTTCGACTTGCCCGCGCACAAACGGCGCGAACGACCCGCACAGAATAGGGACTGTCTCGCATGGTTGACCCTGACGCAAATAGTGCAGCCATACGGCGGCCAATTCGATGGAGTGCTCGCTGCGATGATGCAGTTCCTCCGCAAAGGCGGCCCCTTGGCCCAGCGCCTCGGCCAAATCGTCAACAATACCCTGAGCCGTGGGCAACACACCCCAAGGGGTGGCGTAATGCTGGCGCGTCAATGTGAGCGCGCCCTCGGAACCATAGTGATCGGTACCCAAGATCACCACTAACTCGGCGGCGCGCGCGATCTCGGCGGCGCGCTTCCAGATGCGCGCATAGACCGGGCCGCCCCGAGCATAGTCAATGTGCGGGCTGATCAAACCTCGCCCCTCGGTCGCAGGGGTTTCATCTACGAGGTCGAGCAGCCCCTGCAAAAGCTGGCTGAGCGCCTCCGGCTCGGCGGGGTACGAGGCGCCCGCCAGAGCCGGGGTACGAAAGGTCGCCCGACGATAGGCTTCACGTGCATCTTCTAGCGCTTGCGCATAGCGATCGTTGTCGAACAAGAGGGCTTCATCCATTGCTCCCAGCACTTGGGTCATCAGCCCTTCGCTCAAGGGCAAGCCGTAACGCACGGCCAATGACGCGCGCAGCGCGCCCAGGTCGCGTGTGCCGTCGCACAGCCCCAGAATTGGGGCCAACTCTTCAGGGACGAGCACCGCTTTGTTGGCCAGTTGCAGCGGGTCGCGCAGGTAAAGCACGCGGCGCCCGCCCTGCAATGCGGGCTGAATGTCAAGGGGACGAAGTTTAGGATGGTCGAAGCGGTTCATCGTGCCTCACAGGTCAGAGTTTTATTTGTTCGACACATGCAGGCGTGCGCAGATACTCTCTCTGCTTGCCAACGCTAGGCGTATCATCTACACTATGCCTGTTGGATCGAGTTGCACATGTTTTCGCATTGTCATATCGAACACAGGAGGCATTCGCCATGGAGTTCTTTGAGGTTATTGCCAAGCGTTACAGCCACAAGGTCGCGTTTGACCCTGCCAAGAAGGTGCCCGATGCTGACCTGCAAAGGATCGTTCAGGCAGGCATGATCGCCCCTTCGGCGGCCAATGAGCAATCTCCCGAGTTCATCATTCTCAACGACGAAGCCCTTGTGCGGCAGATCGGCGCGCTTTCGGGCAATGTGCCGTTGCAAACGGCCCCCGCTATAATCGCTGTGCTCAGTCAACCCGCCATGCGCCAGGTATTCGATATCAAAACCGAATGTCTGATCGCTGACGTAGCTGCTGCCACTGAGAACATGCTGTTAGCTGCCACGGCGCTCGGTTATTGTTGCGGCTGGGTGGATGGCCCGTTCACAAAGAAAGAAATTGCCGAACCGGTGAGCAAGTTATTGGGCCTTCCTGCGGATCGCATGCTCGTCATATGCGTCCCCGTGGGCTACCCTGCCGAGCCAGGGCCGCGCCGCCCGAAAAAGCCCTTTGAACAGCGCGCCAGTTGGAACAAATACGCCGTTCAGCGATAGCGGAAAGGCAATCAGCTTTCAGCGATCAGCAGGTATAGTTACCGGCTGATCGCTGAAAGCGGTCGTGCGCTCACTTGCGCTCTCATGCGTCCGATCCATTTGGCCATCTCTACTACTACAAACACAATGGCGCTGAGGGCCAAAGAGACCAGCAACTGAGAGGGGCTGAGCGCCGTTGTGCCGAAGATGCGCTGCATGAATGGCACATAGATTGCTGCCATTTGCAATAATGTGGTCAGTATAACCGCGCCCAACAGAGTCTTGTTTGAGAACAAGCCCAAGCGGAATAGCGACTCGCGGTCGGAGCGGACGGCCAGCGCATTGCCCATCTGCGATAGGCCCAGCGTCGTGAACACCATCGTTCGCCATACGCCCTCGCCCAGTCCGCGTCCCCAATACTCTGCGGCCAGGCACACAGTACCCAGCAACACCCCCACGCTCACGATGTAACTTCCCAACCCGCGCGCCAACACGCTCTCGCCAGGCGAGTGCGGCGGACGTTTCATGGTATTGGGGTCAGCCGGTTCCACGCCCAGAGCCAGGCCAGGCAGTCCGTCGGTGACCAGATTGATCCACAATAACTGCACAGCGCTAAGCGGGATGGGCAACCCCAGTAACGGCGCCATTAGCATCAGGAATATCTCGCCGATGTTGCTCGAGATGATATAGCGCACGAACTTGCGAATATTCTCATAGATCGTGCGGCCTTCGCGGACGGCGTTGACGATGGTCGCAAAGTTGTCATCGAGCAGCACCATGTCGGCAGCCTCTTTGCTGACATCGGTCCCGGTGATGCCCATCGCTACGCCAATATCCGCGCGCTTGAGCGCAGGGGCGTCGTTCACGCCATCGCCAGTCATGGATACAAAGTGTCCTTTGCCCTTGAGCGCTTCGACGATCTTGACCTTGTGTTCAGGGCTGACGCGCGCATAGACCGAGACCTGTTCGACCACGTTTGCCAATTCCTCGACTGACATCTCGGCCAACTGCTCGCCGGTGATGGCGCGCGCATCGGATTCGGCTCCAATGATCCCTAGGTCGCGAGCGATGGTCAACGCCGTGAGAGGATGGTCGCCGGTGATCATCACAGGGCGGATGCCGGCTGTGCGGCACTCGGCCACTGCCTGGCGCACCTCGGCGCGCGGCGGGTCTATCATCCCCACCATGCCCACAAAGATCAGGTCGCGCTCTAGAGTAGTCTCATTAGCCGGTGTGGGCAACGCTTCCAGGGGGCGCATGGCGACGCCCAGCACGCGCATACCCCTTTCCGCTAGGCGGTTGTTAGCTTGCAAGATACGCTCGCGCCACTCGGCGTTCATCGGCTCGCTGCGTCCCTCGCTCCATACACTGTTGCACACTTGGAGCAACCCATCCACCGACCCTTTGGTGAAAGCTGCGTAGGGAGTCTTGGGCAAATAGGCGGCAAAACAGGGGAACGAGCCATCATTAGGGCAATCCTCAGGCGCAGGAACTT
>CAZYPJ010000112.1:0-266 GCA_964649365.1 uncultured Anaerolineales bacterium | reverse complement strand
CACAAGCCCATGCGCGCCGCAGCCACCACAAACGCGCCCTCAGTGGGGTCGCCGACGGCGTGATAGCCGCTCGTGCCTTCTTCGTCCGGCTCCATGATGGCGTCATTGCATAGTGCTCCGCCTGCCAACAACATGGCGATATTGGGTTCGGGCCGCCCCAAGGGGGCCTCGTTGGGGGTGATGATCGGCCCGGCTCGGCGCACCTGCGCCACCCGAGCGCGCGCCGCGCCGGCGATGGCGAGGGCGGTCACGGTCATGCGGTTCTC
>CAZYPJ010000111.1:0-11846 GCA_964649365.1 uncultured Anaerolineales bacterium | reverse complement strand
ACACCGCGTCGCTCGTGCGCAGGCCATCGGAGACAAAATGCGGCGTGGCTATCAAGAAATGGGCTTTTCGCCCGGCAATAGCCAGACGCCCATCGTCCCTATTTTCATCGGCGATGATATGAAAACGTTCGCTTTGTGGAAGGCGCTTTTTGCGGCGGGCATCTATGTGAACCCAGTGGTGCCGCCCGCCGTGCCGCCTAATCAGTCATTGCTACGTACCAGTTATATGGCTACCCACACCGACGCGCAGTTGGATCGCGTGTTAGAAACTTTCAAGAGAGTCGGCAAGGAAGTGGGAATTATCTAGCCCACGGAAATTGGCCGAAAAACCAAACCGCGCATCGTATGAGCGATGCGCGGTTTGACATAGATTGAAAAGCGACTAGACGCGCACCACGCCAATGCCGGCGAACTTGCAGAACGCTTCCACGGCGTCGGCAATATCGCCATGGATCATGCTGGCGTGATGGATAAAGCCCTCCTCGGCCAATGTGCGATAGAGCTGTTCTAGATTAGCCACCTTTACCCAGCCCCACGATCCGCGTAGGGCGTCGTCGGTATGGATGATTTCACCGGTGGTGATGAGCATTTTGAACGCGCCATCGTATTCCACCAGGCGACAGAGCGTCACTTCTCCCGCTTTGAGCTGAAACTCGATGGCTCCTTGTGCCTTTTCCGATCCTACCACCGGGCTCATGATGGCCTGTTCGCGTACTACAGCGATGTTAGGATCGTGCGCTAGGCATACAGGAGCATTGCCGCAGTGCCAGGCCAGGAAAACATTCTCCAGCCGTTGATGCTGAATGGTCCAGTCAATAAAGTGAGGCGCGGCAGCTTGCAGCGAGGCCCGATACTGCACCAGCATGGTCAGCGCGCCATAAACATCTACCTCGCAGGCGGCCATCATTCCCTTACCCGTCAGTCGGCCCAACGTCGAGCAAGCGCAAATGCCATAGCTTTCCTGGACATCATTCCAACACGAGACGGCCAGCGCGGCCAGGTCGCGTTCGGTATAGTATTTTTGCAGCGTCAATTCTAGCTTAACAGCCTTGCGTATTGCTATCTCTGAGCAGGCGCTGCAATCGGCTTCGCGCTTGACCTCAGCCAGAGTGGCCAAGAAATGAGGATCGGTTTCGGGCCAGGCGTTGGCGGCGGCGAACAACTCGGGCAATGAGATTGGGATAACCTTTTGCTGAAAGCTCTGGATCATCGCCGCTTCGCTGATGACGCACGTTTCAAAGCGTTCGGGGCGCGAACCTACCATGCCTACCCGCGCGCCAAAGAATCCTTCCACTGCGGCGCAGGCTCGCGCAAAGGCGCGCACGGCGCTTTTCAGCGCCTCCTCTTCGGGCCAAACGATGCCGACAAACTGGTAGGGAATCGTGCGCCGCTAGAGGTCGGCGGTGATGGACAGTGTGCCACAGAACGAATCGGAGCGTCGCCCTCCACCTGGCGCGAATGGCCCTTCTTTGGTGCCGAAAACCAGCACAGGTACGTCGAGCGCTTCAGCGATGTGGACGGCAGAAATCTCATCGCCAAAAGTCATCGTACCGATGATGACGCCCTGCACCTGGTGTTGCGCGAACAGGTTGATCGTGGCTGTAGCGCCGACGTCGTCGCGCACCAAACCGTTATGAATGAGGCTAACGCTGGGCGTCACGACCTCAATTTCGCTGACCGTCCGAAACACGTCTAGGCAGCGGCGACGCATCTCAACGGCCCAATCCTCATCAAAGGGGTAACGGTGAGAGGGCACGAAGCCCAGCCGAACCTTTTTCATGAGCGACTCCTTTGTGATTGTAACGAATGGGGCCAACGCCCATTTTGCAGCAGTACTTGAAGCGAACGAGCCGTCCACACGGGCTTGAGCATCGTATTTGGCGGCAACGGTGTTTGCGTTACGATCTGCACGCTAGGTAAGACTGTCAATTGTTCACTTTCGATTTCATCTGGGGATAGGACCATCTCTAGCATGTCGGCGGGGATGGCTGCCCACCCCAAGAGGTCGCCAAGCGCCGGAGGCGTCTTTAATCGCGCCAAAAAAGTTACAATGGCCAACATCTGACACTCGGGCAATATCTCGCGCCGATAGAGGTTCTGACTTACCGTAACCAGGATTGGAGTAGGCCGCTCATTTGCTGATAACGATACTGTGTCAATTACCCTCTGCTCGTACACCACGAATGTCTCGCCCGCCGGCTCAATCTGAATGCTCGCAAGCAGTTCCTCATGCACCTCGCGTGCGAGGCACTCTAGGATCGTCTCGTCTGGCTCTAGTGAGCCGCCGACGCCTCCTAACCCCACCTGGGTCGCGCCATCTCGACGCTTGATCCAGTGTTTGGGCTTGGTAATCTCGAAATAGAATGCGCGCTCGTCGTGAATCAGCGCCGAAACGCCGGTGATGCACCAATTGGCGCCCTGGCACAACGCGCCAATTCGCTGCGCCAGCTCCGGGTAATCCGACAACATCTCGCGCTCCATCAATCCCTCATCAAGCGGTCAAGACCCGACGAAGGCGCTCGATGGCCCAATCTAGCTCTTCGCGGGTAATCACTAACGGCGGGGCCAAGCGCAGCACGTGCTGATGGGTCTCTTTGCAGAGCAATCCTTGCTCGCGCAGAGCTTCTGCGTAGCGGCGCGCCCCGCCGGCGCTGGGCTTGAGCACGATGCCTACCCACAATCCCTTGCCCCGAATAAAGTCAATGTGCGGGCTGTGAATGTCACACAGCGCCCCCATGAGATACGGCCCCAATTCAGCGGCGCGCTCGATTAATCGCTCCTCAATCAGCACGCGCAATGCCTCACGGGCGACGGCGCAGCCAAGCGGATTGCCGCCATAGGTTGAGCCGTGGTCGCCCGGCTGAAAGACGCTCAAAATCTGGCGTGAAGCCAATACTGCTGAGACGGGGTACATCCCGCCAGCCAACGCCTTGCCCAGGCAGATCATATCGGCGCGCACCCCCTCATGTTCACAAGCAAGCATTTTACCGGTGCGACCCAGGCCACTTTGAATCTCATCGGCGATGAGCAAGATGCCGTGTCGGTCGCAAACCTCGCGTACGCGCTTGAGGTAGCCAGCAGGCGGCACGACCACGCCTGCTTCACCCTGGATCGGTTCGACCAGAAAGGCTGTGGTGTTCTTGCTGATGGCAGCTTCCAAAGCGTCGGCGTCGCCATAAGGCACAAGACGAAAACCGGGCGTCAGCGGGCCAAATCCGTAACGATATTGCGGCTCGCTGGAAAAACTGATAATGGTAGTGGTGCGACCGTGAAAGTTATCGGCGCAGACAATAATCTCGGCCTGGCCATCGGGAATGCTTTTGGCCGTGTGACCCCATTTGCGCGCCGCCTTGATGGCAGTCTCCACCGCCTCAGCGCCGGTGTTCATGGGCAACATTATCTCATAGCCGATCAGCTCGCACAATTCGCGAGCTAACAGAGGCAACTGGTCGTTGCGGAATGCCCGCGAGGTGAGCGTCAACTTTTGAACCTGGTCCTGCATCACCTTGACCAGGCGGGGATGGCAATGGCCCTGGTTGAGCGCCGAATAAGCGGCCAGAAAATCCATATAACGTTTGCCCTCGACATCGTACACCCACACACCCTCGCCGCGTTCGATGACAACATCGAGAGGGTGGTAGTTGTGGGCGTTATAGCGATCTTCGAGAGCGATATACTCTAGGCTCTCCATGCGGGAAACATGGCCTCCTCGTCTATATCTAACTATACATAACTATCATTGCGATCCGTTATTCATTATCGCGGAACGGGCAGCGTCGCCCGATGCAGATAATGCTACCACATCTCTCTCCTTGCTCTAAGCAAAGCAGCAACGCCTCAGAGGATTAACATACTATCGCCAAAGCTATAGAAGCGATAACGCTGACGAATCGCCTCTCGGTAGGCATCCTGAATGCGTTCTTGCCCGGCAAAGGCCGAAACGAGCATGAGCAAAGTTGAACGCGGCAGGTGAAAATTGGTGATCAGTGCATCTACTATGCGGAACGAATAGCCTGGATAAATGAAGAGCGCCGTAGGGCCATCCCAAGGTTGAATCAAGCCACTGTCGCCTTGCGCAGCGGTTTCGAGCACACGAACTGAAGTAGTGCCTACGGCGATTACGCGGCGGCCTTGCGCTTTGGCATCATTGATCTGCTGCGCCGCCTCTAGCGAGAGAGCGCAATGCTCGGTGTGAATATGATGCTCTTCGACTCGCTCCTCGCTTACGGGACGAAACGTATCCAGCCCAATATGCAATAGCACCGTAGCCCAGGCGACGCCCCTCTCTCGCGCGCGTTCAATGAGTTCGGGGGTAAAATGCAGCCCCGCAGTAGGCGCCGCCGCTGAGCCGGGTGTAGCGGCGTAAACTGTTTGGTAGCGTTCCGGATCGCGTAAGGGGGTGTGGATGTAGGGGGGCAGCGGCACGACGCCAAGTTGGGTGAGATGTGATTCGATGGGTTCATCAAAGCGGATGAGTCGCCCACCTGAATCGGTGATGGCCTCAACCATTCCTTGCAAAGTGGGGCCGCTGTTGGTTTCACCCAATTGTAGTCGCTGCCCTATGCGCACTTGGCGACCCTTTACCAGGGCTTCCCAAAGCGTCAACCCGCGCTTGGCCAGCAATAATACCTCGACGCGCCCGCCGGTGGGCATTTTGGTCGCGTAGAGGCGCGCCGGAATCACTCGTGTTTCGTTGGCGACCAGCAAGTCGCCGGGACGCAAATAATCCAGAATATCGCGAAAGCGGCGATGTTCTAGGGTGTTTGTCGAACGGTTCACAACCAATAACCGCGAGGCGTCTCGCGGCTCAATCGGCTCTTGGGCGATCAGATCGGGCGGAAGGTCATAGTCGAAATCTCGGGTCAACACGCGCTATTGCTTTCTCCGCAGGCTCAGCCATAAGGAAGCGGCCAAACAGCATATCGCTAATGCGGCCACAGTGCTCTCGAGCAACATCGCTGCGCCCATGATCTTGCCTACATCGGAGGCGTTATTGCTGAGGCGCTCCATCCAGAGCTGAAAGAACGAATTCAACGAATAGAGCACGTTCATGAATAACAGCACTGAAAAGCCGATTAAGGCCAAAAAACTTGGCCAATCCCTACGACGATGCACCAAAACAATACAAATACTAATGGCCAGCATATATGCCAGCGCTACCGGTAATCTCAACACCACGCGGGTAAAATATGGAAACATCATCGTTTCAATTCTCCCATTATTTGCGCAGCAAACGCAGCAAAACATTGAGGACCACTGTGAGGATCAGGCTGACTAGAAGCGACGTCACTAAAGGAAACGAGCAAGAAAACCCCTCGCGCTCAATGCGGATATCCCCCGGCAGTCTGCCCAAGAAAGGGAGTTTGCCTCCCGCCATCAACAGCAACCCGAGGACGATGAGCATTGTTCCGATCGCCAGGATCACACGCCCGATGTTTTCCATGCCAGGCATCGCGTTGTACACTTTCGATGTGCTAACATAAGCGCACAAATTATAGGGTGATCGCGTGAGGACGCAAGTTCCTATCTTCACTGGTAAGTGATGGCGTTACGATCTATCGCTTCCCACTCGCTGTAGAGGCAGCCACAGTAGCGTTGCTGATACAGACCGTGTTCGCGGGCCAACTGGTGATGTTCAGCAAATCCCCGACGCAAGTTCTCAAAGTAAAAGGCGATGCCATGTATTGCGCCGGCCTCATCTCCAATGCGATGGATAGCCGCTTGATCTTGGTAAGGGCTGATGAGCAAGGTGGTTGTGAAGACATCATAACCATGTATGGCGGCGACCTGGGCAGTCCGCTCCAGACGCAACTGGTAGCACAAAAAACAACGTTCGCGAAAGCGTTCATGGCCGACTACGATCTGGAAAAAGGTGGGCATCTCATAAGCAGGCTCTACGATAAGCGGCAAGCCGATCTCTTGGGCATAACGTTCCACGGTCTCGCGACGCTTTTCGTGTTCGCTGAATGGATGGATATTGGGGTTGAACCAGTATCCCGTTATTTCGGCGCCGATCTCACGCAGCCTCTTGACGGTGTAGGTAGCGCATGGCCCACAGCAGATGTGGAGCAATACGCGTTTGCCGCGTAACGGTTCTTCGAAAGCGCACGACGCGTGTTGCGGCAGATCTATTTCTCGACGCAGGCGAATCGTCAACGGCTCCTCGCTTACGCACTCGGCCTGGCCAGATCGTACTAATTTTCTTGCTCTGTCCTCCGGGCAGGGCGTAAGCTCTATTCCACGGCTATCTGTCACTCGAGCGTGTTTCATCAGAACAAGCTCGCCTGCTGGCTCTCTTGGGGATTATAAGGTCGCTGTAGGTGTTCATAGGCGCGCCTCGTGGCCACGCGGCCGCGAGGCGTGCGCTCTAGAAAACCCAGTTGAATGAGATACGGCTCGTACACATCCATAATGGTGTCGCTATCTTCGTTCAGGGCAGCGGCGACGGTTTCCAACCCCACCGGGCCGCCATCGAACTTGTCAATCAGCGTCAATAACACGCGTCGGTCAGAGCTATCTAGCCCGAGGTCATCCACTTCCAGCATAGATAACGCTTCTTTAGCTACCGCTAGATCAATCAGGCCGCCGCCGCGCACCTCGGCATAGTCGCGCACACGCCGCAATAGGCGGTTGGCTACGCGGGGCGTGCCTCGCGCTCGCCCCGCGATCTCGCGAGCGCCTTGTTCATCGGTAGGAATCTGCAAGATCGCCGCTGAGCGCTTGACGATGGCATCCATCGCCTGCGGGCTGTAGAAATCGAGACGGTGCACGATGCCAAAGCGGTCGCGCAAAGGAGAGGTGAGCAAGGCGATGCGCGTGGTTGCGCCGATCAAAGTAAAGCGGGGCAGGTTCAAGCGAATGCTGCGCGCCGCTGGGCCTTTGCCGATGACGATGTCGAGAGCGTAATCTTCCATCGCCGGATACAGTACTTCTTCCACTACTCGGCTCAGGCGATGAACTTCGTCAATGAAAAGAATGTCGCCCTGTCGCAGGTTTGTCAGGATTGCGGCAAGATCGCCTGGGCGCTCGATGACCGGCCCCGACGTGATTTTGATGCTGACGCCCATCTCGGCGGCGATGACATAGGCCAGAGTAGTCTTGCCCAGGCCCGGCGGGCCGTACAGGAGAATGTGCTCCAAGGCTTCGCCGCGCGCTTTGGCTGCGTCGAGGCAGATGCGCAGATTTTCCACAACCTGCTCCTGGCCGATATATTCGGCCAAGTTGCGGGGTCGCAGCGATTGCTCGATAGGCGTATCTTCGGCGCGGGTGGTTGAGGAAATGACGCGGTCGGTCATGAACCTTCCCCCTATTTCATGCTGCGCCCATTATACCACAAGCTGCGGGCGCGATGAGATAACAAACAGAGGGCGTCGCTACCAACGCCCTCTGTCTCATCATATGCAGGTGGACTCGATCAGACGCCGAGCAGTTTTTTGACCAGGTTGGCCGCCGCCGCTGCGTCGCGTCCATAACCATCCGCGCCGATCTCGTCGGCGTATTTTTGCGTGACGGGAGCGCCGCCGATGATGACCTTGACCTTGTCGCGCACACCCGCTTCTTGCAAGGCTTCGATTGTGGCTTTCATGCTGGGCATGGTGGTGGTTAGCAGCGCCGAAAGGCCAATGACGTTAGCCCCTTGTTCGGTCACGGCTTTGACGAACTTTTCAGGGCTGACATCTACCTGGAGATCAATGATCTCAAACCCAGCGCCTTCGATCATGATGCCCACCAAGTTCTTACCGATATCGTGCAGGTCGCCTTTGACGGTGCCCAGCGCTACTTTGCCCTTCGGTTCGACCTTTTCCTTGACCAATTCGGGGCGCACGATAGCCAGGCCCGCTTTCATTGCGCGCGCGGCAATAAGCATCTCGGGCACATAGTATTCGTTGGCTTCGAATAATCGCCCGACCTCAGCCATCGCCGGGATCATGGCTTCGTTCAACAGTTCCGCCGCGGGCACGTTCCCCGCGAGGGCGGCTTTGGTGGCATCTTCAACGGCCTTCATGTTACCTTTCAAGATGCCTTCGTAGATGGTTTCCTTGTAACCCATGACCAGAACCTCCTCGACTTTTGATTGCAAATCTGAACCGCGCACCGCTTCTTTTTCCTCATAATCAAGCGGCATTCTACCACCATATAATAGCGCGTGCAAGCCCAGCAACGGCGCCAAGCGCAACCGCCGCACCCACTGCAGAGCTAACCAAGTCTATTCCTTCACTTGTAAGCCACGACCAGCCACGTATCTGTTCGGCCTGGCGGCCACAATGATGAATAGGATTTTCGCTTTCACGCTTGCAGTATTCGCAATAGTAAAGGCCCTGAGCGGCAGCGCCCAGCAGACTATCTACCAGGCTGCCTGCTGCGCCGCCCAATGTGGCTGCCAGAGGCAGCCAGAACAGGGTGCGATCCCATGGTAGGTTCTCGATGTAAGCAAGGAGAACGCCGAGCAACAATCCTGCAAAACCCATCAACCACGAACCTGCTAGAGAGGCCAGGACCCCCAACATCGAGACCGCTCCCGGCGTGTTGGCCGGGACGCGTCGCCCTGAGATCAGCAGGCGAGGTTCTTTCGTGCTGAGCAAGCCGATCTCGGTGGCCCATGTATCGGCGCTAGCGGTGGCCAGCGTTCCCACAAACGCTACAAACACGCCTGTTTGACTAGGAGCCAGCCGTTGCAGGGCCAGCAATACTACCCCCCAGCCTATGCGGGCAATGATCTGATCCCAACGATGGTAAAGCCCTCGGGCGCTCCATTCGGCAAGTTGCGCTTTGTAGCCGGCGCGATAGCGTAATATCAGGCCGGCACTGATGTAAAAGGACAATAGTAAAGCGCCCCAAACCCAACCATTAAGTAGAAAGGTCAAGAAAATAGTAAAAAACACGCAGATTAGCCCGCTGCGTGAGAGCAGCTTGGCATGTACCCCTAACAGCCCAGTCCCTGCGCCCAGAACGAGACCCGATATGGCAATCCACATTGCTAGACACCTAAAATACTTAACGCGGCCAGCCATAGAATGACTTGAACACCCAAGGTAGCGGCAACCAACAGATATGCTCCTAGACGTTCGCGCTGATGAAGGATTAAACCCAATAAGTTATTTACAACCATAGTTAAAACGCCGATAATCGGAATCACCAATAATCCGCTCTTGGCGGCGATACGATCTGCCTCGCCAAAGGCATTAAAATGTAAGGGAATCAGCGCCGGCAAACGCGCATAGCGGTTGATAATCCAACCGAACAACGCCGCATTGGCCATGAAGCTCAATACAATGAACAACCAGAACCAGCGATCACGCCAGACAGTCAGCGCAGCAAAAGGGGCATACTCGGTCGTTTGGGTCGGCTTCTCGATCGGCCCTAATGCTCGTCGTCGAGCATAGTCTTCCAGGAATTGCGTAGTATCTTTGGGCGAAATGCCGTAGACTAATGTGTCGGTAACTACCACCAATTGTCGTGGCAGGGGTTCGGTGCTATGCAAGATCAATGTCCCTAGTCCCCTAACTCTTATGCGTCCCATCAGATAGCCCGGCCAGCCAACGCCTCGGAATCCCGATAGCGGGGTGAATTCATTGCCTGGCGCAATACGCTGTATCTGTTGCATGGGTACGATATGGCGCAGCATCCCGCAAGTAATGATTAGGCTATTACGATCTAGATAATAATTCAAGCTCGCGAGGCCATGATACCAGTAAATCCAAAGCGCTAAAAGTGGCAAGCTGAGCACAAAAAGCAACGCGGTCACGTAAAGATTAAAGTCAAGACGTTGGCCGATCATGCTATGGATGAAAAAGGCATCAATTCCCACAATGGTGAGCACGATAATCAGGCCGACGGCCAGGCCCAATGTTTTCGCAGGCTTCCAAACCATTACCCCTCCGACGTGGTCATCCGAGCGTGCAAGCCGCTCTGGCCACAACTTATCGGATTATAGCGTTGGAGCACAAAATGTGTCAAGAAAGCGTGAGGAGTAAAGCGATTGCCCTTTGTCATAGATTGCGGTACACTCCTTGCGTTATCGCTGCTGAGGAGAAACAACGTGTTAGCAAAAATCTCAAGCTGCGCTTTGGTGGGTTTGGAAGGTATGCTGGTGGATGTAGAAGTAGATGTACATCCCGGTATGGTGGGCAGGATTGACATCGTCGGGCTGCCCGATGTGGCGATTCAGGAATCGCGAGAGCGAGTGCGTTCGGCTATCCATAATTCGCGGCTTTCGTTCCCGCAAAAGCACATTACCATCAACTTGGCCCCGGCCGATTTGCACAAAGAAGGCCCTGCCTATGATCTACCCATCGCTGTGGGCATCCTTGCGGGGGGCAACCAAATCCCGCTCGACTACCAAAAGAGCCTCTTTATCGGTGAGCTGTCGCTTGATGGCGGAGTGCGCCATGTCAACGGCATCATTTCGATGGCATCCGTCGCTCGCGAGCGGGGCATCGAGACAATGTACGTGCCCGAACAGGATGCCCCCGAAGCGGCGCTCGTGCCCGACCTAACAGTAATGCCGGTCAAGAGTCTGGGGCAATTGGTGATGCACCTCAACAATCTCATGCCGATTGTTCCATATACCCATTCAGTTGATCTATTGGCAGATGTCGAGCCAGTGTACGAGACGGATTTCTCCGAGATTCGCGGCCAAGAGCACGTCAAACGTGCTCTGGAGGTAGCGGCGGCGGGGGGGCATTGCGTGCTGATGTCGGGGCCGCCCGGCGCCGGCAAGACCTTGCTGGCGCGTTCGGTGCCTTCGATTTTGCCGCGTATGAGCATCGAGGAAGCATTGGATGTCACCAAGATCTATTCTGTCGCCGGTAAACTGGTCTCAGCTGGCCCGCTCATGGCTCGGCGGCCTTTTCGAGCGCCGCATCATACGATCTCGCAAGCGGGTTTGGTAGGCGGCGGCCATTGGCCCCAACCCGGCGAGATTTCTTTGGCGCATCGCGGCGTGCTCTTCTTGGATGAACTGCCAGAGTTCGGTATGCGTACCCTTGAAGTATTGCGCCAGCCCCTCGAAGACAAGGTCGTTACTATCTCGCGGGCTACCGGGGCGCTGAGCTTTCCAGCTAATTTCATGCTAATCGCTGCCATGAATCCCTGCCCTTGCGGTTATTATGGCGATCCGGTGCGTGAGTGTACCTGCTCGCGGGGGATGGTGGAGAGCTATCAGAAGCGCGTCTCGGGACCAATGCTCGACCGCATTGATATTCACGTCGAGGTACCCCGTGTGGATCTGGAGAAGCTGGCGGGCAATACCCTAGGGGAAAGCTCGGCCGCCATTCGCACGCGCGTCGAAGCAGCTCGCGCCCGGCAACGCGCGCGACTGGAGGGCACGCATCTACACAGCAATGCCGACATGGGACCGACGGAAGTGCGCAAATACTGTGAACTCGACGACGCGGGCAGCAACCTCATCAAGGCCGCTGTTCGCCAGCTTGGTTTGAGCGCCAGAGCTTATCATCGCGTGCTCAAACTGGCGCGCACCATCGCTGATCTGGCGGGCAGCGAGCGGATCGAAGTGACGCATCTGGCCGAGGCATTACAATACCGGCGCAGAACCGGTGAATAAGGATATAGGGCACGTCTTGAGAGGAAAAATGAGAGTAAGGGGGATCCGATGGGCAAGCGCGTCGAAGGCAAAGTAGCGATTATCACTGGCGGCGGCACCGGCATCGGGCGAGGAATCGCATTATTGTTGGCGCAAGAAGGCGCACAAGTGGTCGTCGGAGGGCGTCGCCTTGCTCCTCTTCAAGATACTGTGCAGCGCATCCGCGACGCCGGGGGCAAGGCTAGTTTTCTGCCAACGGATGTAAAAAGCGAGTCCGACTGCCGCGCTTTGGTGGAATATGCCG
>CAZYPJ010000110.1:0-11902 GCA_964649365.1 uncultured Anaerolineales bacterium | reverse complement strand
CCCCGTCGCGCGGCGCATACCCGCCCTGCCCCAAGCGCCGGCCGCACCGCGCTGGCCCGGGCGCTGGTCATTAGTGCGCCGACCCAGCGTACTCGGCCCGGAACCCGCCGACGACGAGCGCGCCGAGGCTATCGCACGATTGTTGTTGCTACGTTATGGCGTCGTCACCCGCGAATGCTTGGAAAACGAGGAAAACGGCTTGGATTGGGCGATGCTCTATCCTTACTATCAGCTCATGGAGATGCGCGGTGAGGCGCGCCGGGGGTACTTTGTGCGCGGATTGCCGGGCATCCAGTTCGCCCTGCCCGACGCAGTGGATCATCTGCGCGCTTGGGATCGGCCCGACGCCGAGGACGCCGATGCGCTGGTGGTAGTGAACGCCTGCGACCCAGCCAACATCTACGGCCCAGCGCTGGAATCAGCCCGCGCCGAGGCCCACGATACGAGCGCGCTCCATATCCCCGCCGACCGCGACCCCTCGCGGTTCAGTCGCGTGCCGTCGAATTATGTCGTGTTGCAGCGAGGCGTCCCGATCCTGCTCTATGAGCACGGCGGCGACTGCTGGACATCGTTGCCCGGCGTGGCCGATGGCGTAATCCAAGAGGCAGTGCGCTTGTTGCTCAAGCATCTGACCAAACCCGGCGGGCTGTGCGCTCAGCCCCTGCGCTTGCGGGTCGAGTTGTGGAACGGCGCTGCGCCGGTGGGCGGCGAGGGGCAGGCGCTGCTCGAAGGCCTGGGCTTTCGCCGTGAGCCGCCCGCTATGATCTGGGACGGTTTGTAAAAACAGCAGAGCCTGGCTCATCGCCAGGCCCTACTCAAGGAGGAGGAGAAGAAGGGGCGTTCTGCTCGCACGTCGTTGTGCGTCACCCTTTGCGTATGGTCGTCTCAGCGTCGCAAGCGCGGTTCGCGCGTGGAGCGATTGCCCACACTGAGCAAGGCCAGGCCCACAAGCAATCCAATCACGGTCAACCCTGCCATTCGTGCTCCCCTTTCGCGCTTGCCTTTATTCTTTCTGGCCTTATTGTACAGCGCAAATGTGAAGAGATCATGAAAAAGTCGCCAGAGTTGTATGAAGGTTCGTACAACTCTGGCGACTGGTTTCGAGAGCGAAACAGCATCATCCTGCGGCCGCTCGGCTCTACTTATGGATTAGTACCCATGTGCCCGGATATTCCTTCGTCGAAGCAAAAGCTTTGGCGCCTTCGGGCACTACTGGGTCGGACCAATCGTAGAGCCACTTGGCGTCATCTATCCGCAAGTTGACGCAGCCGTGGCTGGTGGGCGTGCCCCATTTGTCGTGCCAATAGGCGCCGTGCAGGGCATAGCCGCCGTAAAAGTACATTACCCAGGGCACGCCCGGCAAATAGTATCCAGGCCCGCTCATGAGCTGCGACTCGAACTTGCGCATGATACGAAACTTGCCCACCAGTGTGGGGGTGTGCGCCTTGCCGCTCGAAATCTCGGTCTCGAATACCACCTCTGCGCCTTCGTAGGCTTTGAGCTTCTGATTGCCCAAATCCACCTCGATCCACTTTTCCTCCAACGGCAACGGCAAATAGGTCTTGGTCACCCATTTGGGCGTGCTAGTAGGCGACGGCGTGAGGGTGAGCGTGGGCGAAAGCGTCGGGCTAGGCGGGAAGGGCAGGGTCGGCGGCGCGGTCGGCGTCGCGGTAGGCGTCGGCGTGATGGTGTAGGTCGGCGTGACGGTGGGTGTATCGGTGATGACGCCCAGCGCCAGGCGCACCTTGTCGGCCCGCGATTGGCTGCCCAACATGGCGATCATGCCTAACGACCCCAGCAACACGAAACCCAGCATGGCCAGCATCAGACCATGGCGCAGCAGGCGCACGGGGCGCGGCGTCAACGGCTCGAATGATTGGGCTTGCACAGTAGCAGCAGAAGATTGGCTGGTTTCAGGTGTAGGTGTAGCTTGCGTATCCGGCACGGTGATCTCCTCAAGGGGCAAGAGTTCGGCGCCAAGCTCGGCTGATCGCTCTGCGGCATCGCCGGCTTGTACGTAGCCAGGCTCAACCTGGTCAGGTTCCTGGGCGAGTGATTCAATAGTGGCCCGATCTTCCGATGGCGCACTCTTTTCGTCCGAAGCGCCCGCCTCTGATTCTATTGGGCGAGGCGACTGCCCATCGGCCAGATATGGCAAAGTGAACTGGGGCGGCGTCTCTTGGGGCGCAACGGCTTGATCCGCCATCGGATCTTCCCCCACATCCTGGCCTGGGGTTGGATCTTGATCAGAAACTGGATCGGGCGTCTCGGGCCGAGTGCTCTCCAGCACTGGAATTGGCGCGCCAATCTCCCAGGGAGGGACGAACAAAGCTGGGCCTTCCAGCGCCTGCTCGGCGCCCACTGCGACCTGGCCGGCGGTTAGATGCGCAGCAGGTTCAGCGATCTCGGCGGCGGTCAGGTCGTCGAGGGTTTCCTCGCCCTCTTCCGCTGGCGGCGCAGATGGCGCTTGGGAATCGGCTTGCACCTGATCGAGCCAGCGCAAGGCCTCGCGAGCGCGAGCGCTTTCGGGGTGAGCGACGAGTACGCGCTGATAGATGGCGCGAGCCAGCTCCCGATCCTGGGCCATGGCGCCGAGCCACAACCAGGCATCTTCGTTCGAGCCATCGATCGCCAGAGCGCCCTCGAACAAACGTCGAGCGCGCTCGACCTGGCCTCGTTGCGCAGCGGCAATGCCGTCGTCCAACAAAGCGCGCAATTGAGTTGCGCGCCGGCTGGGGCCTGGGGTCTTGCTATCGGCGGAGCGGTCAGATGACATGGTCACAGGCGTCGCTTTCGCCACGAGGCTGCATGATCCGTCAGTGCGCATCAAACCAGATAAGCCGAATTATAACATGTGAACCTTAGGCGCGCAAGCTCTGCGAAATTGCGTTTTAACGCTGCACATACGACAGATACAAACCGCCGATGCAGATATTGGGCGCCAATTCACGCCACCCCTGCGCGTCGAGCGCCCACATATCGGTTAGGGGTTGCCCAGCGGCACCCAGCCCGCCATAGAGCGTCAGCGACTCGGAGACAGCATCGTAGGCTATCGCGTGGCCGCTGCGCCCCGTCGGGCGGGTATCCTGCGCATCCAGCAGAACCCAGCGGTCTCCCGCCCAGAAATAGGCGTCGCTTAGAGGGCCGTTATGCCAGCCGCCGTGTACGATGACACGCTGTTGCGCGGCGTCATAAGCCATCGCGTGGCCGTGGCGCGGAAATGGCGAGGCCCAGGTCGGTTGCTGCGCCCAATCATCGCCATCATAAGCCCAGGTGTTGCCGCTGTCATTGACGCTGTCGTCGCCGCCAAACAACAGCACGACCCCACGCGCGGCGTCATAAGCCATCGCGTGGTCGCGCAACCCCGACCCAGCCACGACCCCGCCCGGCGAGTGGTTTGTTATCACTTGTCGCCAGGCGAAACCATCATATTCCCAGGTATCGCTGAGCGGCAACGTAGCCTGCGCTTGCCCGCCATAGAGGACACATACGCCGCGCGCTGCATCATAGGCCAACGCGGTTTCAGAGCGCGCCGGCGGACCAGATACAGCCGCCTGCCGCCAAGCAACGCCATCGAACTCCCAGGTATCGCCTAGCAACTCGCCGTCAGCCCGCACCCCGCCATAGAGCACCACCACGCCGCGTCCGGCGTCATAGGCCATCGCGTGATTGGCCCGCGCAGGTGGATTGCTCGCCGAGCGCGTATAACGCCAAACCTGGCCGTCGTACAACCAGGTATCGCCCTGGGGGATCATAGCGGCGTCGTAGCCGCCATAGAGCACCAACACGCCATACTGGGCGTGGTAGGCAAGCGCATGACCAACTCGCGGCCCAGGGCCACAGATACCCGTCAGCAACAAGATAGAAAACAGAGCAGAAGCGAGATGGATTGTCATGGTGGATTCAGGAATTATGAGCGAGCACGATGGTGCGGTCGGTGACGACGCGCGCTTCGATAGTGTGCCTAATCGGCTTGCCCACAGCGCCGGCGCCGATGGTGATCTCGTACTCGCCGGCATAGCCACGAATCACCGCTCGGCCTTCGACGTCGGTGTACTTTTGCCCTTGGCTAGTGTGACGCGCGATGAACTGGCGCAGCGCCTCATAAGAAGGTTTGGGGGTCAGATCGGCGCGCAACAGACCGCCTTCCGCAATATACGAGAGCCGCCCATCTACCGGGCACCACCAGGTGATGCCCTCGACTTCGCGCTGGGCAAACAGCAACGTATAGGCTGCATCGAGGTAGCGGGCTTGGGTCTCTTCGCTCCAATCGCCATAACGCAACTTGAATTGACGCGGCGCTTTGATCGGCGGCGGCCCTGATGGCGCAGCCAGCGCCGAAACGTGCAGCGTTTTGCCTTTGGTAGAGTATTGGCGCAACGCCTGAATCATCCCGGCCAGTGTTTTCGTGCGATAGAAAACAGGCGGCTCGGAGATGGAATAGCCGTTATCGAACGCCTGCAAACCGATGCTATCATAGGGGATATCGGCCTGATTCATGGCCTCGATGAAATCGCAAGGGCGCACATGATAGCTGGGCGTGCGGGCAAACTCGGCAAAGTTGATCTCGAGACGCGCCTGGGGCGATACATCGCGCACAGCCAACGCTGTCGCGTGGCAGAGGCGCACCATATCGTTGATCTCCATCGGAATGGCGTGAGCATCCACCCAGAACGGCTCGTTGACCAACTCGTAGGTTTCGATGTAGGGCGCCCAGCGTCGAGCGATGGCCGCCACATGCTCATATGCGAGGCGGGGCAAATCAGCGGGCGCGGTCGCCGCCAAATAGGCGGGCATGACGCTCCATTCAGGCTTGAACCAGTTGAGGGCGTGCGCTGTGAGCCGCAACCCGCGTTGCGACAGGGCCGCCGGGTTCCACACCCGTTCGAGATAGGTCCAATTGAACAATCCCGGCTCGGGTTGAACATGTTTCCAGCCCAGCCACAGAGTCGCCGCATTAATGCCCGCCGCCTGTAGCAGATCGTAAGTCGCCGCGTGATAGGGATAGTGCGCGCCGAAACGAAACGAGTGGGTGCGCTGGTCATAGCGCACAGGGATGCCGTGCAACGGTTGGCCATGTGCATCCAACACACGCACGATCAGATCGCCGCAACGGTTGGCCTCAATTTCTTTGCCGGCCCGCTCCCAGGCGACTGCGTCCTGTGCGCCCGAAAGCAATGAGGCGCCGCTCCACTCTGTATCCATGCCCACACACCTTCCCCAATGGATCGGGTTGCTGCGGAATGATACACGAAATCCAACGACCTGCCAAGCGTTGGGCCAAACCGATCAGGGCAAACCGATTGACAAGAAGCGCGCCGCGCCCTATCATCCCCACAGTTGTACATCCTGTTACGGCGTAAGGAGAAACTCGATGAGATCCGTCACGTTCAAGGTTCGTCACCATCGCCCGTTACACGGGTGGACGAACACGATTCTACGCATTGATCTGAGCAACCAGACTGCCTCCACACAAGAGACCGCCCCTTATGTGCCCGACTATCTCGGCGGGCGGGGGTTGGCCGCGCGCATCGCTTGGGAAGAATACCCCCAGCCGGTAGATCCCTTCGATCCGGCTAATCCTTTGATGATTTTCGCCGGCGCGCTCACCGGCACGCGCTCGCCCTATTCCGGGCGCACCAATGTCAGCGCCTTTAGCCCGCAAGGTTGGCCTTATCACTGGTTCACACGGGCCAACATCGGCGGGCATTTCGGCGGCGAACTTCGTCGCGCCGGCTATGATGGGGTGATTATCACTGGCGCCGCCAAATCGCCCGTGCGCCTGCTCATCCGCGACGATGAAGTGAGCATCCTCCCTGCCGATGACCTCTGGGGCCTTGATACGATGGACGCGCTGGAAGCGTTGGAAACGCGCGATGGCAAGGGCGCCAAGTCGCTGGTCATTGGCCCGGCCGGCGAACGATTGGGGGCCATCGCTACGATTCAAACGGCCTCCTCCTCGGCCACCGGCAACGGCGGCTTTGGCGCGGTGATGGGATCGAAAAAGCTCAAGGCGATCTCGGCCATTGGCGCGGGTCAAGTCGCCGTGGCTGATCCAGAACGGTTGAACGAATTGGTTCAATTGGTGGGCGAGGAAGCGCGCTCCATTCGCCCCATCCGCGACCGCGTTCGTCGCGTCAACGAGCAACTCGCCGCCGAAGGATCGGGCAGCGTGCAAGCCTATGCTTGCACCGAATCATGCCCGTCGCCTTGCAACTATTACTACAAGGATGTGCCCGGCGTGACTCAAGATCGCACTTGGAGCGGCCACTGGACGTGCGTCGGCTCGATCTTTCGCGGCCTAGGCGAGGGCGGCAAGATCTCCTATGGCGGCGTGTTCGATTGGAACTTGGGCTTTCGCGGCGGATTCGAGATGAACGTGCTCTCGAACCGTTATGGTCTTAACCAGTGGGATATCATTCTCGGCACGGTTCCCTGGCTGGAGGCATGTCAGAACGCCGGCTTGATCTCAGAGATGAACGGCCTCAAGATGGACTGGCGCTCGCCGCAATTCTGGGCCGAATTCCTGCGCGCGATGGCCTATCGCGAAGGCATGGGCGAAGCCCTCGCCAACGGCGGCCTGGCGGCGGCCAACCAATTGGGATTAGGGACCGACCTGGTGCGGCGCTATTACACTGCCTGGGGGCACGCCGGGCATTGGGATGGCCACGGCTCCTGGTCGAACTATATCGTCTATCCTTTCTGGCTGGTAGCAGCGCTGCAATGGCTGACCGATACACGCGACCCCATCCCCAGCGGTCACGGCTATGTCGAGGGCGTGATGTATTGTGGCCCCTTTAGCCAATTCGGCATGGTGAGCGGCAAGTACGAGATCACCTGGGATCATATGCGCGCTATCGCCCAGCGCATCTATGGCGACCCCGCATCGCTCGATCCCTACAGCGGCTATCAGGCCAAAGCCGTCCCCGGCTTTTTCCACATGAAGCATTCGGTAATGAAAGATTGCCTGCCCACCGACGACCGCGTTTTCCCGATGATCTATACCGCCAACTCGCCCGATCATTACTGTCGTCTGGGCGAGATCGAAGGCCCCTCGATGGAATACCATCTATTCCAAGCGGGCACAGGGGTTAGCTGGACGGAAGGTGAGTTCAACCGGGCGGCAGAGCGCGTGTACACCATGGAGCGCGCGCTTGCTGTGCGCCATTGGGGGCGCGACCGCAAGATGGACGAGCTGACGTTGCCCTCGTTTGAATACCTGGAAAACTGGCAAAGCCCGCTGCTCGACAAACGCTATGCTCTGGATCGGGTTCAGTTCACCCCCGTGATGGAAGATTATTACCGCTTGCTGGGCTGGGATCCGGCCACTGGCTGGCCCACGCGCGAGCACATGAACGGCCTGGGCATGGGCGAGATGCATGCGCCGATGGTCGCTGGCGCAGAGCAGGCTCAGGCTAAGCGGGCGCCAATACCCGCACTCGGCCCTGTGCCGCAGATTAACGACTAACCTGGTCGCTGCCAGAAACAACGAAAAGGGGGCGCGAGAGGGTTGGCGCACACCAATCCTCTCACGCCCCTGTATTATCTTGGGCCGGAAAGCAGGCTATTTCGCCGGGCGAATCCCCATGTACACTTCGCCCGCCGTCAACAAGCGCAACAATGTGGCCGGGGGGCGACGATCGAGGATTTCGTATAGCTCGTTAATCGAAAGCGGCTTGTTGCCGTTGGCCAAAAAGGTGCGAAAAACCGCGTCCACCACCGGCGTATTCGGCGCGATATATCCCTGTTTCAGGCTACAACACGTCCTGATGGTGTGCCATAGGGCATCCACACGGTTCACCTCGCCCGTCTGGTCATCCACCCAATCTATTTCACCCTGCCCCTCATAGTCGGCAAAATGCTGGCGGCACTCGTCGCACAACACCTCGCGCATAAAGGTATGGATGTCACGGTGGTTTTCGCTCCACCACTCGAGATCAATGTGAAACTTGGTTTCCACGGTGGGGCGCTGCCACTTGAGCGGCATGGTCTCCTCCCTATCTGCCCAGGTATTGGACCACTTGATCGCGGATCAAGTCTTGTCGTTTGGAAAACGGGCGCTCGCGCATCTCGTCGGGCGTGCGATAGAGCTGCCCTGCCAGCGAGGGGTCGTAGGCCCAAGAGCCATCGCCCACCGGGTCGTAGCAAGCATGGCGCGTCAATTCGGCGAAAATGGGCACAGTTCCAGACCGGCGCATCAGGTTCACCGCCGAGTAGATGCTCTTGGCGTGGACGATACCCCGGCTGCTAAGCTTGGCCAATTCCTCAAAGGCGGTGCGGATAAGCGAGGTGAGCGAAAGCTGCGCTCTTTCAGTCTGCGCCATCAAGCGGGCGATAGCTTCGCGATCGGGCACATCCACAAAGGTGTTGCGGTCGCATTTGACGCCGATGGCGCTGCGCTGCATCTGCAAGGCCAGGCCCTCGTCGCTCACCGAGGCAGAGCGCACCCATTCGGTCTTTTTGCTGCGGATGGGCTGCGCCGAAATGGAAAACGTCAACGGCGCGCCAGCGGGCGAGACCGAGACCTGCCCACCCACGCACATGCCAACAGCGGTGTACCAGTTACTCAAACCGCAAATATAACGCTCATCGGGCACGGCCCATACTTCATAACGCTGCCCCGTCTTGTCATCCACCATCGTCAGCGACAGGTGATGGCCCGATGTAGGGGGCAATAGTCGCAAAAACCGTTGTGTAGCGGGCATTGTGCCAGCGTAGAGGTGCGGGAAGTTGACTTCAAACTGGATCCCTTCCGGTTGTCGCAGAGTCAGCGATTCGACATCATCCAGCTCATCGCCGACTTCCTCGACAAAGTCGAGCAGCGTGATGCCCAGGTATTCGCCGCCCGCAGCGCGGAACGCGGGCTTGAGCACATCGGGGCGCTTGGCCACCGCCGCCGGCTCCAACGCCCTGAGGTACCACACGGGTTCATCGCTGAGGCTAACGTTATCAAAGCGCTCGTCCTTGCCCAGGGCATGGTTGAGGGCGAAAAGCTGCGCCTCGCTGGAGCTGGCAGCGGGCAAATCTAGCTCGCCCAGCATCTCACGAGCTACGAGAGGATGCCCAGCTTCATAGATCATGGCTTCGGCCAGGTTGAGATGGCCGACATGGATTTCAGGCAATAGCTCGCGCAAGAACCAGACGCCGTCGAAATAGACGAATTCAGAGTTTGATTCCAGAGCCGGTTCCAGCCGACGCGCCACATAATGCTCGAATAGGCGCACCATCTCACTTTCACTCACGGCAGGATCGGCGCTGCCCAGCAGTTCTTCCAGCGGACGGTTCAGCGGATGGGGGTGATCAAAAGCGGCAGCGTATTCGCGCTCCAGCTCATTTTCAAAGAGCACGCGGATCACTTGAAATTCGCCATATTTGGGGTTATGGCCCTGGCGCACATCCGTCACGCGCCCCACGGCATAGCCTAGCGCCGAGAAAATGACCTCTTGCCCTATCTGGTACGTACCTTTCGGCTGGTAGAGCTGGCCGCTCTTGGCCTGGCGCGTCATGGCCTCTTTTTCGCGCTGATAGCGGCGCATGATGACGGTCGCAACGAGCGTATCCAATCGCTGCGGCTTGCCTGCTTCCAGAATCACACCGGCGACCAAATCCAGGTCGCTATCCGAAATCTGATACTCGTCGCGCCAAAAGGCCTCCGTCTGCGTTTTGAGCTTGCGCACAGCGGCCATGTCGTCCTCCCCCTATAGATTCTGATTAGAGTTGGCCCGTCCAGGCCGATAAAACGTAACCAAGGCCTCGCACGCAAAGGCCGAGGCCTTGAGAAATGGTGGGCGAAACAGGACTCGAACCCGTGACATCTTCCTTGTAAGGGAAGCGCTCTCCCAACTGAGCTATTCGCCCACAGTGCCTTCTATATTACCACAGACGGGAACGTTCGTCAAAGATTTATTGACTTATAAGGCGCATTCGGCGCGGGCGACAAAAGATCGAACCAGGCGGGCAGATTGCTCACCGCCGGCAAGACGGCCAATGGGCCAAAGGGCGCGAACGCCTCAGCGCTGGTGACGCCCGAGCGCACTCCCACAAACGGCAGCCCCGCGCGCTGGGCCGCCTCAGCGTCGGTAGGGCTGTCGCCCACATAGAGGGTCGCGTCGGGCGCACTGCTCAGGAGTTGGCAGGCCAACCACAATCCATCGGGCGCGGGTTTGAGCCGCGCTACATCCTCTGCGCCGATAATGGCGCCAAAAGCATCCAACAGGCCCTCACGCTGCATGACGCCCTCGATGCGATAGCGAAACTTGGTCGTGACGATCCCCAGCGCTAGACCGCGACGGCGCAGGTCGCGGATGGTCTCGGCGGCGCCTGGAAAAAGCACGGTGAGCGGGTTCATCACCTCGTCGGCGTGGGCCACAAAATAGCGTTTGAACTCGGCGGCGCGCGTTGCAGGTTCGGCAGGAACTAAGCGTGTGAACATCACCTCCAGCGGCAAACCCACGGTAGGATGGATCTGTTCTGCTGCAACGCTCGATAGCCCCATCGCTGCGAGGGCATGGTTCACACAAGTGACGATGCCGCGCGACGAATCGGCCAGGGTATAATCGAAATCAAACAAGATAGCGCGATAAGGATATTCCACTTGTTTCTCCATATGTTCGGAGCGCCAGCAGAATGTTGGCGCACGCCGCCTGGAAGGTGGCGCTCCGAGTAAGCTCTAGTTAGCTCCCGGTCGAACGATAATGGCGCACGCCGAGCTGCCACACTTGCAGCGCCCCCACCAGAAACGCTACACCGATGAGCGGCGCGCCCGCCTGGAACCAGACCGACGTGCCCAATGGGTCGGGCCGCCCCAGGATGGCCAGCGCCGGGAAATAGGTAATCGCAGCCAGCGGCACGATGTAGGTGAAAAAGCTGCGAAACCAGTCGCGGTAGAGCGTCAGCGGATATTGCGCCGTTTGCACGCCGCCATAGGTGACGGTGTTCATGATTTCGAGCGACTCGGTGGTCCAAAAGCACATGGTGGCTTGCAACACAAATAGCCCGATAAACAAGCACGCCCCGCCAACAACTGCGAACACCGTCAAGCCGATGCGCGGCAATGTCCATGCGATATGGAGCCGCGCCGCCGCCCACAAGAGCACGAATAGCCCCTGGCTCAAGCGCCCCACGCGAAAGAGGGTCAGCTCGCGGCCGGCGATTTGGAGCGCCGTGCTGCGCGGGCGTAGCAGCAGGCGATCGAACTCGCCCGATTTCACCATGCCGGCGAATACGTCAAAGCCGCGCCCCATGCCGTCGGCAAAGGCAAAGGCGATGTTGACGATGCCATAGAATAGCGCCACCTCGGCCAGCACCCAGCCTTTCAAGCTGCCAAAGCGGTCGAACAGCGCGGCGATGGCCAGGAACTCGATGCCTGTCACCAGAAAGTGAGCCGCTGTGAGCATGATGAACGAGGCGCGATATTGCATCTGGCTGCGCACCGAGATGCTGGCATAGCGCAGATAGAGCCGAATGGTATCGAACACCTCACCCTCCCTGAACAACCAGGCGGCGCGCGCCGCGCGCGAGGATCAGACGGCCTAGCCCCACCAGCGCCGCCGTCCCGGCCAATTGCAAGCCCAGCTCGGGCCGCAGTCGGCAGCGCGGCAAGTGCCCCAGGTAAAAGCGGAACGGCACGTCCATCAACCCGCGAAAAGGCAGCGCATTTAGGATCGGTTGCGACCAATCGGGAAACAGCGGCAAAGGGATGACGGAACCCGAGAGCATGGTCGCTAACGTCGCCACCAAGCGAGCAACGCCGTCGCCGGCGATGGTCCACAGCAGTGAGATGGACATCAGCGTCGAGATAGCGCTGCCCAAGACGATGGCTCCCAACCTCGTCAAGAGCCATGCCGCAGCCGCCCCAAGGTTGGGAGGCGGCGCCCTACCAAAGAACAACCCCGCCGCTCCG
>CAZYPJ010000109.1:3068-12013 GCA_964649365.1 uncultured Anaerolineales bacterium | reverse complement strand
AACTAGGCTATGATTTCCTATCCAAGATGGAATTGCACCCCGGCATAAAGGCGCGAGATTCATGCTCACGATCGGTATTGATTTCGGCACCACCAATTGTAGCGCGGCGATCTATCGCAACGGGGCGACCGAGCTTATCCCACTCGAAGGGGAACGGACGATCCTGCCTTCGATGATCTGTATCACCAGGGATCATGAGACGTACTTTGGCCGCGCGGCGGTAGAGCGTTATCTGCGTCTCACGCGCGAGACTCCCATCCGCTACAAGTTCACCGATCTGCGCGAGCTGACCTCGGCCTTTGCAGAAGAGTTGGAAGAGAGCGAATTTGTCGAATCAGAGCATGGCCTAGTTATTGTCTCAGATTCGGGCGAAGATGAAGACCTAGATACGCCGGCGCGCTTGTTCCAGTCGCTCAAGACGGGCTTGCGCGACCCTAATTTTCACGGCACGACTATTTATGACCACTATTACGCCATTGAGGAATTGATCGCTTTGGTGCTGCGCTATATTCGTGAGCGCGCCGAAGCCTATCTCGGCGAGCCGGTGCGCGCGGCGGTAATTGGTCGGCCCGTGACGTATGCGCCTAGTGAGCGCCCTTCCGATCTTTCCTCAGAACAAGTTGACCAAGTAGCGCACGAGCGCATGTTAGCTGCCGCCCATCTGGCTGGTTTTACACATGCGGCTCTCGAGTTCGAGCCTGTGGCCGCGGCGCGACATTTGCATCGCGCTTTGCCCGCCGGCAGCCGCGCGATGGTGTTCGATTTCGGCGGCGGTACGCTCGATCTGGCGTTGGCCCGCGTGATGGCCGACAGCACCCCCGAGATCATTGGTACGCGCGGCATTCTGATCGGCGGCGACGATTTCGATAGCGCCATTATGGGGCATGCGCTCCTCAAGCACTTTGGCCTGGGCACTACGCTTGGCCCCAAGCATTTGCCCTTTCCACCCAACTTGCTCGCGCCCCTCTTGCATTGGCAAACGATCCCAATGCTGGCTTCGCCAGCCAACGCTGCGCGTATCGCGGCCATCAAGCGACAGAGCAATACGCCTCGGACTGTCGAGAACCTGCAAACTTTGGTGCGACAGGGGTTGGGGTTTTTATTGTTCCAGCGCATCGAAGCGGCCAAGATCACTCTTTCCGATCAGGCTTCGGCGCGCATCGTCATGCAAGAGAATGGTTTGCAACTCGATGAGCAAGTAACCCGCGCTGCGTTTGTCGAGGCTATCGCCGATCATCTGGTCGAAATCGAAAAAGGTCTGCTCGCCTCTCTGAGCGAGGCGCACTGGTCGCCTCAGGATCTTGACGCCATTCTGATGACTGGCGGCTCCTCGCTAGTACCAGTGGTACAGAATCTCGTGCGGCGTGTATGCGGCTCCGAAAAGGTGCGCATCGCCGACCCATTCACTAGCATCGTCACGGGCCTAGCTATCGTCGCCGCTGAGGACGACCTGTGCGAGCCGGTGGATGGCATTGTCCCCAGCGCCACCGAAACGCGCCTCAAAGCCGAAGCAGTTACTATCGGCGAGCAGGTCGCGTTCCGGCGCGGCCATCAGACCGTTGAGGGTCTGGTGGTGCGCCGCGCCGGTGGGCGGATGCACGACGCGATCTTGGTGATCGAGTTCTGGGATTCTGAGATCGAGCAGTTCGTCAGCACTATGCGTCACGAGACCAAAGTGACGCGGCTCGTCGAGCCACGTATTTCGGCTTGACGATGCTCCTATCCTGACCATCGAGATGCTATCATGACTGAACCCAAACGAATCGAATTTCACAGCCATTCTTTCTTGAGCGATGGTGTGTTGTTGCCTTCCGAGATGCTGCGTCGAGTGACGATGCTCGATTTCGAGGCGCTGGCCATTACCGACCATGCCGACGCCAGCAACATGGGCGCGATCATCGAGAGCCTACAGCGTGTGTTGCGCGAGCAATCCACCGACTTTGCGACCAAGCTGGTGGTGGGCGTCGAGTTGACCCACGTGGCGCCCGGCAGCATCGCCAAGCTCGCGCGCCAAGCCAAGACTTGGGGCGCAGAGATCGTCGTTGTGCACGGCGAGACGATTGTTGAGCCGGTAGCGCCGGGTACAGATCGCGCCGCCGTGGAATGCCCCGATGTGGATATCCTCGCCCATCCTGGTTTTTTGACGCTTGCAGAAGCGCGCATCGCTGCGGCGCGCGGTTGTTACATCGAGATCACCACGCGCAAAGGCCATTCGCTCACTAACGGCCACGTGGCGCAGACATGTTTGCAGGCCGGCGCTTTGATGGTAGTGAATTCCGACTCTCATGAGCCGGATGATTTCCCTACGCTTGCTTTTGCCCAGCGCGTAGCGGCTGGCGCCGGCCTCGACGCGGCGCAAGCTCATGCTGTCACGGTGAGCAATCCGCGTGCGTTGCTCGACCGTATCCTAGCTGCTCGCGCGCACTAGATCAACCAAGGAGTGAACGCTATGCCTTTTCCTCCCATGCCCACCCAAGTGAACTGCCCGCAATGTAACACTCGCTTTGTTGCCCAATTGCACACCATCGTTGATGTGGGCGAGAACCCCGAATTGAAGGAACAGCTCCTGCGGGGCGAGATCAACTACGCCCGTTGCCCGAACTGCGGCAGCGGCGGCGTTTTGAGCGCGCCTTTGCTATATCACGACCCCGCCAAAGAGTTGTTGATCTCTTTTGTGCCCAATGCGTTGAGCATGTCGGCCCAAGAGCAGGAGCAGTTTATTGGTAGGCTGGTGCAGATGGTAATGAACGCCCTGCCTGAAGAAAAACGCAAAGCATACTTTCTGCAACCCAAAAGCGCTCTGACCTTTGAGACGTTGCTGGACACGATTCTAGAGGCCGACGGGATCAGCAAAGCGTTTCTGGAAGAACGTCGGGCCAAGATCCGGCTGATCAATTCTCTGCTGGCGGCAGTGGAAGACGACAAGACCCTGGATGCGCTGGTTGTGGAGCACCGAGATGAGTTGGATTACGAGTTCTTTTTGATGTTGAGCGACTCGATAGATGCTCATCGCGAGGACGGAGATGAGGAGCGCGCTGGGGCGCTAGAAACGCTGCGGGGCAAGCTGCTGGAGCGCGTGAATCTTTCGGCGCCGACCGCTGCGCCTCAGAGCGCATCCGTGGATGACCTGATCAAACTCTTGGAGCAAGCCAAACCTGGCGCCGAATGGAGCGCCGCCATCGCATTGAATCGCCCCCGGCTCGATTATGGCTTTTTCCAGGCGCTTACAGCCAAAATCGAAGCGGCAGAGCGCGCCGGCGACCAACAGACCGTAACTAGACTGACTGATCTGCGCACCCGCGTCTTTGACGAACTGGAATCACAGGGCAAGCGCGTTCGCGAGGCCGAGGATCAAGCTGCTCTGTTGGTGATGACTCTCTCCGAGGCCGCCGATCTGGAAACGGCGGTACGCGAGCACATCAATGAGATGGATCAAGCTTTTTTCGGCGTGCTTGCTCGTTTCCAGGCTTTGAGTGAGCAGCGCCAGGATACGCAGCGCGCCCAGAAATTGGCCACGATTCTGGAAACTGCCATCAACGTCATCGAGGAGAAACTGCCCCCCGATGTGCGCCTCGTCAACAAGCTTTTGCGGGCCGACTATCCCGACGGCACCAATGCCGTGCTAGAGGCGCATCGCGGTTTGCTAACCGATGCTTTCATCAAGACGCTGGATCAATATGTGACCGATCTGGAACAGCATCACGACGAACTGGCCGCGCATCTCAAGCAAGTGCGCGCGCAAATCGCCGCCAAAAGGACGATTCTCAGAGGCTGATCGTTCACGAAAACACCGGGGAATCTCTCTCCGGTGTTTTGCTTTCAGCGCAGGAAAGCGGCGAAAACCTGGTTGCCCAGCAGTCGTCCTCGGGGCGTCAGGCGCACACCCCGATCGTCGCGCTGGAGCAGACCCGCGTCAACCAGTTCGTCAATTTCGCGCCCATAAACCTCAGCCAGGTCGATGCCGTAGCGTTGCGCGAACTCGTTCCACGACACACCTACCATCAAGCGCAGACCCAGCATCATCGTTTCGCCCATGCGCCCCTCGGAGGTCAACTCCTCGCTTTCAGTTTTGCCCGCCTGCCTCGATGTAATTCGTGCGACGTAACCCGCCGGGTCGCGAGAATTAGCGTAGCGTCGCCAACCATCGAACGAGTATGCGGCAGCCCCTAGACCTAGATAACGCTCGTTGCGCCAGTACTTCAGGTTGTGTTGGCAAGCCAAGGCAGGGATTTCGCCTTCTCGATCTTGGGTCGAACGGCGCGCCCAATTCGAGATTTCGTAATGCGTATAGCCGGCGTGGGCTAATAACGCCTCGGCGGCCTCGTACATATCGGCGGCCAAATCATCGTCGGGCGCGGGCAACTCGCCGGCCTCGACCCGCTCGATCAATGGCGTGCCTTCCTCCAACGTCAAGGCATACAGCGAAAGATGCTCGGGGCGCAAGGCGATGACGTTCTCCAGCGTCTCGCGCCATCGCCCCAGCGTTTGGCTGGGGAGGCCATAGATCAAGTCGAGGTTGATGTTGGGGAATCCTGCCTCGCGAGCCAGACGAAAAGCCTCCAGCGCTTCTTGGGCAGTATGGATGCGCCCCAAGAGGCGCAACTCGTCGTCGTGTAAGCTCTGTACGCCCAGGCTGAGGCGATTGATTCCCGCTAAGCGCAAGGTGCGTAAATCTGCCGGAGAGATCGTCCCTGGGTTGGCCTCGATGGTGATTTCGGCGTTGGGCGTGACTGTCAGATAGCGTCGACAATGGTTCATGAGGGTGACGATCATCGGGGCGGGAAAAAGGGTTGGCGTACCGCCGCCGATAAAAACCGTATCAAAGCAAACCATTTCCCATGAACTTGCTTCACGCTCAATCTCGGCGCATATAGCCTCTGTATAGGTGTTAAAGAGGAATTCCAGATCAGTGTAAGAGGCAAAATCGCAATACGCGCATTTGCGTTTGCAAAAAGGGATATGGATATAGATGCCAGCGGAGCCGAGATTAGTGGGGTGCGCCCGCTTAAATTTGGGCGCCTGCATAGGCGACCTCGCGCTCGACGATCGGGGTGTTCACACAAGCGCGATCATATACTTGCTTGACCAATGTCGTGAATGCTTGGCGCGAGAACGACGGCTTGGCTTCGACTTGTTTGGCTAACTGCGTCAGGTGCTCGGCGAGGATTTTGGCCAGGGTTTCGCGCGCACGCACATCGTCGAGTGAGCGGCCGCCCAACTCTGTCTCAGCCTCGACCACATGTGTGGGCGTTGCGTGCTCCCATCCGAGGCTAATGGTCGCCCAAGAGATGGTTCGATGGTCGGGTTCCAACGTCAGCAACATGGCCAGGGCGAGGGGGGAACGCTCTCCCCGACTAGAAGGGGCGATTCGTCCCCAGGATGTGACTTGGTCAGCCTGTAGCGGGCGGAAGCGAAAAGCCGTAATCATTTCGGCGCCGCTATCTATCCGCGAGACGCCGCTACGCACAAAGAGCGATTCAACAGGAAGCCACTGTAAACCGGTAAAGTTGGCGATCTCGGCCTCGGCGTCAAGCGCCGTCAGCGCCACCGAGCCAGGCGCGCTTCCCCAAGCTGTAGCCACATTGCCCGCTAACGTGGCCAGGTGTCGCACCTGCGGCGTAGCCATCTGGCTGGCTGCTTCGCACAAGAGAGGAGAGAACTGGCGGATCATCTCGTGCTGCGCCAGGGTAGCCAAAGTCACAGCGCCGCCTATGATGACATAGTTACCTTGCCGATTGATGCGACGAAGGTTACAGATACGCGAAACATCCACCAATCGTCGAGGTGTATTTTCGCCGCGCTGCAAACGAGGCATCAGATCGGTACCCCCAGCCAACAACTGGGCTTCATCGCGATGGGTCACGAGATAGGCCAACGCTTCTTCGACCGAAGAGGCGCTGAAATAATCATCAAGAGCGGATTTTGATCCACTAGGAATAATCAACATGACGGCTCGTAGTTGTGAGATGCTGACCAAGAGAAACAAATGCAGCTAATGGCGACGATGAGCGCCGCGAATTTCTGCATAGACGCGCTCTACGTTCCCCCGCCTGCGTCGCTTGATGATTGTAGCCTGATCCTCAGGAAAGTCAAAGTAATCCAACATGCCTACCTTATCCACACACTCGCGACGGCTGGCTCCGCTCAGGAAAAGAGTCTCGACCTTTTGGCGCATTTCGATGATATAACGCATCAAAGGCTCGATTGCTTCTTTGCCACAGGGTTCGCCGCTGCCGGGCACAACGATCTCGATATCCATTGCCAACATGCGGTTCAATGTCTCGACCCAAGCCGCCGAGTTGGCTTGGTACATCACGGGGTGCTCATAGTGAGTCATATTGTCGCCAGCGAACAGAATGCGCTCTCGTGGTAGATAGACTCCCAGTGAGGCGGCGGTATGTCCTTCCAAATACAACACCTCGATTTGGCGTTCGCCGAGGTAGAGCGTGAGCCGGTCGCTAACAGTGATCTCGGGGGAGCAGACCTCGACTTGAGCGACATCTTCGACAGCATCTTCAGTCGGATAAGGATTGCCCACCTGGTCGGGTGTGGTTTCGTACTTGGCGATGGATTTAGCTGCTAGTTCATGGCCCAGAATGCGCGTGGGCATAAAAAAGGCGTTGCCCAGGAAATGGTCGGGGTGGTAGTCAGTGTTGACAATGCCATAAATCGTCGTTAGGCCCAATGCCCGCAAGTTCACCTGCAACGCCTGAGCGTCGGCCTGCCGCATTGGCGGATCCACCAAAAGCACCCCTCGTTCGCTTTCGATCACTCCGACGTTGCCGCTTTCGTAGCTTGCTTCCAGCCAGATACCAGGAACCAGCTCTTTGAGCACCCTTTCCCCTCCCAATGGCCCCTAACGCGATTCAATTTGTCGCCGAGCATGGTCTAGCGCCAAGCCAAGCTGTTCAATGCTAATCCCGCCGCCTTGCGCTAGGCGGGCGTTGCCCCCACCCTTACCGCCCAAGGGATTAAGGACGGAGCGCAACAACTGGCTCATATCGGCTTCAACGCCCTCGGCGCGGGCAAAGCAAAGCTGCGGCGATGGGTCGGCGACGGCCAACAATACCACCATGGCCGGCTCCTGCGCGAGACTCTGCGCAACGAACCGCATGTTGCTGGCGTCGTACCCGTCCAATACGCAGCATAACACCCGTACATCGCCAATCACTTCTGCCTGGCTGGCCAACTGAGGCAGCTCGCAGGCTATCAAGCGTTTGCGCAATTCGTCGACCTGGCGCTGAGTGGCTTTCTGCGCATCCAACAAGCGACCTATAGCGTCGGGCGTCTCGTCAAATGCTATGGTCAATGTTCCGGTTAGCTTCTGAGCGATGATGCTGTGAGCGCGATGGTCGCACACAGCACGCCAGCCGCACAGGAACTCGACGCGTATCTGCCCACGACGCTTTTCCCAGCCGCTGATGTGGATCGTGCCAATTTCGCCCGTGGCGCGCACATGCGTGCCGCCGCAGGCGCACCAATCAAAATCAGCGACCTCCACCACGCGTAGCCGACCATGCACATCGGGTATTTTGCGCAGTAGCGTCGTATCCACCTGGCCCTCGTCGTACTCTCGCGTCGTGATGGGGCGGTTCTCCATGACGATTTGATTGGCGATCTCCTCTATCTGCGCAGCCATAGCCCAATCTAGTGAGGGCAGGGTCACGTCAATAGTGCTGATCTCGCGTCCCAAATGAAATGAAACGGTATGCGCCTCGCATTCGCGCTCGAATGCTCGCGAAAGGATATGCTGACCAGTGTGCTGCTGCATGTGGTCGAATCGGCGCGGCCAGGCAATCTGCCCATGTACTAGACTCTGGCTCAAGGGCGCTGCCAGAACGTGCACGATGCGTTCGCCATCCTCGATGACATCCATTACCTCAACGCCGCCCAGCGTTCCTAGGTCGTTAGGTTGCCCTCCTGATGTGGGGTAAAAGCAAGTGGCGTCGAGCACAGCCGCAGGCCGTCCCTCACGCTCAAATTGTTCGATGACCATCGCCTCGAACTCGGTGCGGTAAGGGTCTTGACGATAAAGTCGCTGCGTTGCCGTCACGGTCAACTCCTGGTGGCAGGGCCGAGATTGCATCCTAGTATAGCATAATCACCAGCGCCTTGCCAGTGCAATTCAAGGAGGCAACCCGAACTCATCCTGAGGCAACACAAAAAGCCAAGGCACATCTTTGTGCCTTGGCCAACAATTGATTCTGGGCTCTCAGGCGACCAGCGTCGCTTCTTGAGCTGGCGTGTCTTGCAAGATCTGCAACAGCCGGCGGATCCCGGTGCAGCTTTGCTCCATGTTGAACAGAGATTCTTTTTCTGAGGACGAGAGCGCGTAACGGGCTTTGCCTAGACGTGTCAGCCCCGATTCGATGTCGTTCAAATAGGCGGCCAGGGTTTCACATTCTGTGCTCGATAGCCAGTAGTTGCAAGTCATACGGGCCATTGGTCGCTCCCTTTTGTGATTTGTGGGTATAGATCAGCACCGAGGTCGTGTGCGTCGCCCTTGCCGTCCCGACCATCATTCTGGTTGTATTATACAAAGCAGACTTGCTTAGGCGTATGTTCATCCCGACCGAATCGCCTCATCTCACAGTCGTATGATCTGCACAACTGTGCTAGAATGGGACGCGATGCTGGACTTCGTGCCTTTTGGGGACGTTTTGCGTCATATACACAGGCTCGATCAGCTAACGATTGCGCCCTGCGCCATGCAGGGAAGGAGCGCCATTCCAGATGACCACTTGTAAGCCAACCGCGATCATCGGGGCGATTTTAGCCATGTTGCTGCTCTTGGCCGGGGGGCCAATTTCCCCAGGGGCCGGCGCAGTCGTCTTTGCAGAGGATGCTGTTCCCTCTGTCGAGATGCAAGGGCTGCCGCCGCTCACCGCGCCCTATGCAGGCATCCCATTACATTGGCAAGTCCAAAACGGCGCGCTGGTAGATGA
>CAZYPJ010000109.1:0-3058 GCA_964649365.1 uncultured Anaerolineales bacterium | reverse complement strand
GTGTTTTGGGATACACTCACTCACGCTTATGATAATGCCTATCGCTATCGCACGCCCCTTCAAAAGAACAAAGCAGTGGGCCATTTCTTTGCGGATATTGATGTGCCAGTGGGCGCGACGACGATCTACCTCAAGCCTTACGCAGTAGTGGATGGCGTCATTACCTGGGGTTCGCGTGAATATCGCGCGCCCGCGACGCGCGCGGTCAACGCGGGCAGCGCTACAGCGGGGACCGATTCGCGTGGTGTGTGGTGGGATGGCGACAGCGAGTTTGAGCACCATTGGTATGGGCTGATCGGCGGCAGCCAGCGCACCACAGCGCAGCCCATTGCGGGCACGACTGACGATTGGATCTACCAGAGCCAGCGATATGGCCTGACGGGTTTTGGTTGCTGGCTGACAACAGGCGTGGCCTCGATGGAGATTGAAGTAGAGCTACACTTTGCCGAGTTCGAAGCGACGGCCTCTGGTCAGCGCGTTTTCGATGTTTATCTGGAACGGGGCACCGCCAATGAGGTGGCGTTGCGCAATATAGATGTCTATGACGCCGTGGGGCGATTCCACGCGCTGATCATCACGCAAACCGTGACTGTGGATGATAATCAGCTCGATATCACATTTTCTTCACCTGCGGGAAATCAACCTATCGTAAATGGTATAATGCTGTACGGCCGCCAAGGCGTGCCGCAGAGGCTAGTCACCCAACGCGTGGCGTTTCAGGATGATGATACCTACGTTTTGGGCACGGGCAACTATCGCGACGCCGCTACGGTGTTGCTGGGCGGCAACGCGCAGTATCACGGCGGATTGCGGTTTTTCCATTTGCCTGTGCCGCAGGGCGCTACCATCAATCATGCCGAGGTGTGGGTGACTGCTTCTGAGGATTCCTACCAAGCGATGAACCTGACGGTCTATGCTCACGATGTGGACAATTCGTCCGATTTTAGCAACGCTCCGCTGGTTTCCTCGCGCCCCCGCACGACAGCCAGCGTTGCCTGGTCGGCGCCGCGATCCGAAGGATGGCGCGCCGATCGCGCGTATATCTCACCCGAATTAAAGACAATCGTGCAAGAAGTAGTGAATCGGCCTGGCTGGAACGAACTCAACGCGCTCAGTTTGTTGCTCATCGCCGGCCCAGGCGATTCGGTGCCGCGCGCTGTCTGGTCGGTGGATGGTTCTTACGACAAGCGCGCCGAGATCTACATTTACTATACGCCCAAAGAGAGCTTGCCGCCCACTCCTGCGCCAACCTTTACTTATACGCCGACGCCGACCAAGACGCCCACTGCTACAACTACTCCTACCTTTACCATCACGCCGACGCCGAGTGTAACGCCAGAACCGACGCTGACCGCTACGCCTACCGCGACAGAAGTCGTGCTAGAATATCTCTATCTTCCGTTGATCTGGAATCCACTCAAATCCTAGCCGCGCGATAAGGGCAGCAGCGGCTTGAGAATCGGTGTTCTCAAGCCGCTTTTTTTTGCAGCCTTATCGGAGCAACGCATTTCTGACGCAGCGCTGTCAGAATTCAGTCAGACAAAAACTATCCCCCCGTCCAGTTTGCTGTGACTTCATGCCCTATAATGTAATCAGGAACACAAAGCGGAGCTAAGGTAAGAACGGACAAGTCATCTCGATTGACGGAGGACGAGGAAGGGTAAAGGGGGAGCTATGAATCTGATGGCGATCGTTTTGGTGGGTTTGTTCGTCCTGCTGGCTTTGGTGAGCAAGCGTGATGAAAGGGCGATGGCTGCGCCTGCGCCCGTGATCATCTGTCAGAGAGAGCGGCAAAGCAACCAGGAAAGCGGCCTGACGGACGCGATCGCCGTATTGGTCATGGTGACGGTGTTCAGCATATGGCTGCTGGGGGCCGTGGGAGACAAGTCCCTTAATCGTGTGACCGGCGCCGCGAGCAGCGCGTCCAGCGCGAGCCAACCCGCGAGCGAGGCGACGCCGATTTTTGCCGCTCCAAACACGATCCAGCTATAATGCGGCGCGCGCTTGCGCTAGGCGTATCTTACGCCGCTGTTTTACGACTAATTAACGTACCCATGCGATAAAGGGGGAAGCCATGCAACGGGGGTTACTCGGATTGTTAGCAGCCATGATCCTGTCGGGCTGCGTGTTCGTTTCTCTTAACACTCCTGGGGACATCGAATCTTCTGCGACCAGCGAGGCGGCTACAAACACTTTGACCTATGAGATTGCGGAGCCGTTCGCGAGCTACTATGCCGCTTCTGGCGGACGGGCGCTCTTTGGCGAGCCGATTTCTCAGGCAATGGCCGAAGATGGCACGTTGGTGCAGTATTTTCGCAATGTGCGTCTGGAGTGGGATCCAAACGCCCAGTGTGTCCGCCTTTCTAGATTGGGGGAAAAACTCTGGAAAACGGCTATTGTGCAGCCGATCAATGAGACGTCACAGATCGAGGGACGATACTATTCCCAGCCCGGCTTGACTGTGTACAAGATGTTTCTGCCCTTGTATGACGCCAAAGGCGGCCCGGATTTCTACGGCTATCCGGTCAGCCGGTTAGTGGTTGACACGAACGGGCGCTATGTACAATACTTTGAGCGCGTGCGTTTTGATTGGAATCCCGATGATCCCAAGAACGCAGTTTGTCTTGGCCCGTTAGGTGAGGTCGCATTGCGCGGACGAAAACCGCCAATTGCGGGCGAGATTTCCACCAGCGCAACCCCTGGTGCGCAGCAAACTGTCGCTCCAGCGTCCGCTCGGGTCCAAACACAGACTCGGGCAACGCTGACCGCCGTGGTCAAAGATGAAATGACCGGTATGGGCGGCAACCAGACAGTGAGCCTGCGCTTGCTCGACGGCGAAGGGCGCGGCGTCGCGAATGTGTCAATCAAAGTAGTGGTGCATGATCGCAAAGCGGATCGTGAATACTTTCCACCCGCGACGGACGCCGACGGTTATACAGCTTGCATCTTTCCGATTGGTAACTCGCCATCGGGATATACGATCTTGGTAGATGCGATTGCGGTCTATCAGGGATGCGACGTCACGGCGCGCACTTCGTACACGCGGTGGTACTGAGGT
>CAZYPJ010000108.1:0-12113 GCA_964649365.1 uncultured Anaerolineales bacterium | reverse complement strand
CTCGCTGAGGCGGGGTTTGTTGACGACGCCAGACGCTGCATTGCCTCGGGCGAAGCGTTCGTCGCCGAACGGCCTTATACCAGCAAATGGGGCAAGCAGACTTTTTTGCGCTGCTACTTTACCCCTGTGCGCGACGAAATGGGGAGTATCATCGGTATGCAAGCCATTGTCGAGGATACTAGTGAAACCCGACAACTCGAGGAACAACTACGTCAGGCGCAAAAGATGGAGGCAATCGGTCGCCTAGCGGGAGGCGTCGCGCACGATTTTAACAACTTGCTCACGGTGATCAACGGCTACAGCGAGTTAATGCTCGGCAGTCTCAATCCCGATGACGTGCTCTACCAAGAAGCGAGCGAAATCAACCAGGCCGGGTTACGCGCCGCCGAGCTGACCAGCCAATTGTTGGCGTTCAGCCGACGGCAGATAGTCGAGATGCGTGTACTCGATCTTAATAGCGTGATCGAGGGGATGGGCAAGATGTTGCAGCGCTTACTCGGCGAGGATATTGCGCTGCAACTGGTTTTCGCCCCCGACCTAGGCAGCGTGCGGGCTGATCGCGGCCAGATCGAGCAGATCATAGCCAACCTGGCGATCAACGCCCGCGACGCCATGCCTACTGGCGGCGCGCTGACTATCAAAACGGCTAATGTGTCGCTGGGGCCGGACCATGTAGCCGATCACATCGAGCTATCGCCAGGCGACTATGTGATGTTGGCCGTCCAAGATACTGGCGTGGGCATGACCGACCAGGTGAAGGAGCATCTGTTCGAGCCGTTTTTCACCACCAAAGAAGTGGGCAAGGGGACCGGCTTGGGCCTAGCGATGGTGTATGGCGTGGTACGCCAGTTCGGCGGCGATATAGATGTGCAGAGCGCCCCCGGCGAGGGCGCCCTGTTCAGGATCTATCTGCCCCGAATCGAAGAAAGCGCCGATGGCCCGACGCAAATACCCCTGGACAACCTGCCGCGCGGCGCCGAAACAATTCTGGTAGTCGAAGATCAAGATGATGTGCGCCGCTTGGTGACTAGTTTTTTGCAGCGATTGGGCTATGCCGTAGTAGCAGCATCAGGCCCAAGCGAGGCTCTGGCTCGATGCATGATAGACGATCTTGCTTTTGATCTGGTGGTGAGCGATGTCATCATGCCCGAAATGAGCGGGCCCGAGCTGGTCGCACGATTGCGCGAATCGCGCCCAGGGCTTCGTGTGCTCTATATGTCGGGCTATGCCGCCGAATCCATCGCCGAACGGGCGACTATCGGCTCTCAAGCGTTGCTGTTGTTCAAACCCTTCACCATCCAGAGCCTGGCCCATGGTGTGCGCCAGGCTCTCGAAGCAGACTGACATCCGAGGAGCGCCATGTTCGCCTTACAACCCGACTACGAACGTATCCGCCAGCGCATCGAGGCCTTTTGGGAGCGCGAGGTGTTGGATCGGCCCGTCGTCCAGTTTGGCTTGCTCAAACCACCTGCCGAGCGGGTAGAGTTGCCCATATCGCGCCACGCCGTCTCAGAGGATCGTTGGCTCGACGTTGAGTACCAGGCGCGTTATGCGCTGGCCAACCTCTCGAACCACGAATACCTGGGCGACACACTTCCCATCGCCTACCCCAATCTTGGGCCGGAGGTGTTTTCCTCGTTCTACGGCTGCCCCATCCATTTTGGCGATTTCGGCACAAGCTGGACCGATCCTATCCTAGAGAATTGGGAACATGCTGACGCGCTGCGGCTCGATTGGCGCCACCCGATGATGCGTAAACTGGAAGAGATGACCGACGCCCTGCTAGAAGTGGGCAAAGACAGGTTCATCGTCGGCATGACCGACTGGCATCCTGGCGGCGACGCCATCGCCGCTTTCCGCGACCCACAAAACCTGGCAATAGACATGATCGTCCATCGCGACGAGGTGATGGCCCTGCTGAAACGGCTGGAGGCTGACTACTTCGCTGTCTACGACCATTTCTACTACAAGCTGCGCAACGCCGGCCAGCCGATCACCACCTGGACGGCGCTCGTAGCAGACGGCAAGTATTATGTGCCCTCCAACGATTTCTCGATTATGATTAGTAAAACTATGTTCGATGAGGTGTTTCTGCCTGGCATCGTCAACGAATGTCGTTTCCTCGACCGCTCGATCTATCATCTCGATGGCCCCGGCGCGCTGCGTCACCTCGATTCGCTGCTGGCTATCCCCGAGTTGGACGCGCTGCAATGGGTGTTCGGCGCGGGCAACGAGGGATTCCATCGTTGGGTCTGGGTCTATCAACGAGCGCAAGCGGCGGGCAAGGGCGTGCAGGTAATCTGCACATTCGACGAGATAGATGCGATTATGGAGGCGCTCAGCCCGCGCGGGCTATTCCTTTCGGTGAGCGAAGTTCCTTCGCGCGAGGCGGGGCTGGATATGCTTGCGCGCCTGGAGCGCTGGACGGCGCGCAAGGTGAAATCATAGCGACGCTGCGAGCACAGAGGGACAGAGGAATATCCATTTCTTCCTCTGTCTCTCTGTGTCTCTGTCCCTCTGTGGTTGAACGTAACGCTAGGTTACGCCTTGCCGGTGGCGCCAAACAGATCGAGATAGTAGCCGCAACGCACATGGAACGCCTCGCGCGCCGCGCCGGTGATAGAGAAATAGGATGCGTCGGGCTTGGCGGCGGCTTCACGCATCATGGCGTTGGCGGTCAGGCCCAAGTCGGTAAAGATATTGATCTTGGCGATGCCGTGCGCGATGGCGCCACGGAATTGGGCCTCGGAAAGCCCAGACCCGCCGTGCAACACCAACGGCAACGACACGCGCTGGCGGATTTTGTCCAGCAGGTCGAGATCAATCTTGGGTTCGCCTTTGTACACGCCGTGAGCGGTGCCGATGGCGACGGCCAAAAAGTCCACGCCCGTCTCAGCTACAAAGCGCTCTACCTCGGCGGGATCGGAAAAACCTTTACCCAGGCCGCCGAAATCCTGATAGTCGGAGCCGACGCCCACATGGCCGATCTCGGCCTCGACGTTTACACCCATCGCATGAGCCACTCGCACGATGGCTTTGGTGGTGGCGATGTTCTCTTCGATGGGCAGTTTGGAGCCATCGTACATCACATCCGAAAAGCCGAATTTGATCGCTTTCATGGCTTGCTCGAACGAAGCGCCATGGTCGAGGATCAGCGAGACCGGCGTACTAGCGTGCTTGGCCAGGGTGCGGACAACCGAGACAAAGGCGTCAGCGTTCGGTCGCTCCAGGCCGCCGCCATAGATGGCCACCAGGCAGGGGGCGTGCTTTTCCTCGATGGCCTGGAACATCCCTTCGGTGCCCATTTGCTCAAAGGTATCAAAGCAGGGGATGGCATAGCCGTTGGCTTGGGCCTTTTTCAGTTCAGGAAGGATCGAAACGAGAGGCATGATCGAACTCCTTTGCAAAGCATACTGCGGTTCGCTCTCAGCAAGGCAGTAAAATTGTCCGCTGAAAGCGCCGCTGCGAACTATGATACAACTACATCTCGATGCCGTGCTGACGCAAGAAATCGAGCGTCCCCTGGAAGGTAGGGATGCCGGCGCGCCCGCTCAGCTTGGTGCACTTGATGGCCGAAACGGCGGTAGCAAAATAGGCGCAACGGCGCAAATCCCAGCCTTGAAGCTGAGCAACGATATAGGCGCCATGGAACACATCGCCCGCGCCAGTGGTGTCAATAATCGGCACATCCCTGAAAGCAGGGGTGTGGAATTGCTCATCCTTGGTAACGGTATAAGAACCGTCAGCTCCCTCGGTCTGTACGACGATTTTGGGCCCGAGCGACAGGACGGCCTTGCCGCGTTCCCAAACATCCTCGATGCCGGTCAACCCGGCGGCAAAGCCGGAGCCACAGATCAGTACATCCACTTGGCGCACCAACTCGGCCATCGGCCCGGTCACAGGGCCATCGGTTTTGGAGCCGTCGAGCATCACCGGTTTGCCTACCTCGTGCATCCACTTGGCGGCTTGCATCGCTGCTTCATGGTGTGAGCCGTCGAGGTGCAAATAGTCGGCGCCGATGATATAGTCTTTATCTAGATCGCTTGGCAGCAACGGGTTGGAGCGAAACGCCCCCAACCCAGAAAAGACGCGCTCGCCAGTATCCTGCTCCACGCTCACCAGCACCACCTGGTTCTCAGGGGCGTCGCGGCGGATCACGTGGCTCACATCTACGCCGTTCTCGGTGAGCGTCTCCATCTTGATCTTGGCCATACGGTCATTGCCAGCGGTGCCGATAAAGCCAGCCGATACGCCCAGGCGCGCCACCGCCACGATGGCCGTGGCCACCGGACCGCCGCCCTCGATGGCGACGGCGCTCAGATGGGCGCCGCGCTCCCACGTGGGCATCTCTTTCAAGCGAATCAACAGGTCGAGCACGGCCATCCCCAGCCCGACCACTCGCGGTTGTTGGGTCATAGAACCTCCTGGGTACGTCGGGGCGAGATGGCCCCGCCCCGACACTTGCACTTGCTTACGATGTTATTCGACGACTACCGGCTGAATGTCGAGGAACTTGCAGGCCAACTGCAGGGCCTTGACCTGATCACCGTGGATCATGCTGGCGTGATGGATAAAGCCCTCTTCCACTAGCGTGCGATAGAGCTTGGCGTGATCGGTCACTTCTACCCACGACCAGGTGCCGGCCAGCGTCTCATCGGACGGGATGATCTTGCCTTTGGCGATAAGCATCTTCCACTGGTTGTCATATTCAGCCAGGCGGCAGAACGTCACTACGCCGGGTTTGATCTGGAACTGATACAGGCCTGCCATGGGGTTGCCTTCTTTCACCGGCAACTCGCCTTTCATATCGTTGCGGGCGCGCAACGCCACGGACTTGGGATCTTTGGCCAGCGCTACCGGGGCGTTGCCGCAGTGCCAGGCCAGCAGCCAGTTGGGATTCTCACGGTGCTGGATGGTCCAGTCAATAAAGTGCGGGATCGTCTCGCCCAACGCAGCTTGCTGGTTAACGATCATCGAGAGCGCGCCCAACACGTCGGTCTCGCAAGCGGTGAGCATCCCCTTACCCGTCATGCGCCCGTACAGCGCGCATAGCGAAATGCCCAACAACCGCCCAACCGCGGGCCAGCACTGCACAGCCATGCCCGAGAGCTTGTTGCTGGAGTAGAATTTGGTCAATGCGGCTTCGAGCTTGGCGGCTTTGATCAGATAATCGTTGGCCACGGTAATGGTGGGAACGGTCTCCTTGATGTCCTTTAGGATCGCTTGCACTTGGGGATCATCGTCGGGCAGCGCTTTCGAATCCTCAACCATATCCGAAATGGCTGAGTAGATGACGTTCTGGCCGAATTTTTGGATAATGGCGGCCTCGTCAAAACCCACGGTCTCAAAGGTCGGCGGGCGCACGCCCACTTGGCCGATGCGTGCGTTCTTTAGGCCCTTGACCACGGCCACGGCCCGCACGAAATCCTTAAACTCGGCGAGGAACTCGGCCTCGGTGGGAAAGAAAATACCTGCATAGTAGAAGGGCAGTTTGCGGCGATACAGCCCAGAGGCCATCGAGAGATTGCCGCAGTACGAATCGGACACGCGACCCATGCCGGCGTCGTCAATGGCGGGCGGTTCTTTGGTGGCATAGAGCAGCACGGGCACACGCAGTTTTTCCGCGATTTTGCAGGCCGAGCGTTCATCACCAAAATCCAGCGGGCATAGCACCACGGCATCCACGCGCTGGCTCATAAAGTAATCGGCCACTGCCTCGCCCTCATCGAGCGAGCGCACTGCGCCGTACAATGTCTGCCCCTTGACAGGGTCGGGCGCGGCGGATTCATCGGCCAACGGCTGGGGGACCACCACCTGCACGCCGGGGACCTTGGCAAAGGCGGCAAGGCTCTCATCGCGCATCTTGGCCGTCCAGGGTGTCCAGCGGAAACGGTACGAAGGTACAAACCCGATCTTGACTTGGACTTGCATGGCACTCCTTTGTATTTAGATAATACACAGATTCGCTGCTTACCTTGTCGCCTGCTCGCGGCGTGAGGCGCAGTTTCTGTGTTTTCTACATTTGGTCGCGGGGCGGCGCACAGGTGCTGCGCTGCACAAACTCGGTTGGCATGATACGATGGCCGGTGGGCATTATTTCCCCGTCCATCCCATGGATCAACAAACCAATGGCGTCGCGCACCATTTCTTGGGTGGGTTGCTTAATAGTCGTGAGCGGCGGGCGGCTTTGCGAGGCAGAGGGAATGTCGTCAAAGCCCAGGATCGACATATCTTCCGGGATTTGCACCCCATGTTCTTGTAGGGCGCGTATGGCTCCCATCGCCATGTTGTCGTTAGCGCAAAAGATCGCGCTAGGCGTCTGGGGCAGGCGCAAAAGCCGCAGCGCTGCGTCATAACCCGATTCCCACGTCCAGTTGCCAGGTTGAATGTAGTCACTCGCGCAGACGAGACTGTACTCTCGGAGAGCGTCGCTGAAGCCCAGGTAGCGCATTCGACCCTGAGATGACTCTGTGTCGCCCACAAAGCCAATGCGCCGATGCCCAAGCTTGATAAGGTGAGATACGCCTATATAGGCCCCTCCACGATGGTCTGCGGCCACGATTGGCAAAGGGACGTCGGCAAGTTTACCGCTCTCGTCGGCGAAAACCGTGTTATACACCACAGCCGGAATACGCAATGTCTGGATCAAGGGCAAGTAGCGGTCAATCGAGCGAGGCGCATATATGAGCAGCGCCCCCAACATGCCGTGCCCGATGAATTGATTCACAACCAAGTCGCCGCCCAAGCTAAAACGGGCGAGAATCACTAACCCCACGCCCAGTTGCTCGCTGATTTCGCCTAGGTGATGAACGACCTCGAACGTGTAGGGATCGGTGAGGCGGGGGATGATGACGCCAATGGTGCGGCTCGACCCTGAAGCCAGCGATTTGGCCGAGAAATTGACCACATAGCCCACTTCAGCGATGGTGCGCAGCACGCGCTCGCGCACCTCGCTGCGCACACCGGGCTGTTGGTTGATGACGCGCGAGACGGTCTTGAACGACACGCCGGCGCGCTTGGCCACATCTTTGATCGTAGGCCGGTCGGAATGCATGAGCAACTTTCTCTGGCAACTCAGATAGCTTGTAGCTGGGATCAACCGCGCAAACGCAGTCATTCTAGCACAAGCTGACAACGTTGTCAACACTTGACCTTACCGTTTGCCTCTCCGAACCATAGCGCGCCGCATCCTTTTTGTGGCGGCGGGGTTTTAGGCATAAACTAGGGTATTCATTTTCAGGGGGAGAATCATGCCCAAGATCAAAGTCATCCTTAACCCGTTGGCGGGCAAGGGCCATGCGGCGCGCATATCGCCCATCATTGCGCGCGAATTCACTGCGCTAGGAGCGGATTTCGACCTGGTTCACACCACGGCGCGAGGAGATGCGATCAATCTAGCGCGTCAGGCGTTGGATGATGGGTTCGATATCATCGTCGGCGTGGGCGGCGATGGCACGTCGCACGAGGTAGTCAATGGAATGATGACGCACGCCAATGGCAACGGCCCCATAGGCACGTTGGGCTGCATCCCCGCCGGGTCGGGCAATGATTTTGCCGTCATGGCCGGCGCCCAGGCTGATGTCGCCGCGGCCTGCAAGCAGATCGTGGGCAATGCCACGCGTTTGGTGGATGTGGGCGAAGTGACGCTGGACGGGCGCGTCAAGCGATATTTTGATAATGCCGTAGGGGTAGGCTTTGATGGGCTGGTGACGTTAGCTTGTATGCACTACAAATACGTACGCGGGCTGGCGCTCTACCTCCCCGCCGTTCTGGAGACGGTCTTTTTGCGCATGAAGCGTACAAATGTGCGCATCGAGTTCGATGGCCAGGTCATCGAGCAGAACAATATGATGACCGTGATCGCTAATGGCCCTCGCGAGGGCGGCGGCTTTCTGGTGGCCCCAGAAGCGCAAGTGACCGACGGAGCCTTTGACTTGGTGATTGCCCAGGCGATGCCCAGATTGCAGGTGTTGGGCCTGATTCCCGCTTTCCTCAAAGGCACGCACATGGGTGACCCGCGTATCCGCATTGTTCACGCACGCCATGTGGTCATGACCTCCGACGACCCGCTTTACCCTCATATAGATGGCGAGATTCTGCTAGAGAAGGTGCATCGCGTCGAGGCGCGCATGATTCCGGGCGCATTGCGCATGATCGCGCCGGTAAACGGCAGTTGATCGAAGCTGGCTAACAGAGCGACAGAGGCGCAGAGAAGCGTTGGCCGGGATGTGGAAGCTCTATCTCTGTACCCCTGTCGCTTTGAAGAGTCAGATGCGACTTTTATGTTTCTCTCGTCACCAAGTTGACTAGTTTGCCAGGCACATAGATTACTTGCGCGACGTCGCGCCCGACAAGATACGCGCGCACGCGCTCGCTGGTCAGCACCAGGGCGCGCGCGGCGTTCTCCGTCAGATCGGCGGGGACGGCAATGCGGTCGCGCACGCGGCTATCAACCTGCACCACTAGGGTAATCGTCTCTTCTTCAGCCAGCGCTTCATCCCATGCGGGCCAGAGTTGTCGGTGGATGCTGAACGGCCCTCCCTGGCGCGACCATAGCTCCTCGGCCAGGTGCGGCGCAAACGGCGCCAGCATCAACAGCAGCGCTCGCAACGCCTTACCCCACATATCTGGCGCGGCGCGCCCTTGCCAATCGGCCAATATGCTGGCATAGCCCATCAACTGGGAGATGGCGGTATTGAATGCCAAACCCTCCAAATCGCGTGTCACTTGGCGGATGGCTCGGTGCATGGCGCGGATCAAGGGTTGGGCAGGGTCGTCGCCGCCCTCCGCTGGCTCGACGACCAGCCGCCACACGCGATTCAAAAAGCGCACCACCCCTGGGATGCCCACATCGCGAAAGTCGCCGCCTTCCTCGAACGGCCCCATGAACAGCATATAAACGCGCAACACATCGGCCCCGTAGCGCGCCACATACTCGTCGGGGTTGATGACGTTGCCCCGGCTTTTGCTCATGCGCCGGCCATCTTTGATGATCAACCCATGCAGCTTGAGCTGCGCGAACGGCTCTGGCCCCAAATCAACCGGGATATGCCCCAGGTCTTGCAGCGCCTTCCATAAGAAACGGGCATACAAGTGGTGCAAGGTGCTGTGCTCGATGCCGCCAAAATACGTGCTCACCGGCAACCAACGGCGCAAGCGGGCCACATCCCAGGGGCGGTCGTCGAACTCGGTGCTGGTATAGCGCAGGAAATACCAGGCCGAATCCAAAAAATTGTCGGACACATCGGTCTCGCGGCGCGCCGGGCCGCCGCAACAGGGGCAGGTCGTCTCGGCAAAACCGGGGATGGCCGCCAATGGCGATTGGCCCGTGCCCAGCGGGCGGAACTGCTCCGTTTCGGGCAGCAACACAGGTAGATCGGATGCGGGCACAGACACTTGGCCGCAATGATCGCAATAGACGATGGGGATAGGCGGCCCCCAATAGCGCTGCCGAGAGATCAGCCAGTCGCGTAAGCGATAGGTGCGCGCCAAGCGCGCCTGCCCGCGCGCGGCCAGGGCGCTGACGATGGCCTGGCGCCCCCCTGCTGTGCTCATGCCATCATAGGGGCCGCTGTGAATCATCACGCCGTCGCCCTCGTAGGCGGCCTCTAGCGGCGCGCTGGGCCAATTGCTCGGCGCGTCGGGCGGGCGCACCACTGGAACGATGGGCAGGCCGTGCGCCTGCGCGAACTCGAAATCGCGCTGGTCGTGCGCTGGCACGGCGAAAATCGCCCCTGCGCCCCAATCGCTCAGCACATAGTCGGCCACCCATATGGGCGCAGGCTGGCCGTTAACGGGGTTGATGGCATAGCGGCCCGTCCACACGCCTGTTTTGGTTGCAGTAGGGGCCTGTTCCCCCTCGCGCTGGCGCGTAGATCGCTCTATATAGTCCAATACCTGTGCACGTCGCTCGTCGGTAGCCAGCGTGGTCGCCAGCGGATGCTGAGGCGATAACACTAGGAACGTGACGCCATAAAGCGTATCGGCGCGCGTGCTAAAAGTGATAATGATCTGACCCCCATCGGCCACGCGGAAATAGACCTCGGCGCCTTCCTTGCGACCGATCCAATGGGTTTGCAGCCGCCGAGTGACATCGGCGAAATCGGCGCCGCTGAAATCCAGCAGCCGTTCGGCGTAAGAGGTGATGCGGAAAAACCATTGGGTCAAGGCGCGGCGTTCGACCGGCGCGTCGCACCGCTCGCAATGGCCGGCGATGACCTGCTCGTCGGCCAGGGTCGTCAGGCACGATGGACACCAGTTCACCGGCGCTGCGGCGCGATAGGCCAGGCCGCCCTCGTACAATCGGGTAAAGATCCATTGCGTCCACCGATAGTAGCGTGGGTCGGTGGTGTTGACTTCTCGGCTCCAGTCGAACGCTGCGCCCATCCTCTGGAGCTGTTCTTCGCGAAACCGGCGCACGTTGCGCGGCGTCAGGCGCGCCGGATTGATCCCTAGCTTCAAAGCATAGTTCTCGGCGTGGATGCCAAAGGCATCGAAACCCATCGGCTGGAACACGTCGTTCCCTTTCATGCGCTGGTAGCGCCCGTAGGTGTCGGCCCCGCTAAAGGAGAAAAAGTGGCCGACGTGCAGCCCCTCGCCTGAAGGATAGGGGAACTCCATCAGGTTGTAGAATGGCCTGGCCGCGCCGTCGAGATCGGTACGATATAGCCCCGCCTCCTCCCAGGCGCGTTGCCAACGGTGTTCGATGGCTTGTATATCGTACGTTTTGCTGTGGTTCATCTCGTAAGCCCCATTTATTGCGCCCCTTTCCCAGCAGGTAAATAAAAAAGGGCCTCCCCAGAGGGAGGCCCAATAACGACCCAACATAAGATGCCCTATGCGCCTAGCTCCCTCCAACGCGAATAGCTCCTCTCCAGGAGGAGCGAAGCAAGGATGAGAGCGACTTGCACAGAACGTACCATGTGATGCATCCAACCTATCAGGCGATTCATACTATGTATGATTATACCACACCGGGCGACAGAATGCAATGTGCATGTTGAGCCAGTTTCTGGTATTATAGCAACTCATTGCCTTGAGATTGTGCAAGTCGTATCTAGTTTCCGCGAAAGGAGCACGGTATCATGTACATGGTGATGTACGTCCTAGACAACCCCGACCTGTTGGACGCCCTGTTGGACGCCTGGGAGGCCGCCGGCCTGCGAGGCGTCACCGTGATAGAAAGCACCGGCTTGCAGCGCCACCGCGCTCGTCGCCAACGCATCCCCATGCGTTTCCCTTTCGATCAAGGGCCGCAACATTCGCTAGAGGATCATTACACTCTCTTCTCCATCGTGGAGAACATGGAAGCTGTGGATCGGTGTATCGCGGCCACTGAAAAGCTGGTCGGCGACCTGCATAATCCTCATACCGGCGTGCTAGCTAGTTGGGCGCTAGAAGTTGTCCGAGGGCTGCCCAAAAAAGCCTTGTCCAAGAAGGAGGCGTAATGGTCTGGATCGAGTTTCTGGGCAGCGCAGTTATCGTCGTCTTGGCAGCAATTCAACTAACCAAGTATGGCGATGCTATCGCAGTGCGCACGCGCTTGGGCGGCATGTTTGTGGGCACGCTGCTTCTGGCGGGGGCGACATCATTGCCCGAATTGTTAGCGGCGATTAACTCGCTACGAAGCGATCTACCTAACCTGGCGATAGGTAACATGTTTGGAAGCAACATGTTCAATATGTTTCTGCTGGCCGTGGTGGATCTGCTGGCTGGCCCTGCCAGGGCGCTTCGCCGTGTGGCCATGCGCCATGCGTTCACGGCAGGCATGGGCATGTTGCTGGCGCTCATGGCGGTGTTTTTTATCCAGGCCAATATTGACTGGCACATTGGCTGGGTGGGGGTAGATAGCTTGTTGCTGATGGGTGCCTACATCTTGGGCGTCTGGCTGTTGCGCAGCAATTCTTTGGGGGGCGGCGTCGAGGCCGAGGAAAACCTGGAGGGCGTGCCGCGTCTGCGCCATGCGCTTATCGGTTTTTTTGTTGCATCAGCGGTGCTGGTCGTAACGATGCCCTGGATGGTCGAGAGCAGCGCTGGCATTGCCGAGGCAACAGGCCTCACGACCGGCTTTGTGGGCACTACCCTGGTTGCAATGGCCACATCTCTCCCCGAAC
>CAZYPJ010000107.1:0-12142 GCA_964649365.1 uncultured Anaerolineales bacterium | reverse complement strand
TTCCAGCTACGCCGCGCCATGCGCGGCGTAGTCGCCCCCTACTCGACATAGTTGCGCATGATCAGCGGAAGATCCAGCAGCAACGGCGTCGGCGTCGGCCCGGAGGTGGGCGTCACGCTGGGCGTCGGCGTGATGGTGGGCGTCGGCGTCGGGCCGCGCGTGGGCGTCGGCGTGAACGTCGGCTGCGGCAACAAACACCTACCGCCCGTGCTCACCCCCACGCTGGCGCTGGCAAAAGTCGGCGGGCAGACGGCGCATTCCGCGCTGGCGTTCACCTGCACCACACCCTCGTTTTCGATGCTGGTAAAGAAGTGGAGCACGAGCAGCCGGGTGACTGTGCTCGGCCCTTCCACCATGCCCAGGTTCCAAGACACTGTGCCGGCACCTTCATCCACGATCATGTCGGGCGACGACAGATCATAGAGCACCAGCGTGCGCGTCGGGACGTTGATGGTGACGATGACATCGCCGATGGCTGCCTGGCTTTCGTTGGTGTACGAAATCTCAAACCCGTGGTTCCAGCCGGCGCAATAGAACTCGCCGAGCGGCGTCACGCGCAGCGCGTCGCTCGAGCCGATCACGTTGACCAGCGTCTGCGCCGATTGCGAGGACACACTGTTCGAAGCCGTGACGACGGCGGTATAGCTGCCGCCATCCGGGTACGCGTGCTTCACAGCCGCGCCATCCGCGCTCGCGCCATCGCCAAAGGCCCAAGTGTAGCTGATGCGCGACCCTGCGCTGACCTCGGCGAGCAGGCCGGTCATACTGCCCAAGGCGGTAGGCCCGTCGTTGGTCGCCGTCAGACCCTGGATCGGCGCGTCCACCTCGACCGTCGTGGCGGCTGTGCTGCTCGAGACCGAGTTGCTCACCACCACCGTCGCCGAGTAGCTGCCCACTGCGGCATAGGTGTGCGTCACGATGGCGCCGCTGGCCGTCGCACCGTCGCCCAACGTCCAGTTGTAGGTCAGATTCGAGCCGCTGGCGGAGGCCGTCAGGATGGTCTGGTTGCCCAGGACGGTAGGCCCGTCGTTGTCCACCGTCACAGAGCCTACCGGCGTGGCAATGAGCAACGAGACGCTGGCGCTTGTCTGCGAGAGACTGTTGCTGGCCGTCACCGTGGCGGTGTAGGTTCCCGCCGCGCTGTAGCTGTGCGTGACCAAGCGCCCGCTGCCGGTCTGACCGTCGCCGAACGCCCAGGTATAACTCACATTCGACCCAGCGGTGACCGTGGCGCTGAACGCGACGGCGCTGCCCACCGCTTGAGGCGCGTTGGAGTACGCCTGCAAGCCCGCGAGCGCTTGCTCCTCCACCTCCAGATTCCACGGGCCATAGGTAGTCGAGTTGCCGGCGGCGTCGGTCGTCTCGATGTGCAACCGATAGCTGCCCGTCGGCAAGTTATACGTATCCATGTTATAGCTCCAGGCGTCGCCGACCAACGTCACCGGCTGGGTATAAGCCTTGCCGAGCGGATCATAGATGCGCATCCAGATGCTGGCCACGCCGCCGCCGTCGGTCACTGTGCCCGTCATCACCGTCGTCCGTTCCGCCAGGAGGCCGGCGCGCTCCACCCTCGTGATGCGCAGCGCGCGCTCTGCTTCCGCGACTTGCACGGATTCGGCGTCGGCGGGCGCCGAGGCGCTATCCAGAGACGATTCGCCGTCGCCCGTAGCCACCACGCTCGATACCACTTGCGTCGCGGTCACTTCAGGCGCGATCGAGTCCACTTGCAGGTCGAACCAATCGGTCATACCGATGTTGCCCACCGTATCCAGCGCGCGCACGCGCAAACGGTGCGGCGCGTTGTCTTCAGCGGGCAGGCTCCAAACCCAGTTGTACGGCTGGGCGTCGCCTGCTGGCGCAGAGATCACTTGGGCGGGTCTCCAGGCGCTCTCGTCGTCGAGCTGCACCTCCACGGCGGTCACGCCCGTCGCATCGCTCGCGACGCCCGTCACCGCGGCGTACCTGCCGGCCAGAGGCGAACTGAGATCGAGGCTCACCGCCGGCGCAAGGCGATCCACCGTCAGGTTGAGCGACGCTTCGGACGATTGCTGGTTATAGCCGTCGGTGGCCCGCGCCTTGAGCGCCACGTTGCTGGCGCTCGCTCCCGGCGTCACCACCGCCGACCAGGCTATCGTCCCGTTAATCGTCTGCCACGACCCGCCATCCACCGATAGCTCGACTTTCATCACGCCTACGCCATCGCCATCGGAGGCGACGCCCAGGATATTGGTCGCGTTCGGGCCGATCACACCGATGGGCGAGGAGAAGGACAGCGTCGGCGCTTGACCATCCACATTGTGCGTCACCTGAGCAGACACTGGAGCGTCTGTCAGGGCATAGTCAGCCGTGAGCACGGTCGTCATCGTCACCTGCTTGTAAGCCGATAGGTTAGCGGCCAGTTGACCCACGACCGTGATAGTCACGGCGTTGCCCGCCGCTACTTCTGGCGCCACCAACAGCCAAGCTGAAGCGCCTGAAGTGCAAGCAGCAGCGCAAGTCGCCCCCGTGTAGGTCATCAGGCTCAAGCCCGGCGACGCGGCCAGAGCAAGTTTGAGGCCCGTGAGCGCCGTAGCTTCCAGGTTGCGCACTGCGATGGTGTCGGTGAGTGCATTGCTCGGCGCCCAGGCTGCCCCGCAAACCTGCGGGCTGCTGACCGACAGGGTTGCGTGCTTGGTCTGAGGCACGCTATCATTGGGGTTGCTGCCCAAATCGCCCCAGTTATAGCTGCTCGTAAGCGTCCCACTGACGCCGTTCGAGGTCGGGAAGACCGAGTTGACATTGCCGTCAGGATCGAGCGCCAGCGCCAACATCGAGAGCGACGACGGCGCCGCCGCTAACCTGCGGCCTGTGGCGTCGAGCACCGCTCCATCCGCCATATCGGCCCACGGCACGCGTATCTCGGTGTCGCCAGTCGGCCCCACGGCAAAAGCCAAAGGACGAGATACCCAGCCGCCGTCATGGAGCCAAAGCGTGCCGCTGGTGACGCCGGTGATCTCGATGCATACATTCGCCGGCGAGGGCAGGTGCCCGTGCGCCAGCGGGCGGATGGGGTCGCGCGTTCCACCGGACCCTCCCAACGCAAGATAGGTCATCAGATCGCCGTCAATGCCCCAGTAGGCGTTCTGCCACCCGAGATAAAAGTCTGCGCCATCCCATACCGTGTAGAGGCTACAAGAACGCCCGGAACGTTCGTCATCGTCCAGTTGCTGTGTGGCTGCGTTCCATTCGCCGTTCGCCAGATCCATGTAGCCATCCACGATGATACGCTGCTGCTGATTGACCAGGTCGCCCGTGGTTCTGCGGGTGTACCAAGGGCCGTAGTGCGAGATGACCGCGTTGCCCGCTGCATCGCGCACGGCGACGTGCACGTACCACTCGCCCAGCGCGTTCAGGGTGAGGTCCACATAGGCGCCGCTCCGTTCGGTCGTGGGGGTGGTATCGGCGTTCTGATCCGCATCCACCAGCACCTCTACCACGCCCGATGCATCGAACGCTTCCGACCAGGTGACGCCCAATAGCGTCCCTACCTCCACAAACTGGCCGACAGGCTTGGAGAAGGTGGTAGATCCCAAAGGAGTAGGCGGCGTGTTATCAACGGTCACGGGCGCGTCGGCCTCTTGCACATTGCCGGCGCGATCCACCGCGCGCACGCTGGCCGGGTAGCTATCAAAGTCCTGAGCGCCATCCACCGACCAATCCAAGCTATAGCTGCCGCCCGATACTGTGGCCTCTCGCCAGGAGTAGCCGCCATCCAGGCTGACCTCAACCCGATCCAAACCAGCGGTCGCATCCGAGGCTGTGCCTTCAAAAGTAACGGTGCGCGTCACATAGTCGCCTGACTGAGGCTTGGTGACTGTCAGGCTGGGCAAGGTCGTGTCGCGCGTGACATTGAGCGTAGTCACTGAGCCGGTTGTGCCGCGCTGCGGGGTAAGCGTGATGGCATGGCTGCCATCGCTGCTCAACGCCGCCGACGCCGTCCATGCGCTGACGACAGCGTTGGGGTCGGCCAATGTCGCCGCGACGGCCCCGCCGCCATCCACCGAGACGCTCACGCTCCCCTCGCCGTTGGTGACAAAGCGGACATATCCTTCCAGTGGCAGTGAGCTGAGCCTCGTATAGCCTCCCTCGGCGATGGACGTAACCGTCGCCACGTGGCTTGCGCCGCTGACCGTGATCGTCAGCGAGCCAGTGCTGGTCTGGCGGCCCGAGGCGTCCTCGGCCCAGGCCACGACTGTGTGCGCGCCGGTGGTTAGGGGCGCCCAAGCATAGAACTTGCGATACGTAAGGGCAGCAGGATCAAAGCCTGTGTCGTCCCACTCGCTGCCCAGGCGCACGCCATCCACCGTGAACCAAGCCGAACGCACGTTGAAATTCGTCGTCGAGCCATCGCTGATATAGTCATAGGCGCGCGCTTGCAGCTTGACCGCGGCTGAGCCGGTGCTGGTGTTGGTGGTGGGGTCAACCCAGGCCACCAACGGCGCGGCGCTATCGGCCACAAAGGAGCCGATGTACCACTCATTCTCGTCGTCCTCGCGGTTATTCACCACATCGCGAGCGCGGGCATAGATGCGGTGCAACCCACTCGCGCTAGGGGTATAGGAAGTGGTCCAGGTCGAGACGCAGTCGCCGGATGAGGCCAGCGCGCCTGCTGTCCACGCCGAAGGCGTAGTAGCCGTCACTGGCTCGGATGCGTCGGCTACGGCCACGACGCCCACTTCCACGCCCGCCACGCCCGAGTTGGCTGTGACGATTGAGTCGTGCTCTGCCCCAAAATAGAGCGGGATAGGCAACGCCAATAATTCGCGCCAGCCCAGGTCGGCGCGGCGGCCGCCTCCGACGGGCGCGTCAGCCGTAGGATCGGCGGCGTCCACCGCCGGCGAGGCTGCGGTGAGATTGTAGCCGTTGAGCAACGGCGCGCTAGAAATCGTATTCTCGCCCGCTGTGACTGCGGAGAGATCGGCGGTGTTGTATAGCAGGTTGTAATCATTGGCTACCAGGCCGCTATTGGTTGAAACAAGGCCCTGAGCGTTGTGGGCGATCAGGCTGTTGCGTACCGTGGCGTGGGTATGAGCTGCGTTGGAGATCACGCCGGCGCCGGTGTTGGTGACGATGGTGGTGAACTCGATGACGCCCGAGGCCCGCGCGTAAAACCGCGCGCCGACAGCGTTGCCCGTCAGGATCGAACGCGTGACGGTGATCGCTGCGGACGAGTTGGTCACCAGCAAGCCCGCTGTGGCGGCGCCAGTCAGCCGCAGACCCTCGGCTTGGGCGGCTACCACGCCGTCAAAGCTCAGTGCATAAGCGCCGCCAGCATTGATGATGGTGCGATCCGCGCCCGCGCCGACCAGGTTCACATAGCTGGGCGCGGTGAGCTGCTCGTTGTAGGTTCCTGCCGCCAGACTCACTGTCACCAGCGGAGATCGTCTCATATCCAACGCCGAAGCTAACACACGCACCTCGGCGGCCGCCGCATCCAGCGCATTCTGCGCACTGCCAAAGGCGTTCACTTGCCAATCGAGGCCGTCGTTGGCGCACGTGCTACAGTAGGCGGGGCTGGCGTAAAAGCTGGCCGCGCCATATTCACGATAGCCGATGTCAATCCGCCCGCCCGCGCCCGTAGGTACTGCGTCCGAGATGGCGCCGGCGTCAATCAGCGGCGAGGCCTCTAGCGGGCGATAGTTACGGCTGGCGGCGTCGGTAAAGAGCGGATCGAGGAACAACTCGCCCGCGCCAGCGCCCGCCGGAGACAGGTTGGTTCCGTTGCCCCAGTAGTCGTTGTAGGTGTGCGATACGGTAGTGGCCGTGCTATCGTACTGCACGCCAGTGGTAGAGTTGTTGGCTATTACCGTATTACGCACCTGCAACCAGGCCTTGTTAGTAGCGACGAGGCCCTTAGCGTTGCTTACCAAATCGCAGTTGAGTACCTGAACCTGCGTCCCGTCGCCATCCAAGCCAATGCCGTTGGATGCGCCGCGCACGATAACCCGTTTGATCAACCCCGCCTGCGCGCCGGCATCCAAATGCACGCCTTCAGCGGCCCCGTTGCCCACGATGCTGAGACCAACCAGCGAGACGTTCGTCACGCCCTCGCCTTTGACCACAGCGCCCGCGCTCACGGTCTTTGGCTCCAGGATCGTCAACTCGGCGCCGGCGCCATAGAGCGACACGCCGCTCACCAATTGCAACGCCTCGCGATAGGCGCCAGGAAGCACGCGCACGATACGCGCGCCCGAGTTGATGGCCGTCTGAATAGAATTGAACGCATTGGTTCCCCACGTCCGACCATCGTTCGCGCAAGTGGAGCAATAGTTCGGCGAGACATAGACCTCGCCCTTGTAGGTATAGTAGCCCCTGGTCAAGGTACTGTTGTTCGTGCGATACAGCCCCCGCGTCGTGTCGGCAAAAGCTGCCTGAGCGTGGGTGAGCGTAGTAGAGCCAGAGTAGCCGCCCGTGCTTGGCGTCCAAGTGATACCGCTTTGGCCCACAAAGGTGTTGTTGCTGATCGCGAGATTGAACGTGCTCATGCTGGTCGCCTCGGGCGTGAGCCAGGTAAAGCTGGTCTCGCCCGCCGGGGCGACCAGGGCGCAGGTGCTCATGATAAGCCTACCTACAGGGATCCCCGACCCAATAGGCTCATATTGATACAGCGTGGGCGGGTTGACGCCGCGACCCGGCAGAGCCAGCAACTGCCCATCGGCGACATCGGCCACCAGCCCTCCGCCCGCTCCCATAGACACAGGAAAGTCATCGTCCGAAGTGGTACTCGGGTTGCCGTCGCCGAGGGTTGTAAAAGCGCCGCCCGAGTAGGAAAAGAACGCGCGGCTGTTGTTGCCCGAAGAACCGCCGGTGAGCACATAGACCTTGCTGCTGCCGTCGCTCACCCCATCCCAGGCCATCGAAGCGCCCGTTGAAAAGCTATAGCCCGACGGCAACGTACCGCCCGCCGACCAGCGAGAGCCTGAAGCGGCGCTGGGGTCGTAGCGATAGATCTGGTTCGAGCCGCCGATAGCGGCCAGGACCACCATACGACCGAGACTGCTATCCCAGGCGCGCACCAGCGCCGTGCCGGCGTTGGCTGCTACTGGCAGATTGTCGAGTTGCGTCCAACTGCCTCCACCCCAAGCGAGGGAGTAAAAGCTCGTTGCGCCGCCGCCGGTGAGTAGGTAAATACCGTCGGCTCCGTCGCTGGTCGCCGCTGCGCCCTCGCCAATATTCGCCGCAGGCGGGGTAAAGTAGAACCAGGCATCGGAAGAGCCAGCGAGCCATAACGTGTACTCTGCCGCCCAGGTGTTGCTGCCGCTATCATCCATCTGCGAAAAACGTATGGCGCGGCCGCTGCCCGCCGAGCCTACGCCGATCTGCGTGAACGCGCCGCCGGCATAGAGCGTCGCGCCCACTACCGCCAGGGCATACACAGCGGCGTTGGCGCCGGTTGCGCCCCACTCGCTATAGGGGCTGCCGCTAGAGCTAAACTTGGCAATGCGGTTCGAGGTATACGAAGAAGCGATCTGTGTGAAATCGCCTGCTACGTAAAAGTATGTGGTGCTGTACACCTCGATATCGCGCACAAGGCCATTGGTCGCGACGACTGAACCCTCGCCCGAAGCCCAGGTGTTCGTAGAAGTGTTAAAGCGCGCGAGGTTGCCCGCCGTCGTGGGGCTGCCGGCAGAGCCGACCGTATCAAAGCTGCCGCCCACCAGCACATAGCTGCCTTGCACCGCCAGTGCATACACCTGATGATCCGTGCCCTCTAGGCCGCCATTGCAAGCCTCGAATGTCTCGGCGCTCACGCCCATACGAATAAAGTGCGGGCTGGTAACGGCTGGCGAGCCATAGTGAGCCTGAAAGTGCCCGCCGATGTAGAGATAGCCGCCGTTGAGCGCAAGGGCGCGAACGACATCGCCAGAGGCTCCCACGCCGTTGTGGCAATCGTCCAAGCCCAGTTTGCTGTAGGTTCCCGCGCTGATATCGAACTTTAGGAGGTTGTAGTAGCCTGTGTCAATATCCGAGAGCGGGCACGGCGCCGCGACTGGGTCGTGCTCGATAGAGCATTCGATGGGGATGTCGCCCACCCGGTCAAAGCTCCCGCCCACGTAGAGGTTGTTGCCATCCACCAAGAGGGCGTTGATGGAAGCGGCGGGAGAAGTATCTTCGATTGTGCGGCATATTTCGGGGCAACCCGCCCAGTTGCATTCCACTGGATTAGTATAAAAGCAGCTTTCGGCATAGTTCCAGACGTGCAGCACTTTGGTAAAGGTCAAATTACCCGATGTTTCGTTGTACTTCCAGACATCGGCTCCGGCGCCCACAAAGACATAGTCGCCGCCCGCGCCAATGACGTTCAGGCCGGAGAAGGTTTGACTCGATGCGGTCCAAGAGCTACCGTTCCAGCAACGCACCGAACCATCAGCGTGTGCGGTATAGATCTTGCCCGAGCCGGAGACGGTCATGCCAATGATGTTACTCGTTACCCCTGGGACGGGATTGGCGCTGACGGCCAATAGTCCACCCGTATTGGAAGCAGGAACAAAGACCGAATTGGGGGCAAAGCTCACCGGAGAATCAATCGTGCTCCAGCTCGTCGGCGAGTCCATGTCGGCATGGCAAACCGTCTTGTTGCCGCTCCCCCGGATGGCGTACAGCCGGTCGGAGCCGCTTCGGCGGCTGGCCACCAGGCCGCCGCCAGCGTTAGTCTGGATCGAGGGCGTTACCATGCTCGTCCAAGCGCCGCCTACGCTGGCGTCTGACACAGTGAGATGTCGTGTGCTGGCCGCCAGGGTCGAGTTGGTGATGTTCACCGACGAAGCGCTATCCATGGTCACACCTTGAGCGCACACCGAAGCCACGCGATCCACATTGATTCTCAAGGAGCTATCAGTGTTGCCGCCTACGCCCGCCAGAGTGAGGGCGATGCCGGCTGTGGCATTGCGCAAGGTGAAATGGCTCAATGTAACGCCCGACACATTATCGAGGGCGATCACGCTGGCGGCCCCGCCGCCATCCGCGAACACCGAGTCGGGGTTCATGCCGCGGACGGTGAGGTTGTCCTTGCCCGAGCCGATGCTAAAGCGCGCATAGACGCCAGGATAAACCACAATGGTATCGCCGCTGCTGGCGCTGTTGATCGCGCTTTGGATGGTGGACGCGCAGGTGGGGCACCGGGTCGTAGCGCCGTCGTCATCCACATAGTAAGTGGCGCCCGCCGTCAGGTGCGGCCCTGTCATACCCGCCCCGTCGCGATCCTGCTGGCCGACGGCGCCCGAGAGCGCCTCAGCGCCGACGGGCAGGGCGTCGGGCGAAAGGAATGGGGCCGCCGCAAAACTGAGTAACCCATAGCCGCGTTCGCTGGCGACGGCGTTTGTGGGCACAAAAACCATATCCGCCGAGCCATCCGCATTGATATCCGCTGCGGCGCTGTAAATCGCTCCCGCCGCAGTCTTGACGTCGTTGAACGCGGCGCGGTTGACGCCCAAGCTGCCGCCGTAGCGCAAGCTGGCGTCGTCGCTGCCCGATACCCGCGCCAAAAGGTCGCCATAGCCATCGGCGTTCACATCCCCTACGCCAACCAGATAGCCTGCCAGCCCGCTCAGAGATTGGCTCACGGCCCAGCTTCCGCTGGCGCGGCCCAGCACAACGTGCGGCGTGGAGCCGTCCGAATAGGCGAAATCGGCCAGAGGAGTGGGGGTATCGCCATTGGTATCGCCCAACGGGGCGAGCGACGGCGCAGCATCGGCTGTATCAAAGGTGTGCGCCGCGCTCAAGGTCTGTCCCGCTTCGCGCGCCAGCGTCGCGCTGCCCAAGTACAGATCCACGGCGTTGGCGCGAGCAGCAGCCAAGTCGCCGATCAGGTCTCCATCTATATCTCCCAGGCCAGTAATGGATAGAACGCCGCTAAACACAGCCGCAGCGTCATCCTCCACATCCACATACAGCGGCCACGGGTTGCCTTGCCCAAGGAGCAGATAGGCGTTGGTTCCCACGAGCACCAGCAAATCGTCCAAGCCATCGTCATTAACGTCAGAGGCCCAGTTCAGGCCGGTGATAGGCGCATCGGCGTCGAGTTGCACCGCAAAACTGTTCGCCGGCGCCGACAGGGTGGCGCTGTCTATTTGTTGGGGCGCGCCCCATACCAGGAAGGCGTGCTGACTGTTAGCCTCGCCAACCACCAAGTCAGCCAGACCATCGCCGTTGGCGTCGCCGGCGGCAGATACGAGAGTACCGAGTTTGCGCCCCGCCTCGCCAGTGAGCACCTTGGTGTGGCTGGTGAGCATTTCGGGCGTGGGCGGCGTGGCCCAATCGCCAGCTCGGCCATACACTAGGCGCACCTCGCCGGCCTGCTCTGCCGCAGCCGGCAGGCCCACGGCCAGATCGGCCATGCGGTCATTGTTGAGGTCGCCCAGCCAGGCAGGAACCCCGCCCAAAGCAGCGTCAGCCCCAGCGGGCACGCCCAGCCCTACCGTGGTATCGGGGCGTCCGTCCATGCTGGCGGCCAACGTCTTGGGGCTGGAGGGCAAGGGCGCGTTGCCGGCGTCATTCGAGACGCCCGCCAGCGTCAGCGCCATGCCCGTCTGCCGGGCTGGCGACTGCACGACGAAAGTGTTGTCGGTCAGAGCGCTGGTGGGCGCCAGGCGATCCACCAGGATATCGCGCTCCGCCACCGAGGAGATGTTGCCTGCGACGTCCCACGCGCGGGCGGCCACATGGTGCTTGCCCTGGGCGAAGCTGCCCACCGTCCAAGCGTATGACCAGGAGCCGCTGAGCGTGCCCGCGCCCGTAACTTCTACGGTGCGCCAGGCTTGATTATTGACCGATATCTGCACCCGGGCTACCCCGCTCAGATTGTCCGTGACAGTCCCGGTGAGGGTGACGATGTTCCCCGTGCTGGTAACTACGCCCTGGCTGGCGATCACTGCCGTGGGCGGGGTATTATCTACTACCACCGGCACAATCGCTGACAGGGCGCTGTGGCCCACATAATCCGTAGCTCGCGCCTGTAACTCGTAGCGCCCATCAGCAGGGAGGCTCCACGAATAGGCCCAGGCATTAGTTCCTGTGGTCTCGGTGAATGTCTTGCCCGACCCCTGTGGGCCGATGCCAAGATCCACCTGTGTGACCCAGGACGAGAGGTCGCTGGCCGAGCCGCCCACGACGTAGGTACTGCCGCGCAAAACTGCGTCTGCCGCAGGCGTTGAGACGCTGGCCGAAGGATTATCCGCATCAATCACAAATGGGCTTGCCTGTGTGAGCACCGTATCAGAGTAGGGCAGCGTCACCGTGATGCTGCCGTACACCGACGTAGCCGTGCTGATTGCCTTGCCGCTCAATGTCGTGGTCACCTCGTCGCCGAGTTGCAGGGTTTGCGTCCCCGCAAACGACCAAGAGTAGGAAGCGCCGCCCTCGCAACTGCCCACAGTAGCATTCATGGGGCGGTCGCCAAGAAGCGCTCCGCCGCTGAGGCCGGCGATCCCATTGGCAATGCATAGGGTCATCGTATCCGTGACCGGCGCCGTGCCATAGTTGGCGAGCGACAGCGTGAGTTTCACGTTGTCGCCGGGGGCGACGAACATGCCCGGTCGCGCATTTTCGCCGCTGGCCCAGGGATTAAGCGCCAGGCTAAGGGCGGCTACATCGTTGCGCGCCCATGGGCTGTAGGCGTTCTCTCGCTCCGCCAGATCGCTCAGCGAGTCGGCGTCGGTTAGAGCCTTTAGTGGATCGGATGTGACCCATATCTCTTCGTCGCCGATCATGCGAGCGTTCCAGCCGCCTACCCAGTCGCCAATGGCGCCGGAACAAGGATCCCATGCATAGACCTTTTCATGATAGACTTCTTCGCTATCCCACAGCCCATCCTGGTCGCTGTCACACTGGTTGGGTTTTGTGCCCTGGCGGAACTCGATCATATCGTTCAGTCCGTCTTGGTCTGAATCGGCTTGCAGCAAATTGTAGCCATCGCCGCCTCGTTCGTCCTCAAAGCCATCGGACAAGCCATCGCCGTCGCTATCCCACAAGGTTGGATCGGCGCCGAGGGTTGCTTCCTGGGAGTCGGTCAGGCCGTCGCCATCTTGATCGGGATTGCTGATCGCAGTCCATCTCCACCAATCATCGAGGCTGGCAGGCTGCACATCCAAGTAAAAGTCGTTGT
>CAZYPJ010000106.1:10222-12174 GCA_964649365.1 uncultured Anaerolineales bacterium | reverse complement strand
CCGGGCGCAAGCTCCTGAGTAACCATATAGTCACGCCCCGCCTCGGGCAGCGTTGCATAGATCGCTAACCGCTCGTCCTCATAGCGTGGCGTACAAGCCAGGTACCGCCGCCAATGGAATACACGATCTCGCCCCACATTGTCCTTATGCAAAATGACATAACGGATGCCATCTTGCGCCAGAATGCCGAGCTGCCGCGAAACATCGGGAAATGTTGACGCCATCTCTTGAGATTGGCGCAGCTTGCTCAACCAGGGGTTCGCATCGATATATTGATAGGCATTGGCCGGCAGGCGCGATATGCTCCCCTCCAGGATCGGGTGATGGTGATTGGTCTGGTCGAGCATATAGCCTTTGACCTTTTGCGAGTCGAACGGCAGATCGAGCACCGCATATTCGTCTGGATCGGCAGCCATGTTGGCGAAAAACGAGGGTTTCTCGGTCACATCCGACAAGGGAATTGGCGCTAACAAGAACTCGACCACTACGAGCGCGCTCAACAATCCTGTTGAGATCCGAATCCGAAACGGCGATAGACTGGATAAGCCGGTCTGCTGCGAGCACAGGCCATAGGCAGCCATGATGGCCATCGGCAAGCCTAGAAACACATTGTAGCGCTCCGGCTCGCGCATGAGTCGGAATATCGCTAATGGCTCCAGAATGCGATAAGGCATCAACGCACTTTCATGTAACGCGCCGTTGACCCGCAGTACTGGCCCCAAGGCCAACCCAACCAGCGCTAGCGCCATCGTCAACCAGGGGAGAACGGCGCGTGGCTTGCGCGCTATGCCGATTATCGCCAGAACAAGGGTGATGACCCCAATGTAGGCCGGGGTGCGACGCCCTTGCCGATCCTGATAATAGCGGTCGTATAACGGTTGCGTGTATTTACCCAGCAACGGGTTGCCCGACCAGGGTGTAACATAAGCCAGGAGGTCGGCTTGCATCAGCGTTTCGTCTTCTTCGCGAAACAGGCCAGCGGCGCTGGAATCGTCTTGCTGTTGTTGGTACAGCATCAGCGCGGCCGGGAAGAGCAGCGCGGCGCCTATGATCCCAGCGAGGAGCAAACGCACAAGAGCAGGGCGGTTACCGCGCCCCAGCCAGGTCGGCGCGCGCCAGGCCAACAGGATCAGCGCCAGCAACGCGGCAGGTATCAATTGCTGCCAACGGGTATAGCCCGCCAGGGCAAAGGCGACGCCGCAGAATACTGCGTCTCGCCATCGTTGTCTTTCGATGGCGGCCAAGAGAAAGAGCAAAAAAATCGGTATCCAGTAAGTGGCCAGTAGATTGGGATGGCCGAGTTGCGAGAGCCGGTATGGCCAAGCCTGATCAATTACTCCTGCTAACAGCGCGGCGTAGCGCGCGCCTGTGAGCCGGTAAGCCAGCCAGTAGGTAGCGCAGCCTGACGCCGCCAGTGTGATAAGCAGCGACAGGTTATAGGCTACTGTCCCGCCGGTCAGTGGCTCTAGCGCCGTCCAGATCAGGGCGTTCGTCCAGGGGATATTGTGGGTGACGAGGCTGGCGCCGTGAGGGTAAAAGAGAAATGTAGTGTACCAGGGGCTTGCGCCAGAGCGCAACGCTTGCGCCACCCACCAGCAATTCCAGTAGTGGAGAGGCGTGTCGCCCGACTGAAGAAGATCGGTGCTCAAATGGGTCGCCAACGGCCATGTGAGAAGGCAGGCGAAGAGCGAGTAGATACCCACGATCAAGGCGGAGCCGCGTGCATCACGCCAGCGGTTGTTGAGCTTGGATGAGGTCATAGAGCACTCCGAGGCAGATGGAAACGTGTCATGCGAACTCAGTCTATTCGCATACGCCGGTATGTCAAAATAGCGGGCTGGCCCATGCTGTGAGCCAAGCCCGCCGTCTCTCTTACGACTGAATGGGTTTGCTTGCCGACCTGCCCGCCTACTCCTGGTTGGCGAATTCGCGCCGCAACGTCCTCTCTACCT
>CAZYPJ010000106.1:8793-10212 GCA_964649365.1 uncultured Anaerolineales bacterium | reverse complement strand
CTCGACCAACGAATCCTGTAGCTGGATCGTCATGCCGCCATCTACCACTAGCGCGTGGCCAGTGACAAACGAAGATGCGTCCGAGGCGAGGAAAAGCGCCGCGCGTGCTATCTCTATCGGCATCCCCGGCCTGCCCAACGGATAGACCATCGCGGCCTGATCGCGGTATTCTGGGTGTTCACGGAAAAACGTCTCAGCGGCCTCAGTGATGATCAAGCCGGGGCAGATAGCATTCACGCGGATGCCATGCCGCCCATAGTCCACCGCCATCTGGCGGGTGAGGCTGATGATGGCCGCTTTGGCGGCATCGTAGGGGGCAAAAGCGCGAGCAGAGAGCAAGCCGTGTACTGAGGAAAGATTGATGATGTTGCCCCCGCCGTTCTTCATCATTTCTGGGATAGCATACTTACTGCCTGTGAACGCAGCGCGAATAGTCACCGCGAAAATGGCGTCCCATTGTTCCTCGCTGATGCGATCTACCGAGTCGCTCCAGCCGGTCCAAGCGTTGTTGACCAGGATATCGAGCCGACCATAAGTTTCGACCGCAAAGCCGATCAACGCACGCACATCCTCGCTGCGGCTGACATCGCCATAGCAATAGGCTGCTTGTCCCCCGGCGGCAATGATCTCTGCTACAACCTCCTCGCCCAAAGCGCGCCGCCTGCCATTGACGACAACGCGCGCCCCCTCAGCGGCAAACAGCGCGGCGGTTGCCCTACCGATACCCGCCGTCGAACCTGTAACCACAGCCACTTTGCCATCGAGTTGCTTGGACATCGTCCCTCCAGTTTGTGTTATGTATGGCAGAAAATCTTGGTCATGGACTTATTGGCGCGCATTATAGCCGCGATCAACGCAAACAAAAAGCGGAGAGACAGCTCGGCCATCTCTCCGCTCATGTGATTGGCATATCGGTTGATTGTGCGGGCGAAAACCCTAACGCGCTCTGACAGTCTTGGCTTGTTCGACCAGATAGACGGTGACGAGTCCAAACGCAAAGCCCGCAAAGACCATCATCAAGTCTCTGCTCGATGTGGCGAAAAAGCCGAGTATCACGATGATCGTCAGTGAGATCGCTAGTCCAACCCCGATGGCGGCGCGTAGTTGCTGCATGTTTCCCTGCTCCCAATGTGATGCAATGTGCCTGGCGTGGCACTCTGCTTCAGACATAAATAGCTTAGCACATGCAGGTTTCAATGAGGTCTCGGAGCGGTTACAAGTTGCTTAGAAATTGGCGATATTGGCAGACAACGATTTGGCCCACAGCTCACGCGGTTTCCCTATTAACCGAAAACCTAGTTTTTCATAGAACCTTCGAGAGATCAGATTATTCTCTTGGGTCTCAAGCCAGAAATGCGACGCTCCCTGCCGGACCAAGTCGCCGATGTTATGGGTTATCAAGCAAGCGCCGACGCCGCG
>CAZYPJ010000106.1:0-8783 GCA_964649365.1 uncultured Anaerolineales bacterium | reverse complement strand
CGCGCCTCCGATCAATAGACGACACGCCCAGCCGGGCGATATGCGCGTTATTGCCATGCTTCTGGGCCAGAATATACCCGACCATACGTTCGCCGCGTGTGGCCACAAGGAGATAGTCGGCTTGGATAGCTCTGCGCATGAACTGTTCATCAAGCTGCCAGAATGGCTCGAATACCTCGCTATCGAGGAACAAAAGGGCGGATACATCGTTGCGGTCGGCCTTGCGCACCGAGAAAGGATGATGTTCCAATGCGCAGCGCACCAGGGACGAATTATCGGTGTGGCTCGTTTCCCGATAGGTCACGAGATGGGTGTGCGGCGCATAACCGCAGCCGCGCAAAGGGCCGATCAGCCAATCGTCCGGGCAAATGATACACGCCCAGTGCGCCCGGAAGCGCACCAACGCCTCTTCAGCACAGGGCAGGATATGCCGAAAAAAAGGGGCTTGGTCATCTCTGTAACGTACCGCGAGCAGACTGGCAGTGGCTGTGAACCGCAATGAGCGATCAAAAACTGCTGCGCCGAGCAGCGTCTGGCCGCGCAACCAGAGCACGCTCGGCGTTTGTTCTAGCAATCTGGCGACCTGGTCCGCTTCTAGTACCGAATACGTGCGCCGCCCCGACTCTAGCAGCCGGACGATAAGATCGGCGTCGCGCACTGCGCCTGGACGGATGACGTCTGTTGGCAGTAGATGGCCCTGCTCTACAAGCACTTGGTTCTTTCAGCGGATGATCCCGCGCTGCGTCAGATAAACGCGATAGATGTCCTCGAACAGGCGCACGTCGGTAAGCGTATCGCGGCCCGAAGCGCGCAGCGGCTCGTCATAGAGCACCGCGCGGACAAAAGCCTCCGCCTCGCGCTTGTACGACCACGACCAGCGCGCTTCCGGCAGAGGGTGGCTAAAGCTGTGAGTCTTGCCGCCGCGATAGATCTCGACCTCAGCAGGGCTGTTCTTTTGCAGCAACGGCGGCGCTACTGTGCGAACCCAACCCTCTCGGAAATAGATCTGGGTGTGTTCGTCCCAGGCATAGTAGCTCAAGCGGCCCGACTCTAGCACGGCGCGCACGCCGTTCATATCGAGCACAACGATTCCCGTATAGCCGTCGGCGTCCAGATCCACCACGCGCACCTGCACCCGGTCGCCCACATCGAGGAACCACCGCATCAGGTTGATGTTGTGCGTGTATTGCTGCAAGAAACCCAGATAGGGATTGACCCATTCCTGCGGCAGCCAGGCTGGGATGCGCGGTGGCGGAGAGGGGGGCATCGGCTCGGTAGTGGCGTCCATGGGCGTATCCAGGCCGCAAGTCCAATCGCCGCAGAACCCGTGATTGCGCGCCATCACGATCTCGCCTAGCTCGCCGCTGGCGCGGAAGCGGTCGAGATGCTCCTTGACCAACTCGTTGCCGGCGTCGTAGCGTTTCATATAGCCCACCATCAGCTTGACACCGGCCCTTTCGGCTGCCGCTACGATCTCGCGAGCCTGCTCACTGCTGACGGCCATCGGTTTTTCCATAAAGACATGTTTGCCGGCCAATAGCAGGTCGCGGGCGATCTCTCCTTGCAACGCAAAGCCAGCCGAAACTGCTACGGCTTGGATATCGGGGTCGGCGGCCAGTTCCAGGTGGCTGGCATACAGCCGGGGAATGCGCTCGCGAGCGCGAACCTTTTCTCCTAATTCGCAGCGCACCTCGGCCAGGGCGAGCAACTCACACTCGGGAATGGCCAGGAAGTTGGGAATGTGCACCTTTTGCGCCATAAATCCGCAGCCCACATAGCCCAGACGCAATTTATTCATCGTTCCTCCATCATTTGCAAGCGCGTGGTCGAGATGATTCTCGTTGCCGTCCAACTCAACCACCGCTAACGGGCTGCAGCGCGTTTGGCTTTCTTGAGGCGTTTGGTCACGAATACATAGATGATGACTGCCATCAAGATTATAGCGATGATACGGGCAGGCCAGGCTTGGAAATTGCCGCCGATGAGCATGGCGTGGATGCTGGCCAGCGCAAAGGCCAGATAGTTGAGCCAGTGAATCGTCCTCCAGCTCTTTTTGAGCGACTGGCGCAACACAGCAGCCAGCGCGGCGATCAACAACAAGTACCAGGCAGGCCGCCCAGCGTATTGTAGCAGCTCGATCACCGATGAATAGACGGGCAAGAACACCGACAGGGCGCCGCTGTAGATGGCAAGGGCCAGGGGGTGCAACGTGATAATGACCAGGCCGCTAATCGAGATGATATGATGAACCTGGATGAACGACCGCCCGAAAAAGCGCACCAATGAAGTGATGTAGGCGTTGGAAAGGATGGCGCAGAATACCAGCGCGTATCCCAGCAACGCGCAGCCACGCACGAGGCCGTATAGCAGATCGGGCGGGGCCGATAGCGCCGTCGCCAACGCGGCGGCGACAAGCAGAACGAGACCGCCGAGGACCAGATAGACCGTGTTCTTGGCTCTCTTTGCTTGCACAGGCAACCTCCTTGACGGGGTGAGTAGCTGCTGACAGTATAAATGGCCTAGCAGCGATTGTAAAGCCGCTGATTTGACGGGGCGTCGTGATTCAATATACTAGTATCATAGTATTCTAATAATAGGATAAATCATGACCAACGCGGAGCTGGCGATATTGAGCCTGGTTGCCGAACATCCCCGGCATGGTTACGAGATCGAGCAGGTCATCCAGCAGCGAGGGATGCGCGAATGGACCGAGATCGGCTTTTCTTCCATCTACTATCTGCTTGCCAAGCTGGATGGCGCCAGCCTGATTGTCAGCCGCCTGGAAGAGGGGGCCAGGGGGCCAGCGCGCAAGGTCTATGAAGCGACGCCTGCTGGCCGCCAGGCCTTGCGCGAAGGGGCGCTAGAGTTGCTTGCGGTTCCCCATCGCTCCAGCTCGCTGGAACTGGGGCTGGCCAATTTGCCTCTGCTCGATCCGGCGGAGGCGCTCGCGGCGTTGCGGCGCTATCGCGACGCTTTGGTTGGCCGCAAAGAGCATGTATTGCGACGACGAGAAGCGCAGCGCCCATTGCCCGACTTGGTCGAGGCGCTGTTCGATCACAGTCTGACGATGATACAGGCCGATCTCGATTGGGTAGAGCGTTACATATCACAACAAGAGGAGCGAGACAAATGACACTGGCGCCGTTGGCAGGGTTTCGTTCGTTGATTACGCATCATTGTATTACGGGGTCGTTGCGGCATCTCTATGTGTTCAATGGTCACCCGCTGAGCGAAGAGATGCTGCTCGGTTTGGGAGCAGGAGTGGGGTTCGTCTATTGGCGCCAGAAGGGCGAGCTTCCCTTCATCGGAGGGCGCGGCAACGCACGGGGCGGCTTTGAGCCGCTGGTGGGGGCGCGCACAGGGGTGGACATCCGCGCCTACACCAGCGGCAGCGCGCGCAAGGCGGAGCAGGCGCTGCTGGATTACCTGGCCGAAGGGCAGCCGGTGATGATCCAGTGCGATATGGGATATCTGCCCTATTTCGATTTCGGCGCCGAGTTCCACTTTGGCGGACACGCGGTGGTGGTTTGCGGCTACGACGACGCTGCGCATCAGGTGCTCGTGGCCGACCGCGACGAGCCGCTGCACCCGGTCTCGCTGGAAGACCTCGAAAAGGCGCGAGGCTCTACACACAAACCGTTCGCGCCCGAGCGGCGCTGGTATCGGTGCGATTTCCAAGCCAAGCGCGATCCTACGATGGATGAAATCCGCGCTGCCATTGGCGAGATGGCGACGGCGATGTTGCAGCCACCCATCGCCAATCTCGGCGTGGAGGGAATCTGCACCGCGGCGCAGCGGATCCGCAAATGGCCACAGACGATGGATAAAGACGCTTTGCGCCACGCACTGTTCAACGTTTGGGTTTACACCGATGCGACTGGTGGAACGGGCGGGGGATTGTTCCGCTATATGTTGGCGCGCTTTCTGCACGAATCCGCTGCAAGGATGGGCCTTGCTGCGCTCGACGATCTGGCGGAGGCGTTCCAGCGTATCGGCGACGGTTGGCAGCAAGCGGCCGAAATGTGCAAGGCGGCATCGGAGGCGACTGACCCAGTAGCGGCGCTGCCGTTGATCGGAGAGCAATTGCTCGCCCTTGCGGCAGAAGAGCGCGCTGCTTGGGAAAAAACTCGGCAACAACTCTGAGGTCGGAATTGCTGTATGGCCGCCGCTCTCCTATCCAGCCCGCCTGAATAGGAGAGCAGCGGTTGTGTTATTCGGCGGCCTGCGGAGCCGGCGCAGATTTTGCCGCCGCGCGACGGCTGACAAGAGCGATGCCAATGGTGACCAGCACGTACAAGCAACCGGCTACGAGATAGACTACCCGCGCTGAGCTGAGAGCCAGAATGGCGGCTCCCAGCATCGGGCCGATGGCAAAGCCGATGGATGCGGCGCTGCTGTTCAGCCCCAAAGCTACCCCCGCCTTGTCTTTGGAGGCGGTGTTGACCACCATGGCGCTGATGCTGGGCGAGATGCCGCCCTGAAAGAACCCCTGGATGCCGAGGACAACGCGCAACGACGCTATCGAGCGCGCCAGAGCTGCCGGAAAGTAGAGCGCGCTCACCCCAATTGTGCAACCGAGCAGTGTGCGCCGATGGCCGATGCGGTCGCTCATACGCCCGATGACCAGGGCAGAGATCGCGGCGGTCAGCGCCGAGATGCCGGTGATCGTTCCTGCAATCGAGGCCAGCTTGGAAGAATCGGTGGCCAATTCCTGGATGTAGAGCGGCAACACCGGGCCCATCAGGCTGGCCGTCATATTGATGGCTAGGGTCATGGCAATGAGCCATAGTAGAGCGGGCATCCCCAGCAGGCTCTTGAAAGCCGCGATCGGATTCTCGCCACGCGCTTTCGCCGCTGTCGCCGCACTCTCGGCAGGTTCTTGCACCCACAAGATCACGACGATTAGGGCCAACGCCACTACGCCAGCCGCGGCATAAAAAGTGGCGCGATAGCCAAAGGTATCGCCAATGTAACCCCCGAACATTGGGCCTAATGATGTGCCGATAAACAGCGAGGTCTGCACCAGCCCCAGGCCGTAAGCCAGGCGTTCTCTAGGTGTGCCCGCTGCCACCAGGGCCGAAGCCGCCGCAGGGGTGCCCGTAAAGCACCCCTGGACGGCGCGGATCGCCAACAGCTGGATTGGTGTGCGAGCCAATCCCGTTAACGCAAACACGACCGAGGTCGCCGCCATGGCGCGCACCAGCATCAATTTGCGCCCGTATCGGTCGCCCATTGCGCCCCAGATAGGGGTGGCTATCGCAAAGGCGACAGCCCCAATAGACTGATAGGCTCCAGTCCAGCGCCCGGCCTCTTTGAGGTCGGTGATGCCCATTTGTTGGATGTAGTAGGGGATCAAGATGGCGCCGGCCTGAAAGGCGAGGATGGCCAGAATCTCGGCCACGACGACGCTCCAGAGGTTACGCTGCCAGAGCGCCAGACGGGGTGTTTTATTTTGCAAGGCTGATCCTTTACACGAGGGTGCTAGGGTGATTATAGACGCTGGGCGAGCTTCGTCAAAAGATGCCCGGAGCCTTGCGGCAACGCTCACGGCATGGCGCGTCAATATACTGTGTGCAGCATTTATTGCATTTCAAAATAGAAAGGAACAAATGTTCTTACTTGCGATTTGTTATTTACTCGTCATAACCCTATGAATAGTGTTTATATACAGTAAGACATACTAGGGGTAGTATGTTGACGAAAGGTCAACAAAAATTTACGCAGTGAGTCTTGCGAAAATTGCAGCGTCGCATTATAATAAGGTCGTGCTCGCAAGAGCAATCCATGCTTGGAATTTCGCTAACCAACTCATTGAGGGGTCGTTGCGGCTCCTGTTGTTCAGGCCCTCCGATGGGGGAGGGCTTTGTTGTCAGTGCTAACCGTATTCGCGCCATTGATGAGTAGGAGGGAGTAGGATGTCGGGAACGAAAGTGACAGAAGTCCGCAAACGCGACGGCCGCATCGTGCCGTTCGACCAAGAAAAAATCACCAATGCCATTTTCAAAGCTGCTCAGTCAGTAGGCGGTGATGACCGCGAACGCGCAGTGTTCATCTCGAACACCGTCGTGAGCATGATCGAAGAGCGCTACGATGGCGGCTCGCGCATTCCCTCGGTCGAGGAGATTCAAGACCTTGTCGAGCGCGCGCTGATCAAATACGGCCACGCCAAGACGGCCAAGGCCTATATCCTATACCGAGATTTACATAACAAATTACGCGACATCCGCGCCCTAGTGGACGCAAACGAACTGGTGGATGGCTACCTGAAGCATCTGGATTGGCGCGTCAATGAAAACAGCAACATGAGCTTTTCGCTGCAAGGGTTGAACAACCATATCTTTTCGGCGGTGAACAGCGCCTATTGGCTGAACCGCCTCTATCCCTCCGACATTCGCGCTGCCCACATCAACGGCGACTTGCACCAGCACGATTTATACATCCTGGCCGTCTATTGTTGCGGCTGGGATTTGCGTGATTTGCTGCTGCGCGGCTTTGGCGGCGTCACGGGCAAAGTTGACTGCAAGCCGCCCAAGCATTTCCGTTCAGCTTTGGGCCAGGTGGTCAACTTTTTCTACACGATTCAGGGCGAATCGGCGGGCGCAGTGGCCTTTTCCAGCTTTGACACCTACCTGGCACCTTTTATTCGCTACGATCATCTGACGGCCAAAGAAGTGCGCCAGGCCTTGCAGGAGTTCATCTTTAATATGAACGTGCCCACACGTGTGGGCTTTCAGACGCCCTTCACCAACCTCACCATGGATCTGGTGGTGCCTTCGACTTTGGCCGACGAATATGTCATCATTGGCGGCGAGCCACAGGAAGAGACCTATCGTGAGTTCCAGCCCGAGATGGACTTGCTCAATCGCGTCTTTGCCGAGTTGATGTTGGAGGGCGACGCCCGCGGACGTGTGTTTACTTTTCCCATTCCCACCTATAATATCACCGCCAATTTCGATTGGGATAACCCCAATCTAGACGCCGTCTGGCAGATGACGGCCAAATATGGCATCCCTTATTTTGCGAACTTTGTCAATTCCGATCTCAACCCCGAGGATGTGCGTTCGATGTGTTGCCGTTTGCGCCTTTCCAATCGTGAGCTGCGCAAACGAGGCGGCGGCTTGTTTGGCGCCAATCCTTTGACGGGCAGCATCGGCGTAGTGACGCTCAATATGACGCGCATCGGCTACCTGGCGGATAGCGAGGAAGATTTCATGCGGCGTGTGGCTGACTTGATGGACTTGGCCAGAGATAGCTTGTTGATCAAGCGGCAGGTGCTGGAAAAGTTCACCGAGGCAGGACTGTACCCGTATTCGCGGCATTATCTAGATGGCGTCAAAGCGCGCTTTGGAACCTACTGGGCCAACCATTTCAACACCATCGGACTCAACGGCATGAACGAGGCGCTGATCAACTTTATGGGCGTCGGCCTCGATGATGCGCGCGGGCGCGCCTTTACTGAGCGTGTGCTCGATTTCATGCGCGACCGGTTATTGGCCTATCAGGAAGAGACTGGTCAGATGTTCAACCTCGAGGCCACGCCCGCCGAGGGCACTAGCTATCGCTTTGCGCTGCTGGACAAGGATCGCTACCCTGATATCATCGCAGCCAACAGCGATACGCCGGGCGCCGATCCTTACTACACCAACTCGACCCAACTGCCGGTGGACGCTACCGATGATCTCTTCCAGGCGCTGGAGTGGCAAGACAGCTTGCAGACCAAATACACCGGCGGCACGGTGGTGCATGTCTTTTTGGGCGAAAAGCTGCCCACCATCCAGGCCACCAAAGCGTTGGTGCGGCGCATCGCCTCCAACTATCGCTTGCCCTATTTCACGCTCACGCCTACCTTTAGCGTGTGCCCCACACATGGGTATCTGGCGGGCGAGCATTTCACCTGTCCGAGGTGTGGAGAGGATGCGAATCAGTCCTGCGAGGTCTATTCGCGCGTAGTGGGCTATCTGCGCCCGGTGCAGCAATGGAACAAGGGCAAAAGGGCCGAATACAAGCAGCGGATGCCCTTTGCGCCCGATGTCGAGCGCGAAAAGGCGTTGGACGTGGCCGCCTCGTGATGGGCGGGATTGACTCGATGAAAATCGCGGGCCTGCACAAAGTCGGTTTACTTGACTATCCCGATCATATCGCCGCCACGGTGTTCTTGGCAGGGTGCAATCTGGATTGTGGCTATTGTCACAATCGCTGGATGATCTGCGAGGCCGAGACCCCAGCAGCCATGACAGTGCACGATCTGCTGGACTGGCTGGTGACGCGGCAGGGGCTGCTCGACGGGGTGTGCGTCAGCGGCGGCGAGCCGACCATCCACTCCGACTTGCCCGACCTGCTCCGCGACATCAAAGAACTGGGGTTTGCCGTCAAACTCGATACCAACGGAACGCGACCAGACGTATTGGCAGCGCTGCTCGATGCAGCGCTGCTCGATTTTGTGGCGCTGGACTTGAAAGCCCCATTCGACGAGCGCTACAGCCGAGTGACGCGCCGCCCGGTAGATGCGACGCTAATCCGCCGCAGCATGGCGCTGCTGCGGCAGGGCGGCGTCGAGTACGAGTATCGCACCACCGTGGGACCGGACCTCGCCGAAGCGGACGTGTTCGATCTGGCGCGCGAGATCGCGCCGGGCGAGCGCTGGATGCTTCAGGCGTTCGTATCCACGCCGCATGTGTCGCCCAACCTGGCAGGCGCGACGGCGCTGAGCCAGGGGGCGCTAGCGTCGTTGGCGGCGCGGCTGCGGGGGGCGGCGGCGGGGATCGAGGTGAGAGGGGGAATGT
>CAZYPJ010000105.1:7683-12195 GCA_964649365.1 uncultured Anaerolineales bacterium | reverse complement strand
TGGTGGGCTGCGCCCGCCGCGCTCATGGCGCACGATTTGGCGCGAACAGTGCTCCTCCTGGCGCGCACGGCGGTGTTGTTGCTGGCGCCCGGATTGGCATTGCTCCTCTGGTTGCGCCCGTTTGATGATCTGGATGCCCTGCAAACCGCCGCGCTAGCGCCGATAGTGAGTATGGCGCTGTTTCCGCTGGCGCTCTTTTGGCTGAGCAAGCTGAGCGGGCGCTGGAGTCACCTACTGGTCGGCGCCCTGCTGACCGTGGCAGTGGCGGTAATCGCTATCAAACTGCTTACGTCGCGGCGAGAGGAGCGTATTCAGCTCTCCTGGCCTGTTGCGGCATTGGTCGTCATTTTTGCTGCGTCGTTGGGCGTTCGGCTATGGCAGATCAGGGGCATCGCCTACCCCGCATGGGTGGATTCATACCATCACACCATCATCACCCAAGTCATCCTCGATACGGGCCGCACGCCAATCAACTATCATCCCTACGCCGACCTGGATAGCTTTCTCTACCACTTTGGCTATCACGCTTACAGCGCCTTCTTGGCTTGGGCGACGGGGCTGCCCGCGCACCGCGCCGTGCTATGGGGTGGGCAGATATTAAACGCACTCTCGATATTGAGCGTGTTCTTCCTGGTGGATCGGCTGGCGATGGCGCGCAATGGCAGCCGCGACCGTCGCGCCGCGCTGATCGCCGCGCTGATCGTAGGGCTGGTCAATTCGATGCCTGCCTACTATGTGAACTGGGGGCGCTATCCCCAACTGGCGGGACAGGTGATCCTGCCGGCGGCGCTGGCGGTGACAGCGCAGGCCATCCGCGCGCGCAGCTCTGGTCGGCGTCCTATCCTGTTGGGCGCGCTGCTGGTGGGCGGCCTGGGGCTGACGCACTATCGCGTCGTGATCTTTTATCTGGTGGGAATTATCGTCCTAGTCGCGGGGGTGCTGCTGACCACACACGCGCGCCCCAAGCTGTGGCTGGGCCAGGCTGCGCGTTTGGCCGCGTTAGGGGCAGGGGCGTTGTTGCTGATCGCCCCGTGGCTGCCGACGCTGCTGCACCGCACAGTGGATACGGCGCGACAAGTGCTAGCGACCTCAGACGGCGGCCAGGCCGATTACATCACGCTCGATTTCGTGCTGGGCTATGGCCTGAATTGGCCTGTGCTCATTGCCTTGGCGGCGGGCGCGGTTTGGGCATTGGCGCACGCGCGGCGACAGCCATTGGGCCTGGCGACGCTGGCCTGGCTGGGGGGGATGTTCTATTTGGCCAACCCCGTAATCTCGGGGACGCCCAACGGCTACCTGCCCAACGGCACGGTCATCCTGGCGCTTTATCTGCCCGCCTCGGTGTTGATCGGGCTGGCAATCAGTGACGGCTGGGGCTGGGCGGCGAGCAAGCTAAGCGATCCAACGGCCCACCGCTGGCTCGACAGCGCGCTGGGCGCAATGCTGACGGCAGCAGCAATCTGGGGCGTGCGCCAGATGCTCACCCACGGCATCGAGCCGTGGCGCTATCTGGTATCGAACGACGACCTGACGGCGATGACCTGGGCGCGTGAGCACACCCCCGAGGACGCTCTTTTCGCCGTTGGCGCCGATTTTTGGCTCTCCGACGCCGTCACGGGCAACGACGGCGGCTATTGGTTGCCCTATGTCGCGCGACGCAATACGCTGGTGCCGCCGATGATCTATCTCGGCGAGGTAGACGCCGCCTACGTGGAACGCAAGCACGACCTCTTGCGCCGCCTGATCGCCGCCGATTCCGCTCAGGCGCTATCGGAAGCATTGGCGCAAGCCGGGGCCGATTACGTCTATCTGGGCCAGCAGCGCGTTGCCCAACCCTGGCGCCCCTTGCTGCAGGATGAGCGTTATTTCGAGCGTGTCATGGCCGCCGGCGAGGTGGCGATCTATCGGCGCAGATGAGGGCGCGACATGTCGCGCCCCTACGAGACACGCAAGCTCAACGCGCTTGGGAAAGCAAGGCTACAATAGCGTCACCGTCGCCGTCTGCCCCGCTGATAGCGTCAAAACGCTGGCGAACGCCACCACGCACCCCTCGCCCTCGGCGCGAACCTCCGCTGCGATGGGTTGGCCGTCCACCACAACGCTGGCCTGCGAAGCCTTGACGCCGCCCAGGCGCAACGTCTGGAGCGGCAATGCGCCCGCTTCTACGCTTAGGCAGGCCTCGATGCGGCCGGCGGCAGTTTGCTGAGCATAGACGCCCCAGCCCGTTCCCGTCGTCCACACGCTACGCCAATCCTCGGCGCGGAGGCGCGGAGCAAAACCCAACGTTTTGTTGGGCAGATCGAACGTATAACCCGCCAGCGCCGTCAGCACCGCCCACGAGGCCAGCGACCGGGCGTAATGGCTGCCGCATTCGAACTCGTTCCAGGGGTTGCGGCGCAAGCCGTCGTGCCGGGCGCGCAACCCTTTGACGATGCTCAATCCCTCTTTGACAAACCCCTCATAGATCAAATGGCTGGCCACCTGGTACTCGATGCCGCACCACACCTCGTCGGAATAGACAAAAGGCAGCGCCGGCCTCCCGCCTTTGGGCCACGAGCAAAGCAACAAGCCCTGTTCGTCGTTGAGAGCATAGATACGTTGGGGATTGGGATGTTCCCAGAAGTCAGTGCGCCAGTTGTGCTCAAAAATGGCTTTAATGGCGCTCCTGACGTGATCGCGGTCGAACAGATACCCCAGCCCCACGATGTGGGCGAACCATTGGCCGATGAGTTGATCCGATAGGCAGCCCTCGCCATACTGATACTTGGGCGCGGTCGCCGGGTCGTAGTGCTGCGTGAAATACTCGCCGTTGAACAAGCGGGCGTCCATCTTGGCGCGGCCGCTCTCATAGACCGTGCGATAGCGCGCGGCGGCCTCCGCATCGCCCAGGTGCAACGCCATCTCTTCGGCGGCGCGCAGCGCGCCTAGGTAAAAGCTGCCCATCATGGTATTGGCGCCGTGAAACTCGATATCGTAGGTGTTGTGCTGGATGCCTTCCATTACGCCGTCGCGATCCTGATCCCATTGCGTCCAGGCAAACTCGAGCGCCTTCTTGAGCTTGGGCCAGAGGTCGCGCAGCCAGGCGTCATCGCCGCACAGGCGCCAATCGCGATAGACCTTCATGACGCCACCCATCTGGCCGTCGGCGGCGGGGTGAAAGTCCCACAGGGGGGCGCCTAGCGGCAGTTGCAAGCGGAAACACATATGGCCGTCGTCGCGCAGGTTGTAGGTATAGTCGGCGTCGCGCAAAGATCGTTCCAGCGCAGGGAAGAGGAACGCCACCGTCTGGGCATAGTTCCACACGTGGGTGCACGATCCCTCGCAGCAGCCGCCATCGCAATGGCAGCCCTCAAAGCCATAGAATGTGCCGTCCTCCAAGCGCAACACGGTGGGGCTGTGCAGAATCGAAGCCTGGCTAGAGAGCGCGTCGAGCACATAGGGCGGCAGCTTGGATTCGAATAACGCGTCGTGGAAGCGTTTGGTCTCGCCGTAGAGCCGCGTTTCGTTGGCGGCGTAATAGCGCGCCACATCGAGCGCGTCGCGCCACTGCGAGGCGTAATAGTTCTTCCAGCGCGGCGAATGACACTCACCGCCGCAGCAACACTGCCCTTCGCCGTGTATGCCCCAGTATTTCTCAAAGGTAGGGAAATACCAGGTGATAAAGAACGGCAAGACGATCTCCTCGCCGGGTTGCAGCTTGGCGCGCAGGCCCAAGGTACCCACATCGCTCTTTCCCTTTTCGGAGGGGCCATAAAAGCGTTCGGGCAGCGCGCCCGTTTCGGAAAAGTGATCCCAGAAATCATGCATCATATCGAACCAGCCGGCGCGCAACCAACACGCCTGGGTGAACGTATCACGCCAGGTAGTCGTCAGCGCCATCGAACCATAGGCGGGGTCGTCGGGGGCGCGCTGGGTCGAGATCATCAATAGGCCGCGCACATCGCCCTCGTTCACAGGAGTATTGAGGTTGCCGCCCAGATGATCGCCCATTACATGGCCCTTGCCCGGATAGCCGATGGGGTTGAACAAGTTGCCCGCCAGGCTAACGCGCACGGCCTTGTCGCCAGTGTCGCGCACATGGTAACGCAGAACAGCGATAGGCAGGCCGGAATCATCGGCATTAAGCGGGATGAAAGGACTGTAGGCTTCCAGTCGCACGCTGACGGGCAGCTTGGGGTCGTCGAACGCGATCTCGGCCAGAGGGAACTGCCCGATAAAGCGGGCTGCGCGCATGTGCGGCAGCCCCGAACCATTCTCGCGGGTGACGCCAAAACCGAACCCACGATAGCCGCCGCCCCCCTCGCCCGAATAGGGCGGCTCGGGCGGGGCCTGCACCACGCGGGTCACGGCGGGCCGACCCTCGGCCTGCGCCCAAAGGGTGAAAAAGGTATAGGGCATGAACGACCCTTTGTTGGGCCGGTTGAAAATCTCCCAATCCACCAACTCGCCCTTGCCGGAAAGGGAGATGCACCCCGTACCGATACCCCCCAGCGGAAAGGCGATCTGGCGCAG
>CAZYPJ010000105.1:0-7583 GCA_964649365.1 uncultured Anaerolineales bacterium | reverse complement strand
ACCATGCCGGGGTAGGCGCCGTGTTCTACCATGGGCTTAATATCAGGATGGACGATAAGCCATTTGTTGATGGCAAAGAGCAGGCGATTTTCACCCACACGCGGAAACTCGAACGTGATGCGTTCGTTGGTGTGTTTGGGCAAATAAACCAGCACCGCGAACTGCTCGCCCTCGCTGGCGCTGATGGGCGCAAAGTGCATGTTCCAGGGCGAAAGCTCGACCACACTGCCCGCCGGGGCGTAGAACGCGGCCACCTTGGTGGTATCGTAAGTGATCTTGTCGCCGAAAACGATGTCTTGCACATGGCCCACCAGGAACACCGCATCAGTCAGGCAGACATTGACTTCGCTGCCTTTGTGATATTCCAGCCCGGCCATACGGACATTCTTGCCATAGCACCAGCCCACTTGCATAGGCATACCGCCATAAACCTCGTTCATCATGGCGGTATTGAACGCACAAGGTGCTTCGAGGGCGGCTACTGACGGCTCGTACGCCACGCGATCGATGGCGGGCACCAAGGACTTGGCGCGTGCGATGATCTCGCTGGCGTCGTACTGCGACAGCAGACGGCCATATCGCTCGAACGATGGATCAGCCACTGAGCGGATGTTGAGCTTGGGGTTGGCCTGTTGGAGCTTTTGCAACGTGTCGTTCATGAATCCTCCGAAGTTAGGGTTCTGGTAGATTGCGCGGCGCAAAAGCGCGCCTTACCGCGCCCATGCGCCCAGTCGCAATCTGCAAGGCGCGAACTGATAGTTCTATTATGGCACAAATCGGCGAGATCGCACAATCGGTTTTTACGGAAATTCGTGCTCCATTGCCGTAGAAGTATGCTATAATACCATCATGCCGATTATGTCTGTCATTCAGGTCACGCGCCACATCAAAGCGCTACTCGACGGCGACGACGTGCTGCACGACCTGTGGGTCGAAGGAGAGATCTCGAACTATACGCGCGCGGCGTCGGGACATTGCTATTTCACGCTCAAAGACGCCGAGGCTGAACTGCGTTGCGTGATGTGGCGCGGCCAGGCGGCATTTTTGCGCTGGCACCCCGCCCAGGGCGACTGGGTGGAAGCCCACGGCTATATTTCGGTTTATGAGCGCGGCGGGGCCTACCAGTTCTATGCCGAAACGCTGGAGCGGGGTGGCGTAGGCGCATTGTGGCGACAATTCGAGGAGTTGCGGGCGCGCCTGGAGGCCGAGGGATTGTTCGACGCGGCGCGCAAGCGAACGGCGCTCCCGCGTTGGCCCAAGCGTATCGGCGTGGTCACTTCGCCCACCGGCGCGGCCTTTCAGGATATTCTGCGGGTGTTGCGGGCGCGCTACCCGCTGGTCGAGGTGGTGCTCTCGCCCAGCCTAGTGCAAGGATTGGAAGCGCCCAGATCGCTGGTGCAGGCCCTCGATGCGCTCAACCAGCAGCCGGATATTGACCTGGTCATCGTGGCGCGCGGCGGCGGCTCGGTGCAAGATCTGTGGGCGTTCAACGACGAGCGCGTCGCGCGAGCGATTGCGGCTTCGCGCGCGCCGGTGATTTCGGGCGTTGGCCATGAGGTGGATTTCACCATCGCTGATTTCGTGGCCGACGTGCGCGCGCCCACACCCACCGCGGCGGCGGCGCTAGCTACGCCCGATCAGGTCGAGTTGCGCGCCCAGATCGGCGGCATGGTCAATGCGTTAGCGGCGCGCATCGGCCAGCGCATCGAGCGGCTGCGTGAAGCGTTAGCGCGCGAACAGCGCGCGCTGCGCCTGCGCGATCCGCGCCGCCGGATGGCCGAATATCGGCAGCATCTCGACGAATTGCGCCGCCGCAAACAGTCTGCGATAGCGCACTGCCTGGACCTCAGACAGATGCGTTTGGAACGTTATCGCGCCAGCTTGCAAGCGCTTAACCCGAGCTTGGTGCTGCGACGGGGCTATGCCCTTGTCGAAGAGCGCGCCACGGGCGAGCGCTTGCGCAGCGCGATGCAGGTTACGCCGGGACAAGATGTGGTCATCCATATCCACGACGGGCGCATCGGAGCTACCGTCAACGACGTACACCCGGCATAGTCTTTAGGAGGTTGGGCCATTCGTATGGACAAGGTAACAATCGAGGCGCTCAGTTTTGAGGACAGCTTTGAGCGACTGGAAAAAGTCATTCAGAAGCTGGAATCGGGCGAGCTGGGCCTGGATGAATCCATCAGCCTATATGAAGAGGGCGTGCAATTGGCCGAACATTGCGAGCGACAGCTCGATGACGCCGAACTCAAAGTGAGCCAGCTATTGCGCGCTGTAGCCAATGAAATGGATCCCGAATCCTGAATGATCGTTCGCCCGCTCTATGGGTTAAGCGCAATCGTTTGGCCTTCTTCCAGACCCGATAGCACCTGAATATCGGTTCCGTCCGAGTAACCGGTCTCGACGATGACCTCTTGGGCGGCGCGCCCTTCGATCACCCGCACCACCTGGCGCCGCCCGGCCTGGCGAATTGCTCGTTTGGGGATGAGCAGAGCATCTTGCACCTCTTGAGTAATGATCGTCAGGTTAGCGCCCATTCCCATGCGGATGGGCAACACTTGGCCCTCGGCGTTGGCGTCAAAATCCACCCCCGCCTCATAGAGCGTGCTGCCCCGCCCCTCGACGGGGCCGGGCGATACGCGCGTCACGCGACCCCTCAAGATCTGCGCTGGAAAAGCGTCGAGCCTGACCTCGACCTGTTGCCCCTCGGCGACAGACGCCACATCTATTTCGTCAATCTCAGCCACGATCTCGAACGCGCTCAGATCGGCCAGTGTAATCAGCGGATTGTAGGCATAGACGTTCTCACCTTCGCGCGGCTCGACGCGCAACACCACACCCGTGAAGGGAGCATAGATGCGCGTGCGCTCTAATTGGCGTTGGGCCTGTTGCAGCGATAGCTCAGCCCCGCGCAGCTCGGTCCGCAGCCGCTCGATCTCTAGCTCAGACGCGCCCTCCATCATGCGGTCGAACTCGGCCTGAGCCACTTCGTATTCCAGCTTGGCCGCCTCGAGGTCGAGCGCCTCGTCACTAGTCTCGGTCCTAGGTTTGGCGGCGACTTTGTCATAGTCATCCTGCGCCTTTTGGCGCGCAGCGGTCGCCCGCCGCAGACGCGCGCGAGCCAGGGCAATCTCGGAAGGCGAGGGCGCCTGCAGCGCTTCGTCCAACTGCATCCGACGCACGGCCAGAGTACGTTCGGCCTGCTCGATGGCAGCCAGTTCGTCTTGGGCGTCCAACTCCAAGAGTAGCTCGCCTTGAGTTACCGATTGGCCCTCGTGAACGTATAGACGCGCCACCATGCCACTGGCGCGAGTGGAAAGCTTCGCCTGACGCTTGGGTTGCACCCGGCCCAGGGCATCGGCGGAGGCGTGGAGGTCGCCCCGTCGCACAATGGTCACATCCTGGCGCGGCGCAACCCACCAGCGGCGCACCAGCAGCGCTATTACGATCAGCGCACCCACAGCGACCACCCCCGACGCCAGCCGCCCCCATCTACTTTTCATGCCACTCTCCCACATATCTGCACACGGATGAACGCGGAATGACGCGGATATTCGTATCTGTCCACATCATTCCGCGTCCGGGAATACCGTCTCATCGAGCAAAATCGCCGCCCCCGAAAGGTCGCAAAGCGTCACGCGGGCTAGATGATAGAGGCCGCCTCCCGGCAGGGCGACAATCACATCGTGTTTGCCCGCCGCAAGATGGATCGGCTGAGCTATGGTGGGTAACCTTACCCCTTGCCCCCTCTCCATGCTGTGGAGAGGAGGAGCAACTTGCACCGAGATGAGATAGTCGCCTTCGCGCTGGGCGGTTACGCCGATCACCGCCTGTTGGCCGCGCGCGCCGGAGCGTACGTCATACTGTCCCGTCAGGCGAGCGGCGTCGCCCATCACGCCGAACACCAACTCAGCGCCGCGCTCCAGCGGCTGGCCATCGCGTTCGCCCACGGCGCGAGCCAGCGCCACGTAATAGCCCGATTGATCGGGCAGCGCAAGGCTGGCAGTGAACACCGGGCCGCCTGTCAGCGTGACGCGCTGCACGCTGCGGTCGGGAGCGAATACCTCCATCTGCGCCTCGCGCCACGCAACGCCCTCGGACGGGCCGGTGAGCGTGGCCGTGAACACTGCCCATGCGCCGGGCCGATACCAGGTGCGGGCCGATTCCAGCGTCAGTCGCGCCGCTTGGCCCAAGGTCGCGTAGGTTACATATTTGCTGGGCGCGACAGCATCAGCGTCGGCGGCCAAAACGATCTGCCAGAGGCCGGGAAGCGTATCGGTGAGCACCCAACTGGCAAAATCGGCAAAATCCAGCTCGAAATATTCGGCTTCATCCCCCGATTCGATCTTGCGGCCCTGCGGATCGTACAACGTCATTTCTAGCGGCGCGCCCTTCCAGCGCGCATCCACCCGCGCCCGCCCGGCAGACTCCAACAGCATAGTGAGCGTCACCGCCTCGCCCGGCGCGAGCGATCCAGCGCGCAGCGCGGTGCGCGCATCGGGCGCGGGTTGGGTGTAGCCCGCAACCTCCCAAGTCGATCCTACGCCCGGCGCATCCGCAGCGCCGAACAGATAGGGGCGGATGTGGGCGTCGTAGGTATCGCGCGGCAAGAGCAGCGAGGGCAGACCCAACAGAATGGTGTCGTCGCCCCAGGCGTGAATATCGCGCGTCACGCGCCGATCCACACCGGGATCGAGGGCAGCCTCGTCTGATCCCAGGGCGCTCCAGGTCGAGACCAGGCCGTCGCTGGGGGGCAATTCACGAAAGAGCGTGGGCAGTTCATCTTGGCGCGCATCGCCGGCGATGAGAGTATAGGGGACGCCCCAGATGTTGCTATGGGTGCGATTGAACATCGCGGCGTGGGCGGGGGTCAATTCCAACGCTGAAGGTTCGTCGGCCCAGGCCAAGTGCTCCCACAACAATAACGGTTGCCAAATCTCCTCGCCCTGATGTGGCGTTCCCAGGATCAAGGCTCGCGCCACATCGCCCTGGTAGAGAGTGCTTTCCAGATAGGCGCGGGCGTTCAGGCCGCCCATGCTAAAGGCGAGGAGATAGACCTGTTTTGCGCCCGTCTCGCGGCGCGCCTGGGTGATGACCTCACGCAGGCGCAGAGCGTTCTCGTACAGCGTGTTGGCGGGGCTAATATCGGTAGCATAATAAGGCGTAAAGCCATCCTCGCGCAGCCAACGCGCCAGGTGCCAAAACTCGGAGTCTTCCAGGCGGTCGCTATCGGGGCCGCGCCAACCATGCACCAGCACCACCGGCAGGCGCGCGATGTCTGGTTTGTCCAACACCGCATTCACCGCCACGCCGCGCGCCGCATAACCCACCCACAGGCGCCCCGCTTCATCCACCGCTAATGCGCTGACGGCGCCCGGCGGCGCCCCATCGAGCGACTCGCACTTTGTCCCATCCCAGCGCGTCAAACCATCCTCGGCGGCTGCCCACAAGCCGCCGTTGGGCGCGGGGGCCAGCGCCATTACACGGCCCTTTTGTGAACCGTCGGGCCAATCCGCGCGCCAGCGCAGTGTAGCTGTATCGAGGATCGCGACGCCGCGCGACGCGCCCACCCACAAGTCAGCCCCCGCCAACGCCAGCGCCGTCGCCTCGGTAACATCCTCCCACGGAAGGGGGAACTGCGCCCAACGCCCCGAACCGTCCAGATGGGCCAGGCCAGCGCGCTCCGTACCCACCCACACGCCGCCCGCGCCATCGGGCGCGAGACAGGTGAGCCAATCGCTAGGCAAATCCGAATTGGCGCGGGTATAGCTCGTCGCTGCGCCACCCTGCCAGCGGATCAACCCGCGCCCATACGTGGCGATCCACAGCCGCTCGCCATCCGACGCCAACGCGCTGATCCAATCGCTGGACGAGTCGTCCAGCGGGGTGATCCAAACGCCATCGGCCAGCGTCCGCAGCCCGCCGCCCCAACTGCCTACCCAGAGCGCGCCGTCGCACTCGACGATGGCGGTCACATATCCCTCGGGCGCGCCATTGCCGGCGGTATAGCTGATCCAACGGCGTCCATCCCAGCGGTTCAGGCCGCGCGACGTACCCGCCCACACATCGCCTGAAGGCGCGGCATAGAGGCAATGGATGGCGTCGCCCAGCAAGCCGTCACGAGCGGTGAAGGTCGTCCAGGGCGTTTGGGCCAGAGCCACATGCTGCGGGGATAGCATCAGCAGCAACGCAAGCGCGATAAGCAGCAACGTCACCCATACTGCCGCGAGTGATGGCAGAGGCGGCGATTGAATCACCTTCGCGAGGCGATGGCGCAACACGCGACTACCTCACCGGCGGCGCATCGGTCTTGACCGGCAGCGGCGAACGCTCTGGCGTAGGCGTTTCGGTAGGCTCGGGCGTGTTGGTGGGTGTATGGGTGCCCGCCGGCGTATAGGTTGGCGTGACCGTGCGCGTTTGGGTGCGCGTCGGCGTGATAGTGGGCGTGCGCGTAATCGTGGGCGTCCGCGTGCGCGTTGGGGTCAGTGTGCGCGTCCGCGTCGGCGTCAAGGTGCGTGTGCGCGTCAACGTCACCGTGGGTGTGTGTGTGGCGACGGCGGTAAAAGTGGGGCGCGGCGTAAAGGTGGCCCGCGTCACGCTCGGCGTCATCGTCAGCGCCGGCGTGCCTTCTTGCGGCGGAGTGGGCGTGGCCGTCGGTTGCACCAGGATCACGCTCAGATCGTAGCGCCGCTCGGGGCCAAACACGCCGCCATTGGTGGCGCTGGCGACGGCCATGCCATCCTCCAGCGCCGTGAACGTCACCTGCGAAGCCAGCGTGCCCGGCTCGACATCCTCGCTGGTAAACTGCTGGCCATTGACCAACACTTCCAACGTGGTATCCACTCCTTCGGCGAGGTTGGCCGTCGTGACCATGTAGGTCAATCCCGCTCGCACACGCCAGGTGATGCGATCCACATCGGTCGCCGGATCAAAGCTGCGCTGCTGCGCCGCGCCCGGTTCGATGGCCACGGGGTTCTGGTCATCCGGCTCGAAAACATCCACAAATACGTTCTCGGGCGTCATCGTCGCGGGGGGCAGGGGCGATGGCGCCGGCGTGGGCGACAGAATCGTCACGACCGTCTCGATGGGCGAAGCCGCGACCGCCGAGGGCGTCGCCGCCGGCGCAGCAGTAGGCGCCGGCGTGTTCTTGGGCGCGCCCAACCCTACGAGCGGGGCCGCCAGGCGATAGCCGAGGAACGCCGCTGCCAGCAAGATCAGCGCGCTGGTAGCGGCGGCCACGCGGTTGGAGAGCAGCCGATTCCACAAGATTTGCGCCTGACCCAAGGTGGCCTCGTCGCGCACCCGCTCCAGATCGAGCCGCATATCAGCGGCCAATTGATAGCGGTCGGCAGGATTTTCCTCCAAGGCCTTCATCACGATGGCGTTCAGCGCGTGCGGCACTTGGCTGTTAAAGCGACGCGGCGGCAGGCGATTACGCACATAGAGATAGCCCGTCAGCATCTCATAGAGCCCCAGCCCCAGGGCGTACAGGTCGGAGCGTTGATCGAGCTAGCCGGTGGTGGTGGCCTGTTCGGGCGATTTGTAGGCCGGCGTGCCGGGGTGGCCGTGAGCCTCGTGCG
>CAZYPJ010000104.1:0-12246 GCA_964649365.1 uncultured Anaerolineales bacterium | reverse complement strand
CGTCAATTAATCGCTATTCGGCGAGCTTGTCGAGCAAGGCGCGCAGCGGCGCAATGACGGCGTCGGGCAGGCCATCGAGCACAGCGGGAGAACGTTCGCCCTGCAGGATGCGCGCCAGCGCCAGGGCAAACCGGCGCAACGGTTCGGGCGCGCTCTCTTGGGCCAAGCCGGCCAATACAGAGGCGACCACGCGCTGCGCCTGGGCATCGCCCTGCGCAGCGGCGTAGGCTGCGGCCACCAATTGCTCCAGCGAGATCTCAGCGTTGGCGCGCTCCGCAAGAGCCTCGGGCGCGGCCCCGCTTTCTGGCGAGGCGATACGCTCCAGGGTACGCCGCACGATGGCCGCATCCACATAGTCCAATCCCTCATAAAGAGTCTCGTCGCGCTCACCGCCGAGGATACGCCAGATGGCAGCGGCCAGTTGTTTCCAGGCATCTTTGGCCTCTAGTCCCTCGACCGTTTCGACGGTCTCGGCCTCTAGCGCCTCTCCGCGCCCGGCGCGGGCCACACCCTGAATCAGCGCCTCCCAACTCTGCAACATACGTTCGCAATCCGCTGAACCCCAATAACTGCTGTGCGCCTGGGCGCGCCAGTTGCGCGCCTGCGCTTCATCGCCCTCAGCCTCAGCGATGCGTTCCAAAAGGGCATAAGCTTCCCAAGGATGCGCTTCGGGGCCGAGACCTTCCACCAATTGTCGGGCGGCTTCGGCGTGGCTCTTGGCTTTGGCGATCTGAAACTCGCGTAGCAATAGATCGCCCAGCACTAGCTCAGTGGCAATCAGCGCCGGTTTCAAGCCGAGGCGTTGATAGATGCTCAACGCCTGCAAGTATTTGATCTCGGCGTCGCCAGCCTCGCCGGCCTGAGCGGCCAACTGCGCCAATTGCGTCCAGATTTGCGCTTGCAGCACGGGCTGTTCCGCTTTTTGCGCCAGGGCCAGCCCCTGCTGATAGCACCGCTCCGCCTCGGCGGCGTCGCCGGCCCGCCAGGCCACTAGACCCAACTGCGACCAGGCCGTCGCCCGACCCGCTGTGTCGTCGAGAGCGATCAACTGCTCCAGCGCGGCTTGAAAATGCTCGCGCGCCCGAGCGACGTCGTCGCGACCCAAGACAACGAGGCCCATCTGGCTATGCAACGTTGCCATCGCCCGGCGATCCTGCCGCGCGGCGGCGATCTCGATCCCTTTGGCGTAGGCTTGCTCGGCTAGGTCGGCGCGCATACTGGCCACCAACGCCTCGCCCAGATCGGTGTACACCTCTTGCAAAGCCAAGCGATTGGCGTCGGTGGGCGACAGAGGTTGCAGGCGGCTTTCGGCCTGAGCGAACGACCCCACTGCCAGGTCGGCGCGCCCGCTCGCCCGCAGAGCGCGCCCTAGGCGATGCATCAGCACGCCCAGATCATAGTTGGCCGGCTCGCCCACATAGCTCAGGCCATTCTCGGCAGTCACCCTCGCGACCACTTGCTGCAACAGCCCCGCCGCTTCGGCTGGCCGCCCCATCGCCAACAGGCGCTCGCCGCGCTGGATTAAAAGCTGCACGCCGGGCCTTCCCAGCGGCCCTTCAGCGGGCGTAGCCGCCCGCGCCGCTGCCTCCACGCGGGCAGCCATCTGGTCGCGCTCGCCGGTGAAACCGAGCATCTCTTGGAAACGCTGTAGATAACGTAGATAATCTACCGCCAGAGTCAGATTCTGCGCGTTGAGCAAGACCAACAAGCCACGCCGCAGGTTAGCCCATTCGTGCAGCAGCAATGTCCTGACTGGCGCGGGCGACTCGGCCAGATTTTGATTCATCCAACTGAGCAGACCGGCGTAAGAGCCGCTATGGCTTTCGCCAAGCGCCGCCCGCTGGGCGGCGATCAGGCGTCGCCCAGCATGTCGGGCCAGGCTAGGATGAAAACGAATACAAGGCACATTCAGGCCCGGCAAACGTACCTCCCACACCAGGCGCGAGGCGACAAGCCAGCGCTTTAGCTCGGCCCAGATGCCCGGCTCAACCCGCATCACTGTGCTGCCCAATGGCTCCATAAAACCATCGGCAAACACGCCAAGCGCCGCTAGGCCGGGGCGTAGGCGCTCGCCCACCGCGCGAAAGAGCTGCTCATAAGCCAGATCGAGAGCTTGGTTGCGCAGACGCGCCTCGCCGGCGTCCAGGCCGGGCATAATCTCACGCAGGCTGGCCTGCAGGTCGCCCGCCGGGGCGCGCTCGATAAGCGGCGCCAGCATGGCCAGCGCTAGAGGATGGCCGCCCAACGCGCCGGCCAGCGCGAGCAATTGTCCGGCCACGACCCCAGATGGGGAATGAGCGGTCAGCGTCCCAGCGAATTGCTCCGCCTCATCTTGGGCCGGTAGCCCTAGCGTGAGCTGGCGATCCCCATCTACCGGCGCAGAGGCGGGCCAATCGGGCAGGTCGGCCACTAGCAACACACGGCTGGCCCCTGCCCGCGAAAAGCGCTCTGCAAGCTGCCACAACTCGGCCAGGGCCTCGGTGCTGAGCGACGCGTCGCCTTCGGGCAACACGGCGTCGAGATGATCCCACACCACCAGCGCAGGCGTCTCGATCAGGGCGCGTTCTATCGCCCCGATAGGATCGTTCTCGCCCAACTTGAACTCTTCGCCGATCAAACGTTGCCCCAGATGGTACAGCGCCAACTCTGCCGAACCGCCGCCCGCAAAACTGGTATAGACAGCCTGCCGCATCGGCCCCACGCGCACCAGCCAGCGCGCCAAGTGCAGCGCCAGCGCCGTTTTGCCCAGCCCCTCATAGCCGCAGAGCCAGGCAGGCCCGCCCGGTTCGGCGCGCAAAATGGTTTCCAGGGCGTCGATCTCGCGCCCACGCCCGATCAGACCGCGCGGCGGCGCGGCGGGCAAGCCGCCCGGCTCGGACTCGGTAGCTAGCCGCTGCCACGCCGGAGCCAACGCCGCGCTGGGGAAACGCACCACCTTGCTCACGCCCTCCGTCGCTTTTGCCGGAGCGATAACCAGCGGGGCGTCGGCGGCCTCGCCCCACTCGGATAAGATCGCTTCATTCGGGTCGTCGCGCCGCCCGTTATCGTGGCGCTCTAGAATCTGGCGGGCGTCGCCCGCAGCCTGGCCCAAAGTGCGCCCCGACGACAAGGCCGTCCAATAAGCCGTCATCCCTTCGCGCAATGCCCCCGCCGATACACACTCGGCGATAGCAACCACGCGCACCGGCCCTCTGGCCAACGCAGCGGGAGCAACCCATTCTGAGGGGCGGCGCAGGCTTAGGATGAGCAAGCGCACGCCGTGGTCGCTCAGCGCAGCGCCGATGCGCTCGCCTTCGTCCCCATCAGCGAGCGCGCCTTCCCAATAGATGGCCGTTACAGGAGAGAGCGCCCCATCGGCCAAACGCGCCTCAAGGGCCTCAACGGTGGACGGCCAAAGCCATTCGGCCTGGATACCCTCGCCCTGGGCCTCCAGCGCATCAAAGACGGCCTCTATGCGAGCGCGCGAAGGGAGTGAATCAGGCGATGCAGATCGCGGGGCGACAACGAGCACTCGCAGCGGCGTAGGTTGTTCCATTAACAATAGAGCCTCCAGAGGGGTTACGATCCATCCTTGCGGAAAACAAACCGAGATTTTGGCGCGCGTATTATACCATCAGTCGAGTCCGTTTGGCGACCAGAATACCCAGTCTGGGAGATGAAAAACGGCATCTTGTGAGCGACCTGGCGCTATGGTATGATGGGAATAGAGATAGATTGACTGCAACCCCGGGGTGATGTCATCCGAGAGGAAGCTATATGAATCTCGATCTGGGTCATTATACGCCCGAACACCGGTTGGAATTACGTCAACTATTGGATAGTCCGCCCTGGCGCGAGGCGCTGCGCTCCGGCCTAGTACAACAGGCGCGGGAACAGCGCATCGCGCCCAGGCCCACGCTCAACTTTATTGACACCGTGGTGGACCAGCTCCTGGCGCTGAACGCGGCGCGCGTCCGCTCGCGCGCCGCCGCAGGCTGCCGCGACGCCGACGCCCTGCTCGACGATCTGGCGCGCTGGCCCAACCGCCTGAACGAGCGCGATCCGCGACTATCCTTTGTAGGCCTCAACCTGACCGACGCCTGTAACGTCAATCCACGGTGCATTTACTGCAACCAACCCGACATGGATCGGCGCTTGAGATTGGAGAACTGGAAGCGTATCATCGAGCAAGTAACCGACCCTGCCGACGATCACGGCCCCTATCTCTATCTCACCGGCGGCGAGCCGTTGATGCTGGGCGAGGCGCTGTGGGGCGATGACGGGCTAATCCGCTATGCGACGGCGAGGGGCGCGTTGGTCAACGTCAACACCAATGCTATCGCGATCACGCCGCAGGTGGCGCTGGCGTTCGTCAAATCGGGATTGGGGCGGCTGCATATTTCGCTGGATACCGCCGACCGCGACTTGCAGAACGCGCTCTATGGCGGCGGCGATTGCTACGACCACATCCTAGAGGGCATCTATAACGTTCAATTGGCCCGCGAGCTGACCGGCGCCAGCTACCCCGTCATCCACACCAACTGCGTGCTCACCAACCGCAACCTGGATCGCTTTCCTGAACTGCTGACGTTCATCCTCAGCAAGCACACCCAGGCGCCTAATAAGCAAGACCCGTTCTTCAACGATCTTTTTCCGCACATCATCCCCGTTGGCGGGCGCTCGAACGATGCGTTGCGCCCCACGGCGGAAGAGTTTGCCCGCTTCTATGGTCCCATCTGGGAGCAGGCTTGCGCCATCTGGGATCGTTACCAGGCGCAGATCGGCATCCCCGCCGATCAGCGCGGTGAGCTGTTCGGTTTCTTCTCCAACCCCTTCTTGCGCGTCAAGCATCGCGGCGGGTTGGAAGCGTATGTGCAAGCCTCGGCGGAGGGGCGCTACGGCAAGCTGGCGTTGGCGCGGCATTGTTATGTCGCTCCGACGCAAGCCTCGTTCACACCCGATGGCCGTCAGTATCGCTGCGGGTCGCACGCCATTCGCCACATCGCCCCGTTGGGCGACGCGGATGGGGTGAGCGTCTATGAGCGCATCCGCGCCGGCATCGCCTCGCTCATCCGCTTTCCCAACGAAGAGGACTGTCACGGTTGCGCCCTGGCCACCCTCTACATCAACCAGGCGGTAGAAACCAAACTCCAAGAGGCCGTAGCGGGGATGTTGAGCGACGCCTCGCACGCCCCTACCGATTAGCGCGCCGTGTACCGGCGGATCAGCGCAATCCCATCCTCGCGATAGGGGCGACCATCCTCGTTGGCCCTGCTTTGTTGGCGCGCCATCGTTGCGGTCGCCCACAAGCTAGGTATAATAAGGGCGAGGGAGATAATGGCGCGTAATCGCTCTAACCTGCGCAGCAAGATCATTGCGTGGTCATTTGTGCCTACGGTCATCATCCTAGTCGCGGTGGCCTGGGTAAATTTTGCCTCCTACCAGCGCGTCACCGAAGATCTGGTCATCGAGCGCGACCGGGAGCTCAACCGTTTACTGGCCGAGCGCCTGGCCGATGAGCTTTCGCGTTACTCGCAACTTCTCAGCGATGTGGCGCGTTTGCCGGAAATTTGCGAGGGCCAACCCGCCGAACAGCGCGCCGCGCTGATCGCGGCGCAGCAGCGACTGCGCGCCTTTGACGCGGGCATGGTGGTGCTCGATGCTCAGGGTCTAGTGGTAGCCAGCGCCCCCGAACGGCCCGACCTAGTAGCCAGGCGAGATTGGTCGGATCGCGCATATTTTCAGCGCGTGCGCGACCTGCGAGCGCCGGCCTTTTCGGATATCACAGTAGATGGGCCAGCAGGCAGCGAAGTGATCGTGGCGGCGGCGCCGATCATTGATTACGATCAACGCTTTCGCGGCGCGCTGGCGGGTATGTTCCGCCTGGGGATGGCCGCGACCAGCGATTTCTACGGCGGCATCCTGCGCCAAGTGGGCAAAGGGGCCAACCCGCCGGAGGAAGCGTTCTTTTTCGATGAATCGAATCGTGAGCGAGGCGAGCAGGGCGTGCTGGGCGACCTCAATCGCCTGCTACAGCAGCCGCGCTTAGTGAGCCTGGAACTGAGCGGCCAGGGCAGCGCCTATCTGGTGGACGGCAGCGGGCGCATCATCTATCATTCGGGCATGGCGCACATCGGCGACCGGATCACCGGCCAGGTTGCTGTGCATCAAGTGCTCGCAGGCCGCAGCGGCGCGGTGCGCACCCGCGACCTGTACGGCCAAGAGATCGTGGCCAGTTTTGCGCCCGTGCCCGGCGCGCCGTGGGGGTTGATCACCGAGGAAAGCTGGGCCTCGTTGATCGGCGCCAGCGAGCGCGAACGCCGCTTTTTGCTCGCACTGCTGGCGCTGGGCGTGGTGCTGCCGGTGTTGGTGGCAACCATCGGCGTCCGGCGGATCACCAAACCCATCGCGCAATTGACCGATGCGGCGCAGCGCGTCGCCGCCGGCAATCTGGATCAAACCATCGTCGTTTCTAGCCGCGACGAACTGGCGACTTTGGCGGAACAGTTCAACGTCATGGCGGCCCGGCTGCGCGAATCCTACGCGCATTTGGAGCAGCGCGTCACCGACCGCACGCGCGCGCTCGCTACGCTCAACGCCGTGGCGTTGCAGGTGAGCCAGTCCCTCGACTTGCAGCAGATCATGCGCGACGCGCTGCGCGAGGCGATGGGGCTAGTCGGCGCAGCGGCGGGCGCGGCGCTCGTCGCGCGAGATGACGGCTCGTTGCGCCTCATCGCACACGATGGCCTCGTGAGCGCTGATGCGTTGGCCGGATTGTGCGCCCCCGCCGATGGCGAGCTGACCCGACAGTTTGGCGCGAGCGCCGAGCCGCGCCTGTGGGCGGCAAGCAATTCATCCTCTAGCGTGTGGGTCTGGGCGACGCAAGAAAGATTGAACATCCTCGTGAGCGCGCCCCTGGCGACCAAGGGCCGGCTGCTGGGCGCGATTCTACTAGGATGGCGGCAGCCCCAGGTCGTCTCGGCAGAGACGCTGACGCTGCTGTCGGCCATCGGGCGTCAGGTGGGCATGGCGGTAGAGAATGCGCAGCTCTACGAGCAGGCGCAACAGGTCGCCGCGCTCGCCGAGCGCCAGCGCCTGGCGCGTGACCTGCACGATTCGGTGGCGCAATCGCTCTATGGGGCTACGCTATACGCCCGAGCGGCCTCGCGCCTGCTGGCCGTTGGAGACGCCGCGCAGGCCAACCAGCATCTGGACGAATTGCAACAGATTGCTCAAGAGGCGCTGCAAGAGATGCGCCTGCTGATCTTTGAGCTGCGCCCTTCTGTCGTGGCCGAGGAAGGGCTGGCGGCGGCGCTGGCGGCGCGTCTAGAGGCCGTCGAGGGGCGCGCCGGGTTGGAGACCACACTGCGCGTCGAAGGTGATATTTGTCTCCCCGCTCCGGTAGAAGACGGATTGTACCGCATCGCGCAAGAGGCTATGAACAACGTCTTGAAACACGCCCATGCTCAACATATCGCCGTGACCCTGAGTCAGCGCGACCGCCATGTCACCCTGCAGGTAACCGATGACGGCGGAGGATTCGACCCCAGCGTCACGAATGGGCACAGAGGATTGGGGTTGCGCACCATGCGCGAGCGCGCCGAACAGATCGGCGCGCAGATCACTGTGCAGAGCAAGCCGGGCGAGGGCGTAGTCGTCAGCGTGGAGATCGAACTATGAACCCAATTCGTGTGCTAATCGTGGATGACCACACCTTGTTGCGCAAAGGCATCCGCGCGCTGTTGGCCACCGAGCCAGATATGGAGGTAGTGGGAGAGGCCGGCAGCGGCCTGGAAGCCGAGCGCGAAGCCCAGATGCTCAAGCCGGATGTCATCCTGATGGACCTGGTGATGCCCGACCTGGACGGCATCGAGACCATCCGCCGCATCCTCGCCGTGCAGCCGCAAGCGCGCATCCTGGTGTTGACCAGCTACTCTTCGGACGATAAAGTGTTCGCCGCCATCAAAGCCGGCGCGATGGGCTATCACCTCAAGGATTCGGACCCCGCCGAATTGGAGCGCGCCATCCGCCAGGTCTATCAGGGCGAGGCGGCGCTGCACCCGGTCATCGCGCGCAAACTGCTGCAAGAGCTGACGCGCCCCTCAACCCAGCCTCCTTCGGCGGAGCCGCTCACCGAGCGCGAATTGGAGGTGTTGCGCCTGGTGGCGCAGGGGTGCAGCAACCGCGAGATCGCCGACCAGCTCGTGCTCAGCGAAGTGACCGTCCGCACCCACATGAGCAACATCCTCGGCAAGCTGCACCTGGCCAGCCGCACTCAGGCGGCGCTGTGGGCCTTGCGCCAGGGCATCGCTACTCTCGACGACCATAACCATACCCCACGCTCCTCATAATTCCGTCGCCTACAACAAATGTTGTAGATGCGATCATCGCGCTGTGGATCGAGACCGCCATCAGGCGGTCTTTTTGTGGGCATGTAAATACCTAGCAGAGAGGTTACGCCCCGCCCCGGCTGCTCTTATACTGAAAGGGACAAGGCTCTGCGACAGGGTTTGCCCCCTTATCCATTTGCCGAGGAGGAACGCATGCGATCCAAGAGAACTGCGATTTTGGTTGTCCTCACGCTATTGAGCCTGCTCGTCGTCTCCGGTTGCGACCCTTACCGCAAGCCGGTAGTGGAAAAGGTCGTCAAAGAGACGGTGGTGCAAAAGGAAGTGGTCAAAGAGACCGTGCTGGTGCCCAGCACTCCCACGCCCGAAGTCAAACCCACCGAAGCCGCGCCCGCCCAGGAAGCGACCAGCCGCATGGTCGTACGCGGCGATTTCTCGGACGCCGAGGTCATCAACCCGATCCTCTCTTCCGATACGGCCTCCGAATGGATCGAAAAGATGATGTTCAACGGATTAGTGCAGACCAACCCCAAGGACGCCACTGTGATGCCCGACCTGGCCGAAAGCTGGGAAGTGTCGGCGGATGGCCTCACCTTCACCTACAAGCTGCGCAAGAACGCCAAGTTCCATGACGGCCAGCCCTGCACGGCCAAGGATGTCAAGTTCACCTACGAAATGATCCTTAACGAAGCCGTCAACTCGCCCCGGCGCGCCGATTTCGTGGATTTGCTCAGGCCCGAGAACATCGTCATCGTGGATGACTATACGATCAAGTTCACGTTGAACCGCATAGACGCTTCGTGGCTGTGCTGCAAGGATATCTATGGTATCCTCCCCGAACACATCCTGGGCAAGTTGACGCCGGCCGAGTTCAACGCCGCGCCGTTCAACACCAGCGCCCCCATCGGCACCGGCCCGTTCATGTTCAAGGAATGGGTCAAAGACGATCACATCACCCTGGTCAAGAATCCCGACTATTTCCTGGGCGCCCCCAAGATTGACGCCTGGTCTTACAAAGTGGTCGAGAACGAGACTGTGGCCTTTGCCCAGCTCCAAACCCAGGAATCCGACATGACCGCTATCTCGGCGGCGCTGTGGGAAGAGGCGCAGAACCAATCCCATCTGGAGTGTCGCGCCTACCCGCGCTTTGGCTTTACGTTCTACACCTACAACCTCGACCCGGAAAAGACGCCCTTCTTCCAGGACGTGCGCACTCGCCAGGCGCTGCTCTTTGCCCTGGATCGGCAGGCGATGGTCGAAAGCATCGTCTTTGGCCTGGCCGACGTGGCCCACTCGGTGGTGCCGCCCATCTCGTGGGCGCACAACCCCGATAACAAGCCGCAATACGACTATAACCCCGCCACGGCCAAGCGCCTGCTCGACGAGGCCGGCTGGAAGGATCAGGATGGCGACGGCGTGCGCGAGGCGCACGGCGTAGAGGGCGTGACGGACGGAACCAAGTTCTCCATCGAAGTTCACACCAACGCCGGCAACCAGGAGCGTGAGCAGGTGATGGTAGCTATCCAACAGTATTGGGCGCAGGTGGGCGTGGAGGTCAAGACGGCCAGCGTCGAGTGGAACGCCTTGTTGGCCGAGCTGATGGAAACTCACGAGTACGACGTGGTAGTGGTCGGCTTTACCTGGGATGTGGACCCCGACCAAAAGACGATGTGGCACACCGAGTCGTATGGCGGCGGGTTCAATGTCAACAAATACTCGAACCCCGACCTTGACAAGATCCTGGATGACGCCCTGGCTACCAACGACCAGGAAACGCGCAAAAAGCTTTATTTTGAGATGCAGAGCATCCTAGCCGAGGAGGTGCCCTCGCCGATCTTGTACTTCCGGCGCGGCACGGAATGCTGGAACGCACAACTGCACGAATACGACGTCAACGATATCAACAAGTGGTACAACGCCCATCAATGGCGGTTCGAGCGCTGATGGCCTCCTCATCATAGCGCGGTGCATGGTTGAGGCGGGGCTTACTCCGGCCCCGCCTCACAATTGTTAATTTCGACTTGGAGGGAACATGGGGCGTTTTCTCGTGCGGCGCATCCTGCAATCTATTCCCGTGTTCATCGCCATCACCATCATCAGCTTTGTGTTGATCAACGCCGTGCCGGGCGGCCCCACGGCCCGCCTAGAGATGGACAAAAACATCAAGCCCGAGGACATTCAACGCATCCGCATCAACCTCGGCCTCGATCAGCCGGTGTGGAAGCGCTACCTCGTTTGGCTGGGGGCATTGCCCAACAGCTCGGGCGAGTTCAACGGCCTGCTGGAAGGGAACTTGGGCATCTCGTATATTGACCAGACCTCCGTCGGCCAAAGTATCATGACGCGGCTGCCCAGCACGCTGCTCCTCACCGCCACATCGCTGTTGCTTAGCCTGGCGCTGGCGATCCCCCTTGGCGTGATCTCGGCCATCCGACGTCACTCGGCGCTCGATAACACCCTCACCGTGCTGAGCACCGCCGGCGTCTCGATCCCCAGTTTTTGGTTCGGGCTGATGGCCATCTTGCTCTTTGCGGTCAAGCTGCGCTGGCTGCCTTCGGGCGGCATGTACACGCTAGGCCAAGAAAAGACTGCCGCCGACCTCCTGCGCCACCTGCTAATGCCCGCCGCCATCCTCTCCATCCTTAACGTAGCGGGCTGGAACCGCTTTGTGCGCGGCAGCATGTTGGATGTGATCCGCCAGGATTACATCCGCACGGCGCGGGCCAAAGGCGCGCCGCAGAGGATCGTGCTGATCCGCCACGCGCTGCGCAACGCGCTGATCCCCGTGGCTACGCTGATGGGGTTGTCGCTGCCCGACCTGGTAGGGGGCGCGCTCGTCACCGAGACAATTTTCGGCTGGCCAGGCATGGGACGATTGGCCTATCACGCCGCCACCAAGCGCGACTATCCCGTCATCATGGGTGTGCTGGTGATGAGCACCGCGCTGGTATTGCTCGGCAACCTGCTGGCCGACGTGGCCTACACCTTCCTCGACCCGCGCATCAAGGCTGAATGACGAAGGAGCATATCATGGCGACTGGAGAGCGCATTTCATCGGGAACCGCCCGCGACCGCGAGCAGGCGTTGGCGGCGCTTACCGGGCAAAGGCGGTACGAGGCTCAAGGCGTGTTGCAGATGGCCTGGCGACGCTTTCGGCGCGACCGATTAGCCATGATCGGCGGGATCGTGTTAATTGTGCTGGTTTTGTTGGCGCTGGGCGCGCCGTTGGCGTCGCGCTATGTGACCGGCCTAGCGCCGGAGCAGATCGAGCTAGGCGCCACGCTCAAAGCCCCTGGCTATCAGCGCACGCCGACGAGCCGCATTCACTGGCTCGGCACCGACGAACTGGGGCGCGATGTGCTCACGCGCGCCCTCTATGGCGGGCGCATCTCGCTCTATGTATCATTCCTCACCGTGTTGATCTCGCTCACCGTGGGTACATTGATCGGGGCTTTCTCGGGCTATTACGGCGGCTGGGCCGATAATGTGCTGATGCGCTTTGTGGATATCGTTATCGCTATCCCAGCGCTGTTCTTGCTGATCTTGATCGCCGTGGTATTTCGGCCCGGCGTCACCGGCCTGGCGCTGGTGCTGGCCTCGATCAGTTGGACGGGCGTCTCGCGCCTAGTGCGAGCCGAGTTCCTGGCGCTCAAGCGGCGCGATTTTGTGGATGCCGCCCGCGTGGTGGGCGCGCGTCCCGGGCGTATCATCTTTCGGCACATCCTGCCCAACGCCACCTCGCCGATCATCGTGGCGGCCACGCTCTCCATCGGCAACGTGATCCTCACCGAGACAGCGTTGAGCTTTTTGGGCATGGGGGTGCAACCGCCTGCGCCGAGTTGGGGCAACATGCTCACTAATTCTCAGCAATACCTCTACCGTGCGCCATTCCTGATCGTGATCCCTGGGCTGTTCATCT
>CAZYPJ010000103.1:0-12298 GCA_964649365.1 uncultured Anaerolineales bacterium | reverse complement strand
GCGCCCCTTCGAGCCGCTCCCTTTCTTGCCCTTGACGCCCCCTGCGCCTCTGGCTATACTCCCCCGCATCACCTTCATCCCTGCTTTGGGAGGCCCTATGAATTGGCGCGCCAAATTGTGGAACCCTTACATCATTGTCTTTGTCTCTAGCGCGTGCAGCATGACCATCGAACTGGTGGCCAGCCGCCTGCTGGCGCCGCAGCTCGGCGTCTCGCTCTACACCTGGACCTCGGTCATCGGCGTGATCCTGGCGGGCATGTCACTGGGCAACTATCTCGGCGGGCGCATGGCCGACCGCTGGGCCTCGCCGCCTTTCCTGGGGCTGATCTATGCCCTGGGCAGCGTCACCACGCTGGCCATCTTGTGGCTCATCAACGACGTACACGCGCTCGAGTTCTCCAACAAGCTGCCGCTGATGGTGTGGGTGGTGGGTTACATCGCGGTGGTGTTCTTTGTGCCGAGCATGGTGTTGGGGTGCGTCTCGCCCATCGTGGTCAAGCTCTCGCTGCTCGACCTGACGCGCACCGGCAGCACGGTGGGCAAGATCTATGCCTGGTCCACCGTGGGCAGCATCGTGGGCACGTTCGCTACCGGCTTTTTTCTGATCTCGTGGTTCGGCACCAAGAGCATCGTGCTGGGCGTGGCCGGCCTGCTGATGTTGCTGGCGATCTGGTTCATCACCCACGCCGACTGGAAAAAGGCGCTGCCCGGCGCGATCTTGGCGCTGGCGGCGTTCGGCGGGCTGCTGTTCTACCTCTACCGCACCGACCATCTCAAGACCGATTGCGCCTGCGAGACCAACTATTTCTGCATCAAGGTCTATGAGAAGGAAAAGGACGGGCGCGTCATCCGCGAGCTGGTGCTCGACCGGCTGGTGCACAGCTATACCGATATGGCAGACCCGACCCACCTGGTCTATGGCTACGAGCAGGTCTATCGCGCCGTCATCGCCCCGCTGATGGCCGCCAAGCCCGACGCCAGCGCGCTCTTTATCGGCGGGGGCGGCTATACCTTCCCGCGCTACATGGAGGCCAGCTACCCCAAGAGTCGCTTGACGGTGATCGAGATTGACCCGGGCGTCACCGAGACGGCCCGGCAGAGCTTGAACCTGGCGCCCGATACGCGCATCGTGACGCACAACCTCGACGCCCGCCTGGTGATGGCCCGCGACGAGCAGGCCGATAGCTATGACTTGATCTTTGGCGACGCCTTTAACGATTTCTCCGTGCCCTACCACCTGACGACGCTCGAGTTCGACCGCCTGGTGGACAAGCTCCTGCGCGACGACGGTCTCTATGTGGTCAACATCGTGGATGGGGGCCGGCGCGGCCACTTTACCCGCGCTTATGTGCGCACGCTGCAAGAGGTGTTCGCCTACGTCTCGCTGATCCCCTTCGACCCCGATTGGGAGGATTCGCTGCGCACCACCGTGGTGGTGGTGGCCAGCCAGCGCCCCCACGACCTGAGCGCGCTGGGCGATTTCACGCTGCTGCCCCAGGAGCGGTTGGACGCCTACCTGGCCAAAGAAAAGCCCCTCATCCTGACGGACGATTACGTGCCGGTGGATAACCTGCTCGCCCCCGTGTTCGAGGATTCGCATCGAGGATAGAGCCACAATCGTAGGGGCGCGACATGTCGCGCCCTCTGCCGTGCCAGCCGCGCCCGGCCCGAGGGCGCAAAAAAAGGCGCGGATGGCATCATCCGCGCCCTGGCCGATACAAAGGTACAGAGCCTCAAGTGACCTTTGAGCCTTCCCCCCATGTATGGCATCGCTTATTTATCGTTTTTATGGAGTGTCTTCTCCAAGCTCTTGCTGGTTCGCTTTCATCGGTTACTTTTTACATAACCGCCGTTTCACTTACCGACTTTCCTGGAACCGCTTTCGCTTTTCCATTTCCATCGGTTTGCGGTTCCTCAGATTTCTCTTTTCCCCGCTTACCAGCTTTTTCGCTTCTAAATGATGCCTGAGAGAATTCCCATTAACCTCTCGAGACTCTGTGCAGATATGATAGCACATCTCGGCGGAAAAGTCAAGCATTTTTCCTGCCAATTTCGGGATTCGACAATCCGTTTCGATCCCCGGCGCGGCGTCGCCCAGGTCGCGCGCGACGTATTGCAGCAGTTGCAGAATGGGACGCGGACGCACACGGATGTGCGCGGATTCGGGCGCCCACAAGGGGCGCGGCTACGGGCATGAGCAGGATCAATCTGCGTTTTCCGCGTCCCTCTCAGAAATCCTTCCACAGATGATAGACTGTGGTGGTATCGGGCATGAGTTCGGGGCCGCTGGTGATGCGGTAGCCCATCCGCTGCCAGAAGGCGATGGCGACGGGGTTGTTCACCTGCACGCCCGAATCAATGGCCGTCACCGCCGGGTCGCGGCGTATCTCGCGCTCGACCCAGGCGACGACCTGCCGCCCCAGACCCTGCCCGCGATAGGGCGCGGCGATCATCAGCAACGAGAGCGAGGCTGTGTCGGCGCGCCCCTCCCAGCCGCTAGGGACATAATCCACAATGGCCATCATCTCGCCGTCGGGCGCATAGACGCCGCAGAACACGCCGCCCTGGCGCTGCGAGAGCGCCAAGTCGGCCAGCACCATCTCGAGCGAGGCGGTGGGCTGCGGCCCCAGCGCCAGGAAATCTTCGCACTGGCGATAGACGTTGAGGATAGCAGGGATGTCGTCGCTCGTCACGGGGCGAATGGTAAAGGCGATGGGTGGCATTGCGCTTGCCTCGCTATCTGTTTTTTGGACAAGATTAACAAGATGAACAGGATTTAGTGCGCTCGAATCCTGTTCATCTTGTTAATCTTGTCTGGAATTCTTCGGATGCTTGCGCTAGGAGCCATTTTAGACAAGATTAACAGGATTAACAAGATTTAATGCTTATGAATCCTGTTCATCTTGTTAATCCTGTCCAAAACCCGCTAGGCGCGCACGCCCTTGAGCGTGGGCAGCGCCGTGGGGCCAAAGGAGACGTTGCCCTCGGCCTCGACCGTGACTGCGTCGCCGGAGAAGCGCAGCGTCAACGTCAGACTAAAGGGCGAGAGCGTGAACCAGATGCGCGCCACATAAGTATCAGGCGCGGCCCAGGCCCCCGCCGCCGCGATGGGTTGCGGCGCGGTGTTGTGCGGCTGGCCGTGGCGGGCCGGCGCTTCCAGGCTAAAGGTGGATTCGCTCGCCAGCCAACGCCCTGCGGCCAGCGCCACCTGGTGCTGGCCGTAGCTATCGCGCAGGGTCAGCGCGCCGCCCGCGTCGTTCACATCCAGCGCCACCCACTGCACCGCCAAATCGTTGGGGGCCAACTGGTAGCGCGCCCCCGCCACAAAGGGCGCCACCGGCGACCCGGCCATGCCCATCGGGGTCGCCAGCGAGAGGTTCTCCAGCCGGTCGGCTAGGGCGCGCTGGGCGACGGGGTTCTCGGCCAGGGCCGATTTTTCCATCGCGGGCAGCAGGATCTCCCAGACGCAATCGAGCACGGCCTGCATGTCTTTCACGCCGCTGGTGATGGCGATTACCGCGTCTTGATCGGGCATGACGATGCAATACTGCCCGAACGCGCCGTCGCCGCGATAGCAGTTGTGGCGGCAGCGCCAGAATTGGTAGCCGTAACCCTGTCGCCAATCGGGGTTGGTCTGGGTCTCGTTGTCGTTACGCACCTGCTTGCGAGTGGCCTCGGCGATCCAGGCCGGGTCAACCAACTGCTGGCCGTTCCACACGCCCTTTTGCAGGTAGAGCTGCCCAAAGCAGGCGATGTCCTCGGTGCGGACGCTCAGCCCCCAGCCGCCGGTGTTGACGCCGCGCGGGCAGGTCTGCCACGTGGCGCCCTCGATGCCCAACGGCGCGAACAGACGCGGGCCGAGGTAATCCACAATGCGCTGGCCGGTGAGCTTTTGCACGATGGCCGAGCACATGTAGGTGGCGCCGCTGTTGTAGAGGAAATACGACCCCGGCTCGTGCACCACGGGCCGCGCCAGGAAGGCCCGCGCCCAGTTGCCTTCGGGGTCTTGGTGCAGGAACTCGGTGGTGTCGGCGTCGTGGCCGGTGGACATGCTCAACAGGTGGCGCACCTTCATCGCCGCCAGCTTGGGGCTGACCTCGGCGGGCAGGTCGTCGGGGAAGAACTTGATCACCGGGTCGTCCACGCTCAGCAGGCCCTCGGCCACGGCCAGGCCCACCGCGGTGGAAGCATAGCTCTTGCTCAGCGAAAAGAGCACATGGGGAACGGCGGCGCGGAAAGGCCGCCACCAGCCCTCGGCGGCCACCTGCCCGTGGCGGACGATCATCAGGCTGTGCAATTCGGGCGCGCGCCGCTCGACGGCGCTGACAAAGGCGTGAATGGCCGGCGAGGGGATGCCCAGCGCCTCGGGGGTGGAGCGGGGCAGACGTTGCAATGCGCTCATGGAGTTGCTCCTTTGCAATGGAATACGAACAAGGGGGATTGTACTCTGCGGGGCGGGGCGGGGCAAGCGGGAGAGGCAGCGATCAGCGGACGTTCCGATTGACCGCTGATCGCTGTCTGCTGCAAGCTGACCGCTATTTCCTATCCAGCGCCGCCCGCACGTGCGAGGCCAGCGCCTGGAGCGTAAACGGTTTGGGCATGAATTGCACGCCCTCTTCCAGCACGCCCCGGTGGGCGATGACATCGGCGGTATAGCCCGACATGAACAGGCATTTCAGGCTTGGCTGCGCGCTCCGCAGGCGCTCGGCCAGCTCGCGCCCGTTCATCTCGGGCATCACCACATCGGTGACGAGCAGGTGGATCGCCCCTTGGTACTCGCTGGCCGTCGCCAGCGCCGCTGCCGGAGAGTCGGCGGTGAGCACGGTGTAGCCCAGCCGTTCCAGCATCCGCTTGCCCATCATCAAGATGGCCGCTTCGTCTTCCACCAACAATACCGTCTCATCGCCGGCGCGCAGCGCGCCCGCTTCGCCCCCGGCGAGGCTTGGCGCCGCGCCCTGGTAACGCGGCAAATAGATCTTGAAGGTGGCGCCCAGCCCCGGCTCGCTATAGACGTTGATGGCGCCTTCGTTCTGCTTGACGATGCCGTAGACCGTGGCCAGGCCCAGGCCCGTGCCCTCGCCCACCGGCTTGGTGGTGTAGAACGGCTCGAACAGGTGCGACATGGTCTCTTTGCTCATGCCGCAGCCCGAGTCGCTGACGGCCAGCATGACATAATCTCCCGGTGTAATCTCGGCGTGCGCGGCGCAATAGGCCGCATCCAGCGTGACATTGTCGGTTTCGATGGTGATGCGTCCCACGTCGCCGATGGCGTCGCGGGCGTTGACGCACAGGTTGGCCAGGATTTGGTCGAGCTGCGAGGGATCCATCCGCACTGGCCACAGGTTGTAGCCCGGCGACCAGATCAGGTCAATATCCTCGCCGATCAACCGGCGCAGCATCTTGAGCATCCCCCCGACGGTCTCGTTGAGGTCGAGCACCTGCGGGCTGATGGTCTGCTTGCGGGCAAAGGCCAGCAACTGCCGGGTGAGATCGGCCGAGCGGCGCGCGGCGCGTTGGATCTCGCTCAGGCTCTCGTGGACGGGGCTGGCGGGTTCGATGTCTTCCATCGCCAGCTCGGCGTGGCCCAAGATGGCCTGGAGCATGTTGTTGAAATCGTGCGCCACGCCGCCGGCCAGCCGCCCCACCGATTCCATCTTGAGCGCCTGGGTCAACTGCTCTTGCAAACGGGCGGCCTCGGCCTCGGCGCGTTTGCGCTCGGTGATATTGCGCGACACGCCCAAGTAGCCCAGGCGCTGGCCGTCCTCGCCGCGCAGCGGCTGGATGGTCATCTCGACCCAGACGGTGTGGCCATCCTTGTGGTATTGCTCTACCTCGACGTGGATGCGCCCCTCCCAGGAGCGGGGGTCTTGCGTAAATTGCCTCACGCCCTCGATCTCTTGCATTCGCCGGAATGATTCGGGGGTCATAGATTCGGCGGGGGTTTCGCGCATGGCCTCTTCGGGCGTCAGGCCGCGCAGTTTCATGATGGAAGGGCTGACGTAGGTAAAGTGAAGGTCATTGTCTAGCGTCCAGATCACATCATCTATGTTATCGGCCAGGCGGCGGTAGAGCGCCTCGCTTTCGCGCAGGGCCTGCTCGGCGATGCGGCGCTCGGTGATATCGCGGATGGCGGCGATGTGCACAGGGCGCCCCTCGCGCACGAAAAAGCGCCCGGTGATCTCAACGGGAAAGACCGTCCCGTCGCGTTTGCGGTGCCAGCGCAGGGGGATGGTGACGATTTGGTCGAGCGCGGGGGGCGTGGTGCGCGTGACGCGTTGGGTTTCTTGCGGCTCCGCTGAAAGATCATAGTTGTGCATGGTCAGCAGCTCGTCGGCGCTATAACCGTAGAGGGCGCAGGCGGCCTGGTTGGCCCGCAAGATGCGGCTCGTTTCATTATCAATCAACACGATGGCGTCGGATTCGGCCTCGAACAACTGGCGATATTGCTCTTCGCTCTCGCGTAGGGCGCGCTCTGCCTCCATGCGAGCGGTGATGTCGCGGATGGCGGTGATATGCAGTCGCCGGCCCTCGCGCTCGAAAAAACGCCCGGCGGCCTCGACGGGAAAGACCGTCCCATCGCGCTTGCGGTGCCAGCGCAAGGGGATCGAGGCCATCTCGTCGGCGGTAAAGGTGGCCGACGCCATCAATTGCCGCGTTTTGTCCGGCTCCGCCGAAAGGTCGGTGTTGCGCAGGGCGAGCATCTCTTCGGCGCTGTAGCCGTAGAGGGCGCTGGCGGCCCGGTTGGCCCGCAAGATACGGCCGGTGTCATTATCCACCAGGATGATGGCGTCCGACTCGGCCTCGAACAACTGGCGATATTGTTCTTCGCTTTCGCGCAGAGCCTGTTCGGCCCGGCGGCGGACGGTGGCGTCGGCAAAGATGCAAGCGAACTGGCCCGGCGCCGTCTGGAAGGCCGTCACCTCGAAATACTTGTCCAAGCCCTGGGCGTAATTCTCGAACGTGGTCGGCTCGCCCGTGAGCGCCACGCGGCCATACGTCTCGATCCAGTAGGATTCGAGGCCGGGCAACGTTTCCTTGGCGGTTTTGCCCAAGATGTCGCTGGCCTTTAGCCCGGTCATGCGCTCGAAGGCCGGGTTGACCGAGAGAAAGCGATAATCCGCCGGCGCGCCCTGCTCGTCGAGGATGATCTGGTGGACAGCGAACCCATCGAGCATGCTGTTGAACAGGGTATGGTAATCGGCTTCCAACTGGCGCGCCCGGGTGACGTCGCGGCTGAGGCTGAGCACGGTGGCCACGCGGCCCTGGGCGTCGAACTCGGGCACAAAGCGCCAATCCAGGATCGTGACCCCGTCCGGGCGCTCCAAGGTAAACTCGGTCTCGAACGGCTCGCCGCGCTCGAAAACCCGCGCCAGCGCATCCTCCCAGGCGAGGCGCATCGGCTCGGGCGAGCCGATCTCGCGATGGGTCTTGCCGATCATGCGCTCGGGGTCCCAATCGGTGAACTCGGCCACATTGGGCGAGATGTACAGGTGGCGCCCCTCGCGGTCGAAACGGGCGATCACGTCGGGCACGCTATCCACCAGGGCGCGATAGGTCTCTTCGCGCTGGCGCAGCGTCTCTTCGGCGTTTTTGCGATCCGTAATGTCTTCGATGGCCACGATGGCATGGGGTTGGCCGTCGAGCGTCACCCCTTCGACGCCATAGCGCAGCCAGCGGCGTGCGCAGCCCTCGCTGGCCTCCAGCTCGAACTCGTGCTCTTGCTGCGCGACGGCCTGCTCGCCCGCGAGAACGGCGCGAATGGCCGCATAGATGGGGCACAAGTGGCAGCGCGACGAATGGCCGCAGCCGAAGGCGTTCTCGCGGCGGTTGATGCACCCGATCAAGTCTCCGCAGCGAGCGTGTTCCAGCTCGTTCAGCCGAGCGCCGAACAGCCGCTCGGCGGCGGGGATGGCGTGGGCGATCTCCTCTCGCTGGTTGATCACCATCATGCCGATGGGCGACGAGGCGATGATGGCGCTGAGGTTGCGCGATTGGGCGCGCAGCGCCTCTTGGGCGGCGCGCTCGGCGGTCTGATCGCGAAAGACCAGCACCACGCCCGTCACGCGGCCGGCCTCGTCCTTGATGGGCGCGCCGCTATCGGCGATGGGCCGCTCGCGCCCGTCGCGGGCGATCAACACGGTGTGGTTGGCCAGGCCCACCACCACGCCTTCGCGCACCACGCGGGCCACGGGCGTTTCCACCGGCTGGCGCGTGTCCTCGTTGACGATGCGGAACACCTCTTCCAGCGGCAGGCCCTGGGCGCGGTCGTTCTCCCAACCGGTGAGCGCCTCGGCCACCGGGTTGAGAAGCTGCACGCGTCCCTCGGCGTCGGCGGCGATGACCCCATCGCCGATGCTGAGCAGCGTGGTGTGGTAGCGTTCCTCGCTCTGGCGGCGCTCCGCTTCGGCCACGAACAGGGCGCGATAGTGCTGGCGGCGGTTGCTCTGCCAAAAATTGGCGACGGCGGCGATGAGGGCCGCCATCAACCCCGCGATCAGCGCCAGGATCAGCGCCGAGCGCGAGCGCCACTCGGCCAGCGCCTCGGATTTGTCCATCTTGGCTACGATGAACCAGGGTGAATCGGGCGCCGGCGCCAGCGCCGAAAGCACCCGCACGCCGCGATAATCGTCGCCTTCCACCACCCCCACCCGGCCCATCGCGGCCATCACCGCCGGCACATCGGTTTCATCCAGCGGGATGCGCATGGCCAGCGCGGCGTCGGGCGCGTAGCGCAGGGGGCTGAGGAAGAGCGCTGCGTCACCCTCGCGCCGCACCAGCAGCGTCTCGGCGCTGTCTGAGGACGCGGGCCAGGCAGCCAGTAAGGGGTAAAGGTATTGAGCGGCGGAAGCTTGCAGAATTATGGCGCCGAACGGTTCGGCGGCGCCCGGCGCATACAGCGGCGCGACCACGCCGATGTGGGGCGCGGCCTCCGCTGCGCCCATCACAGGCTGGTGCAGATCGGTGAACATCGGGCGCGCGTCGCGCGCGGCTTCTGCCAGGGGCAATATCACCTCTGGGTCGAGCGGCCCCACATAGCCGCTCAGGCTCAGGCGTGCATCGCCGTTCATATCGGCCAGTAAAACATCGCTATAGTGATAGCTGCTTTGCAGCACGCGAAACAGCTTGAGCAGATCGTCCTCATCCTCGGCGTTGGGCGCTGCCATCCAATGCGCGGCAGACTCCACCAGAGGAGCGTTGGCCATGAGCACGGCGGCGTCGGCCCGGCGCTCGGCGCGCCAGGCGGCGATCTGTTCCGCCTTGAGCCGCGCCACGGCGTAGAGGTTGCCCTCCACCCCGCGCCGCACGGCTTGCTCTTGCGAGTAGTAGAACTCGACGCCGCCCACCAGCAGCCCGGCCAGCGCCAGGATGAGCGCGCCCAACAACCAACGGGGCAGTCTATCTGTTGTCATTGCCACCACCTATCGCCCGCCCAGAGGGGATACCTTGCGCGTATAACGTTCCTTTTACCACAAAACATGCGTTCAGGGCAAATGGCGCGCCGAGGGGGGGGCGCAATCGCGAGGCGCGGTATGTCGCATTGACTCCAACTAACTCGCGTCCCGGCCAGTCGCGCGCGGGCTGAAGCGCCGCGCAATGGCGCGCCTGCGGCGCGTGTACCAAGCCCGCCTTCGCGGGCTAGAGATGCCTTTTCTTGCGCGGCCTCAGCCGACGAAGGTCGGCTTGGTAGTCGTTGCGCGAGGCTTCAGCCCGCGAGCCTCTGCCTTGCGCGCGGATCAATAATTGACGTTCCCCGCCCCGCAAGCTACAATGCGCCCGCATCACGCTGCAAATGAGGAGACCCATGACCCAAGCCGCCCCGCGCCCTCCGCTCCGCCGGCGACTCGCCGTCTTGCTGGCCGTGTTCGGCCCGGCCACCATCACCGCCATGGCCGATAACGACGCCGGCGGCGTGGCCACCTATTCCGTGGCTGGGGCCACGCTGGGCTACCCCATCCTCTTTCCTTTGCTCATCATCACCGTGCTGCTGGCCATCACGCAAGAGATGGGGATGCGTCTCACCGTCGTTACGGGCAAGGGCCTGGCCGACCTGATCCGCGAGCGGTTCGGCGTCAAGGTCTCGATGTTGATTTTCGCCAGCCTGGTCATCGCCAACATGGGCACGCTCATCACCGAGCTATCGTCCATCAAAGTCACCAGCCAGATGCTGCACGTCCCCGGCGCGCCGGCGGTGATCCTGATGGTGGGCGTGTCGTATCTGCTGGTCAGCAAGGGCAACTACAAGCTGACGCAGAACATCATGCTGCTGTCGTGCTTTCTCTTTCTGGCCTATATCATCTCGGCGTTCAGGGCCAAGCCCGATTGGGGCCTCGCGCTGGGCAACCTGTTCTATCCCCACGGCGTACAAGCGACGCCCGAATACCTGCGGAATTACCTCATCATCGGCATGGGCGTGCTGGGCACCACCATCACCCCCTGGGGGCAATTTTTCGTCAGCAGCTTTTCATATGCCAAAAAGATCGCACAGCACGCCGTGGCCTACGCCCAGGCCGAAACGTATTGGGGCGCGTTCCTGACGAACTTTTTCTCTTTCTTTATGATTGTAGCGACAGCGGCGACGCTGTTCGCCCACGGCATCAAATTGGTCTCGGGCGAACAAGCGGCGTTGGCCATCCAACCCTTTGCGGGCAAGCTGGCGGGGGTGCTGTTCGCGGTGGGCATCCTCAACGCCGGGTTCATGGGGCTGGTGGTGGTGTCGCTCTGCACGGCCTACGCCTTTGCCGAGTTTTTCGGCATCGCGGGCAGCCTCAACGAGTCGTTCAAAGAGAGCCGGCTGTTCTACACCCTCTACCTCGGGCAATTGGTCGTCGCCGCCATCGTGGTGATGTTTCCGGGCGTCTCGCTATTCCAGTTGGCGGTGACGACGCAGGTCATCAACGCCATGTGCTTGCCGCTGGCGCTGCGCTATCTCATCAAGCTGACCAGCGACCGCGAGTTGATGGGCCGCCACGTCAACACCCCCTTCCAACGCAAGTTTGCCTCCATCGCCGTGGTCGTCATCATCGTCGCCAGCGTGTTCACCGTCGGCGCGATGCTGTTCGGGGCGTAGCCGCCTAGGCAGGGCGGGGCGGCGGTTCGTACACGCTCAACACCTGGCGGGCGGCGTCGGCCACGCTGAGGCGCAGCGCCAGCGGCGCCAGCACCTCGACCGCGCGGCCCAGGGGCAAGATGCGCGCCCGCGCCGCGAACAAGCTCTCAAACGTCATGGTCAGCGCGCGCCAGCCGTCCGCATCCGCCGGTTCGAGCCGGGCCGCGTCCACTGGGCGCCCCAGCGCCGACGCCAGATGCGGCAGCATTTCGGGCGAGACCCGCAGCCGCACGGCGTAGGCGGCGCGGTTGGCCTCGGCGGCGGCGCGCCAGCGCCCCCAGAAAGCGGCCAAGTCGAACATGGGCGGCGCCGGGCAGCGCGCTTCGGTCAGCTCGATCTGTTCGATGCGCTCCACGGCGATCACGCGCAGCACATCATCCGCGACGGCCCCTACGGCGGGCGCGGTCTCGGGGTCGGCCCCCACCAGGTACCACTCTGCGCCTTTGGCCACCAATCCCCAGGCCGCTACCCGATGCTCCACCCGCACCGCAAAGGGCAGGGCCACGCTCAACACCAACACGCGCTCTTCGGCCAGGGCGCGTTGTAGGGTCTGCAAATGCGGCGGCGGCTCGTTCGCCCGCCCCCAGGCCGACCAATCCATATGCACCCGCCAGGCGGCGCGCTCGCGGCCCGCCCGCGGCAGGGCGGCGCGCAACTTGAGCAGCGCCCCGCGCAGCTCGGGCGCAAAGCCCAGGGCGGCCAAGGGGTCGGGGATGCTGAGCAGCAGCAGGGCCTGCGCCTCGTCGGGCGTCATGCCGGTGAGGGCGGTGCGATAGGGTTCGAGCAGCGCGCAGCCCCCGCCGGGGCCGCGTTCGGCGTACACCGGCACGCCCGCCTCGCTCAGCGCCTCCAGGTCGCGATAGATAGTTCGCTCCGAGACCTCCAACTCTTCCGCTAGGGCCAGGGCCGTCAGGCGGCCGCGGGTTTGCAACAACATGAGCAACGAGAGCAGCCGCGAAGCTTTCATAGCGTCTCCTGTGGTGAATTCCCTCGATCTTGCGCTTTACCCTCATAGTACATGAAAATCCTGACACTAGATGTCAGGATATAGGCGTTATGATGGGGGGCAGATTCATTCATCGAAAGGAGTCCATGATGTCCGATCTAGCCGTTCGTATCGTCCGCCTGGAGCCTATGCGCGTCGCCTCGGCCCTGGTCTTTGGCCCCTCGCCCGAGCTGGCCGTATGGGAT
>CAZYPJ010000102.1:3840-12319 GCA_964649365.1 uncultured Anaerolineales bacterium | reverse complement strand
GCAGCGCGTATTGCGCGCGGGCATCTTCGCTCATGGGAATACCCACCGAGCCGGGGTTCACAGCCAATACGCCGCCTCGCTCCGACGCCCAGGGGACGTGGGTATGCCCACACACCATCACCGCCTCGCGGACTCTGGCCAGAACATCTTCCAGCTTGCAGCAATCGCGAGTGATGTCGTACCCAGCCTGGCGAAGGAACTCGGCTCGGGCCGGAGTGATCTCGGGGTATAACAATCCAGAGGGCTTTTCGGGCGTGCCATGCACCAACCGGATCGGCGCGGCGCCGTCGAGTTGGATCAGGCCCTGCTCCGGCAACGATGCAAGGTAGTCAATACTCTCAGTAGAGAGTTGGGCGCATGTCCATCGCACAGGCGCAAACTGAAGGCTGACGCGCCAATGATCCGGCGTCAGGCCTCGGGCGTGGTTTACAGTGTAGCTATCGGTGTTGCCACGGATGATCCAGCAGGGCTAATCATCGGCACGCGAGCGCAGCGACGCCAGTGTCTCAGCAGGGAATGGACCGGCTGTGACCAGGTCGCCCGCCACCAGCACGCCCATAATGTCGCGCTGACGCGCGTCGGCCAATACAGCTCGCAGCGCCGGCAAGTTGCCATGAACATCAGCCAGGAGCGCGAGGCGCATCATAGCTCTCCCATCCTCAATCGCTCGCGGCCATAGCGCACGCTGCGTCCCAGGTTGTAGATACCCACGCTCAGTCTCACCGTGTGCTCCTTGCGCTCGGTTCTCTCACCAGATCGTGTAGCCGCCATCCATCACCAACACAGCGCCCGTCATGTAACTGGAAGCATCAGACGCCAGGAAAACCGCTGCCGGGCCAAGCTCATCGGGGTCGCCCAAGCGTTTCATGGGGATATGCTCCTGCCATTGCGCGATGACCTCGGGCCGCCCGAATTTCTGATAGACGTTGCTCATATAGCCGGGCGCGATGGCGTTGACGCGAATGTTGTGAGGCGCCCATTCCGCCGCCAGCGACTTGGTCAGGTGGATGACCGCCGCCTTGGCGGTATTGTACGGCGTCTGCGCTTGGGGCCGGTTGACGATCAACCCCGACATCGAGGCAATGTTGATGATCCGTCCACCGCCTTGGGCCATCATCGGCCTGGCCGCCGCTTGGCAGCAATAGAACAGGCCATCCACATTGAGCGCAAACACCTTGCGCCAGGCTTCCTCACTGAGATCCTCGGCGTTGCCCCAGACGTAGGTCCCACCCTTGTTCATTATAAAGTCCACCCGCCCGAATTCAGCCAACGTTTGTTTCACCATCGCTTCGACGCTGGCTTTGCTAGCAACATCGGTAGGTATGCAGAGCGCCCGCCGCCCCAGGTTCCGCACTTCCTCAGCGACTTGGGAGCCAGTGTCAGGATTGATCTCGGCCACCACCAGATCGGCCCCCGCCTCGGCAAACGCCCGGCAAAAGGCGCGGCCCAGCCCTTGCCCGCCGCCCGTGACGATGCCCACTTGCCCGGCCAGCGAAAAACGATCCATAACGGACATAGGACGCCCTCCACGCTGCACGTGTTCCGTATTCGGCGCGATTATAGCGCAAAGAGGCTGGCCTGTGAATCAGTTCGCCATCAAACATGAGCGCAATGTTTGCATCTCTGTCGTTGTCCTCTTATACTACCGCTCTATACGCATCATCTCGCAATCAAAGGAGACATGGGCGATGCCAACGGTCAAGCTGCTCGAAGAAGGCGCTGAACTTTGCCTGGATTTCGGCAAGCTGCGCCAAATAGCCAAGATCGAGGAGGCGGTTATCCCCGTAGCGGTGCAAGACGCCGACACCAAAGAAGTGCTCATCATCGCCTATGCCAATGAAACCGCGTTGCGCTACTCGATGGAGCATGGCGTAGCCGCCTTTTGGAGCACCTCGCGCAACGAGCTGTGGGTCAAAGGAGCTACGTCGGGCGACACCCTTCAGATCGTCGAAATCCGCGTGAACTGCGAGCAGAACTCGCTGCTCTATCTCGTGCGTCCGCTGGGCAAGGGCGCCTGCCACACCAAAGACGCCGCCGGCAACACGCGCCCCAGGTGCTATTATCGTCGCATCCGCGACGGCAAGCTCGAACATATCTAGACAGGGAGTAGAACCATGCCCGTGCTCAAGCTCGGCATCCCCAAAGGCAGCCTGCAAGATTCGACCGTCAAGCTCTTTGCCAAAGCGGGGTACAGAATCGTCGTCTCGGAGCGTTCTTATACGCCCGCCATTGACGACCCACAGATCGAGTGCCTGATGTTCCGCGCCCAAGAGATGGCCCGCTACGTCGAACGCGGCGTAATGGATTGCGGACTGACCGGCAAGGATTGGATCGTCGAGAACGACGCCGACGTGTACGAAGTCGAAGAGCTGGTCTATAGCAAGGCCACCAATCGCCGTTTTCGTTGGGTGCTGGCCGTGCCAGAGAACTCGCCCATCCAAAGCGTGAAAGATCTAGAGGGCAAGCGCATCGCTACCGAGTTGGTGCAGGCCACCAAGCGTTACCTGCAACGCAACGGCGTCAACGCCGAAGTCGAGTATTCGTGGGGCGCCACCGAGATCAAGGCTCCCCACCTGGTGGATGCCATCGTCGAAGGCACCGAGACCGGCTCGTCGCTGCGCGCCAACCGGCTGCGCATCGTGGATACGGTGGTCGAATCCAGCACGCGGCTGATCGCTAACCACGCCGCCTGGGCTGATCCCTGGAAGCGCGAAAAGATCGAGAATCTCGCATTGCTGCTCAAAGGCGCGCTGGAAGCCGAGGTCAAAGTGGGATTAAAGATGAACGTGCCGCGCGCCAGGCTCGACGAAGTGACCAGCCAACTGCCCTCGCTGCACACGCCCACCATCTCTAGCCAGACCGACCCCGACTGGGTGGCGCTAGAGATCATCGCCGACGCCACCGCCGTCCGCGACCTAATCCCCGGCCTGAAAAAGGCAGGGGCCGAAGGGATCATCGAGTACCCTCTGAACAAAGTGATCTACTAACGCTGCAAACGACGGGATTTCGGTTGAAATCCCGTTTTCTTTTCGCGACAAAGGAGGTTCTCATGCCCATCGTGCATCATGCCATGCGTCATTGCGTCAGCGAATGGGCTTTCGAGTCGGGGCGGGCCTATGGCGATCCCTTCAACGAAGCAACGCTGGATGTGGTGTTCACCGACCCGGATGGGCGCGAATGGCGCGTCCCTGCCTATTGGGCGGGCGAACAGGAATGGCGCGTGCGCTTTGCCGGGCGCAGCGTCGGGACATATTCTTACCGCACCATCTGCTCCGATGAGAGCAATCCCGATCTGCACGGCCAAGAAGGGCGACTGGAGGTGAGCGAATACGTCGGCCAGAACCCATTACTACGCCATGGCCCGCTGCGCGTCAACGCCGACCGACGCCATCTAGAGCACCTCGACGGCGCGCCCTTTTTCTGGCTGGGCGACCTGTGGTGGCTGGGCATGACCAAGCGCCTATCGTGGCCCGACGGCTTTCAGCGCCTGGTGGCCGACCGCAAGGCCAAGGGCTTTACCGTCATCCAGCTCACCGCCGGCAATAACTGCGACCAGCCCGCCTTTGACCCGCGCGGCGCCAACGAGGCCGGTCACCCGTGGGAGGCTGACTTTGCGCGCATCAACCCCGCCTTTTTCGATATGGCTGATCTGCGCATACAGTGGCTGGTGCGACAAGGCATCGTCCCCTGTATCTTTGGCACATGGGGCTTTTACTTGTTATGGATGGGCCAACGCAAAATGGAGCAACATTGGCGCTATCTGATCGCACGTTGGGGGGCTTACCCGGTAGTATGGTCGTTGGCCGGCTCGATGACCATGCCCTACTATACCTCCACCAATCGCGAAGTGGAGACAGAACAGCTAAAACGCGGTTGGACCGATCTGGCGCGCTATGTACAGGCGATAGACCCCTACGGCCACGTCACCGTGGCGCATACCTTCCCCTACCAAAAAGAGCCGTGCGAGATGGAAACCGAGGGATTGATGGACTGCTATTTCATCCATACCGGCCAGGGCGGGCGCGAGGGTTTCGGCAAGCGCGTCCAGATGGCGCAGGAATTGCTACGGCGCGAGCCGCGTATGCCGCTCATCCAGGGCGAGGGTTGTTTTGAGGGGTTCATGGAGGACAACCGCGAAGAGGTGCAGCGCTGGAACTTTTGGGCGTTCATGCTGCTGGGGATGCGCGGCGTCACGTACAGCGCCAATGGGTTGTGGGCCTTTAACAACGCGGGCGACTTATTCGGCCCTGCGCCCTATGGCGCGACCCTGAGCAATGCGCTGTGGGAGGCCGCCGCCGCCCTGCCCGGCTCGCGGCAAGTGGGTATTGGCAAACACCTGCTGGAGCGTTACCCCTGGCAACGATTCGAGCACCATCCCGAATGGATCGAGCCGCACGCTTCTGAGCAAGATCCGTTGCTGCCCTACGCCGGGGGCATACCCGGCGAGGTGCGCGTGATCTATATGCCGCGCCCGGTGAGCATGTGGCGGCGCGAGCCGACGATGATCCACAAGCTAGAGCCGGAAATCGCCTATCGCGCCTTCTACTATGATCCCAAAGAGGGCGCGGAGTATCCGCTGGGCTGCGTTTCGGGCGAGGCGAGCTGGCCGATACCGCCCGCGCCGCTGCCCCAAGATTGGGCGCTGGTGTTGGAGCGCGAGCGCGGCCGAGAGTAGGGGCCATGCCATTATGCGTACACTGATCGTTATCCGGCATGGGGAATCTGAGCATCACCTGAACGGACTCACCGGCGGGTGGACCGATTGCGGCCTCACCGACCTGGGGCGTCGCCAGGCGTCGCTGCTGGCCGAGCGACTGGCGCGCGAATTAGCGGGGCAGCCGCCGTTGCGCCTGTATTACAGCGATCTCAAGCGCGCCGCCGAGACTGCCGCGACGGTGGCGCAGGCGCTGGGCCTGGAGGCTATCCCCATGCGCGAGCTGCGCGAGTTCAACAACGGCCAGGCCGCTGGCCTGACCATCGCCGAGGCCGAGAGCATCGAATTGCCCCGGACGTATCCCATCCTGGACTGGCAACCCTACTCCGGCGCCGAGACCTATCGGCGCTTCTATGAGCGGGTAGCTGCCGCGATGGACGACCTCGACCGGCGCGAGGCCAATGCCGCCCTGATCGTTACCCACGGCGGCACGCATAACCTGATCGTGGCTTGGTGGCTCAAGTTAGGCGCCGAGGCACTGGATCAAGTCTCGTTCGCCGCTGCGACCACCGGCGTTACCGTACTGACTCACAATCGTTGGAACGAGCGCACCATCGAGCGATTGAACGACACGGCTCACTTGTACACCGCAGGTCTTGCAGCGGGGCTATCCATCAACATCTGCTGAGCGCACGCACTTGCACGCGCGTGGATGGCTTGGGTACAATAAGCGCAGCGTTATCCGAATCCGACACGTCGCGAGGAGCAGAAAGCCATGAAGATCAAAGAGATTCGCACCATCCCGCTCTTGGGCGAGACGCCCATCTCGGGCTGGGAACACGAGACCGAGCCAGAAGATAACCTGCACACCTTGGTCGAGATCGAAAGCGACGAAGGTGTGGTGGGCGTCGGCGCTTGGTATACCAGCCGCCCGCTGGTGGACGCCTCGATCCTGCTGCTCAGAAAAGCGCTCATCGGTGAATCGGCCATCGAGCCAGAGCGCGTGGCTGAAAAGCTGCACCAGATGACCTTTTGGCAAGGCCGGGGCGGTGCTGTAACCCACGCCATCAGTGGGATAGACATCGCTTTGTGGGACCTGCTGGGCAAGGCGACGGGCCAACCCGTCGGGCGCTTGCTAGGCGGCTATTATCGCGACAAGATTCGCCCCTACGCCTCGATCATCTTTGGCTGGCCGCCCGAGAAATTCGCCGAGACGTTGGCCGGTCTGGTGGAGCACGGCTTTAAGGCCATCAAGATGGGCTGGGGCAATTTCGGGCGCATCAGCGCCGAGCGCGACGAGCAATTGGTCGAAACGGCTCGCGAGACGGTAGGCGACGAGATCGAGCTGATGGTGGACGCCGGCGGCAGCGGCCAGTTCTGGCCCAACGAACTCAAGTGGGCGCTGGAAACCGCCTACATGCTCAACGACTATGGCGTCTATTGGTTCGAAGAGGCGCTGCGCCCCGATGACATCGAGGGGTTCATCGCCCTGCGCGAACAATCGCCTGTCAAGATCTCGTCGTGCGAAGTGCTCACCCGTCGGCAGTCGTTCATCCCCTGGATCGAACGCCATGCTGTGGACATCGTCCAGCCCGATTGCACCAAGGTGGGCGGCCTTTCCGAGGCGCGGCGCATCGCCTGGATGGCTTACGATCACAACGTCACCATGGTCAGCCACGGCTGGAACACCGTCGTGGGTTTGCACGCCGATCTGCACCTGGCGGCGGCCATGCCCGACGCCAAGTTCGTCGAATACATCACCCCATCGCCCTACATGGATAACCTCACCGCCGAGCCGCCCAAGCTGGACGAGGAGGGCTACCTGACCATCCCCACCACGCCGGGGCTGGGGGTCGAGCTAGACCCGGACAAGATCAAGCACTATTCACGCGGACGCGTGTCGGTGTTCAAGTGAACGAGAGAAAGCGCGGGCGCACGGCCCGCGCTTTTGATTCATGAGGTGAGCATGAACGAGTACCCCAAACCGCGTATCGTGGTCAGCAAGTGCATCGGTTTCGATCAATGCCGCTGGAACGGACAGATGGCGTCGTCGGATGTGGTCGCGCTGCTCCGGCCTTACGTCGAGTTCCTGCCCATCTGCCCCGAAGTTGAGATCGGTCTGGGCGTGCCGCGCGAGCCGGTGCGTGTAGTGGACGTGGAGGGCCAATCTCGTCTCTGGCAGCCCGCCACGCAGCGAGACTATACCGACGCGATGACTTCCTTTGCCGACGCCTATCTGAGTCATTTGGCCGAGATAGACGGCTTTATCCTCAAGAGCCGCTCTCCTTCATGCGGCATCAAGGATGTGCGCATCTATCCCAACAGCGACAAGGGAATGGCCTCTAGCAAAGGGGCGGGGCTATTCGGCCAGGCGGTGTTGGCGCGCTTTGGGCATCTGCCGGTGGAAGATGAGGGCCGCTTGACGAATTACGCGCTGCGCGAGCATTTTCTCCCCCGCGTCTGTGCGCTGGCAGCGTGTCGCCAAGTGAAAGCAGAAGGGACAATGCGCGCCCTGGTGCGCTATCAAGCCGAGAACAAGCTACTCTTGATGGCGTACAATCAGCGCGAGATGAACGCCCTGGGCAAGATCGTAGCCAATCACGCGGGAGCGCCTGTTGCTCAGGTGTATGCCGATTACGAGGCGCGCTTGCACCTGGCGTTGGCGCGCGCGCCGCGTCACACCGCCGCTATCAATGTGTTGATGCACGCGCTGGGATATTTTGACGCTCTCTCGGCGGCGGAAAAGGCGTTCTTTTTGGCCCGCTTGGAGGACTATCGCGCCGGCAAACTCCCGCTGAGCGCGCCGAATAGCATCGCGCGCGCCTGGATCATCCGCTTCGGCTCCAATTATCTCGCCAGCCAGACGTTCTTTGCTCCCTACCCCGAGGACCTGGCGCAAATCACAGATTCCGGCAAAGGCAGAGACCTGTGATCCACGAAACGCGCATCGCGGCGCTGAATCGCGCAGCGCCCAATGGCAAAGGGCGCTATGTGCTCTATTGGATGCAGGCCGCTCAACGGGCGACCTGCAATCATGCCCTCGAGCTTGCACTGCGCGAGGCCAATGCGCGCCATCTGCCATTGCTGGTCTATTTCGGTCTTGCCGAGCGCGTCCCGCGCGCCAATGCGCGACACTATGCTTTTATGCTGGAAGGGCTGCGCGAAACGCAACACCTTCTAGCTAATCGTGGCACTCGCCTGATCGTGCGACGCGAGTCGCCCGAACAGGGCGTCATTGATCTGGCGCGGGACGCAGCCCTCGCTGTAGTGGATAAGGGCTATCTGCGCTGGCAACGCGCTTGGTACCGCTACGCCGCCGAGCGCCTGGCCTGCCCATTGATCCAGATAGAGTGCAATGTCGTCGTCCCCGTGCCCATAGCTTCGGCAAAAGAGGAATACGCAGCCCGCACCATCCGGCCCAAGATCGAGCGCCTACTCGACGCCTATCTCGCGCCGCTGTACGAAGAATCCGCCATCCACGACGCGCGGGGCATTGATGTCGCCTCACTCGACCTGGAAGGCGCCGAGGCAATCCTAACAAGCTTGGATGTTGACCGCTCAGTAGCGCCCTCCTCTACCTGGAAAGGCGGCGAGAGCCAGGCTCGCCGATTGCTGTACGAGTTCATTGAGAGCAAACTGGATCATTATGCCGAGTTGCGCAACGATCCCATCCAGGATTCTATCTCGCACTTGAGCCCATATCTCCACTTTGGCCAAGTCTCTCCGCTAGAGATCGCTTTGGCGGTGCGGCGGGCGGCCAGCCCAGGCGGACCGGCGGATCTCGAAGAACTGATCGTGCGCCGCGCGTTGGCCCTGAACATGGTC
>CAZYPJ010000102.1:0-3830 GCA_964649365.1 uncultured Anaerolineales bacterium | reverse complement strand
TTACGACGCCTTCGATTGCCTGCCCACTTGGGCTGTTAACGCCTTGCGCGCTCATGCCGGCGACTCGCGTCTATATCTCTATGAGCGGGATGAATGGGAGGCGGCCCGCACTCACGATCCCTACTGGAACGCCGCCCAGCGCGAGATGATGATCACCGGCAAGATGCACGGTTATATGCGCATGTACTGGGGCAAAAAGCTCCTGGAGTGGTCGCGCACGCCTGAAGAGGCGTACGACACTGCCGTGTATCTTAACGACAAATACGAATTGGATGGACGCGACCCTAACGGCTATGCGGGCATTGCTTGGTGCTTTGGAAAACACGACCGGCCTTGGGACGCAAGGCCGGTCTATGGCGCAGTTCGCAGCATGACGGCGGAAGGGCTTAAGCGCAAGTTCGACGCCGACGCCTATGTGGCGCGCATCGCCGCGTTGGAATCCGAACGCCCCCTCAACGCAGCGTCCTGATCTTTACCCTACTTGCTCACCGTCTCAAACGCCTGGTCGAGATCGGCAATGATGTCGTCCGAATCCTCGATGCCCACGCTCAGGCGCACCAATCCATCGGTAATGCCCAGTTTGGCGCGCACCTCCGGCGCCACCGCCCGATGCGACGACCCGGCGGGATACAGCGTGAGGCTATACACGTCACCCAGCGTAGTGGCGGGAAGCACCAGCTTGAGCGCCTCCATCATGCGGAACACCTCAGTTTGGCCCGCGCCTTTGAGATCGTAGCTCATCATCGCGCCATAGCCCTTGCCCTGAAACAGACGGTGGGCCAGATCGTGCTGAGGGTGCTCGGCCAGCCCAGGATAGTTCACTCGCGCCACCGATGGCTGCACGCGCAGCCATTCCGCCACCGCTTGGGCGTTGGCGCACTGTTGGCGCATCCGCAGGGCCAGCGTTTTCAACCCACGCAAAGCCAGCCAGGCTTCTTGCGGGCCGAGGTTGGCGCCCAACAGCTTTTGGCGCTCGCGCAGGTCGTGGGCGCGCGCCGCCGAACACGCCACCACGCCGGCCATCACATCGCCATGGCCGGAAAGGTATTTGGTCGCCGAATGCACCACGTAATCGGCGCCGCACTCGAGGGGCCGCAGCAGATAGGGGGTGGCAAATGTGTTATCCACCACCAGGGCCGCCCCGACGCTGTGAGCAATCGCTGCCAGTGCAGGAAGATCAGCCACTTTGAGCAATGGGTTGGAAAGGATCTCGCACACCAGCGCCGTCGGGCGCTCGGCGCGCACAGCCTCGGCCACTTGATCGAGATCGGTGATGTCCACAAATCGCGTGCGCACGCCCAGACTAGAAAACAAACGCTCTTGGAGTGCGTAGGTTGCGCCGTACACATCCGCCGCCGAAACAAGCGTTGCGCCCGATTTGGCCCCTGCGCCCAGCAACGCCGCGTGAATGGCGGCCATCCCCGAAGAATAGGCGACCGCATCGTCGGCGCCTTCCAGGAGAGCAATGGCTTGCTCAAAAGCGTTGACAGTGGGGCTGCCATAGCGCGGATAGACATAGCCCTGCCGTTGGTTGCCAAAGATGGCATCCAGGTCGTCCATATCCTCATAGAGATAGCCCACTGAAAAGTGCACCGGCGTGCTCACGGGAGTATAGTCGGGGTGAGGCCCGCGTTCCCCGGCGTGGACGACTTGGGTGTAGATGCTATTCGATTTGCTCATGGCATCGGCTCCTATTAGTCTCTTGCAAGATAAAGGGCGACCTTCTGGCCGCCCCTTGTGACACTGCTTACCAGGTATATATCTTTGCGGGCTCAGATATCTTCGTCGTCATAAGAATCTTCTGTATCCTCTTCGCCCTCTTCATCCTCATCGTACTCTTCGGCGTGCGCCCGCATAGCCCGCTGGCGATCCATCTCGAGAAGCTGCTGGCGACGGATGCCCTGTTCGAGCTTGGCGGCGCAGGATACGCAGAGGGTCGTCTCGGGGACGATTTCCAGGCGCTCTTCGGGGATCGGCTGCCCACACATCTCGCAAATGCCATAGCTGCCTTTCCCAGCTAACTCGATGGCATGTTCGATGGTGTGCAGCTTGATCTCGAGGCTCTGGATCAGCGAGATGATCTTGCTACGCTCATAGATGTCGGCGGCAACGTCCGCCGAGTCGTCGTCTGTCGCCGAAGCCGGCTCGATCTCGGCTTGGAGATCGTCACGGAGTTGCTCGATATCGGCGAGGGTGCGCTCGCGCATTTGCTTCAGTCGTTCCACAATGGCGGCGTTATCTGGCATCTCGTTCTCCTAAGGCGCCTAAAACTTGATCAGCGAATAAACGGGATAACCATCCAATTTCTGCAACCCTTGCAAGAACTCTAGCTCGATCATAAAAGCCACGCCCACCACGACGCCGCCCAGGCGCTCTACCAGCTCGATGGCCGCTTTGGCCGAGCCGCCTGTGGCGAGCAGGTCGTCCACCACCAGCACTTTTTGGCCCGGCGTGATCGCGTCGGCGTGGATTTCGAGCGTGTTCGTGCCATATTCCAGACTGTACTCGACGCTGATCGTCTTGGCTGGCAACTTGCCTGGCTTGCGCACCGGCACAAAACCTGCTCTCAGCTTGTAGGCCAGCGGCGCGCCGATGATATACCCTCGCGACTCGATGGCCACTATCTGCTCAACGTTCTGCCCCGTAAAATGCGCCGCCAGGGTATCTACAGCCTCCTGGAAAGCGCGAGGGTCGCGCAGCAAAGTGGTAATATCCTTGAACAGTATGCCCTCGATAGGAAAATCGGGAATATCGCGCACTAACGCGGCAAGATCCATGCGAACAATCTCCTTTCGCGGCCCGCCGGAATGAACAAGGCTCCCCCTCGCGAATGGCAGCGGGCAATAGCTGGGGCTGTATTATCCCCTTGTCTGACGATTCTATCATCATTTGCGACTTGCGTCAAGCGTTTTCCGCGCTATTTCGTGAGACGTTCGCCCGTCAGGGGCCACAAAGCCATCATTGACAATTGCGCATATTTATGATATATTTACTTTACAAAATAAACAATATCCACTTCATCGTTAACCCATCGAAAGACCAGTGACTTAAAGTGTACCACGCATTAACCGAAAGTTAACTTGATCTAGCTAGAATAATACTAGATCAAAAGATTCGCATACTCTTTGAGAGGTGATATATCATGAATGCGCACATTAGACGTATCGTTAGTGCAGTCGCCAGCTTGTTGTTAGCGCTGGCATCCATCCTTAGTTGGTTTCCGCTGGCTGCTCTCGCAGAGGGCGCTGAAGCTGAACCGATTGCCGCTGAACTCATGGGAGACGCCGATGGCGGCAGCGGAGGCGGCTATAGCGCTTCGCTGCAATCGCCTGCTCCTGGCGAGAGCAGCGACACATTTACGTGGATCGTATCCGGCAAAAAGCCCGGGCCTGGCAAAGAGATCAGCCACATCGAGATTTGTGGCTGCTGGGCCAAGAACGACATCCTTTCTGTTTCGGCCAGTTCCGGTCAAGTGGAAATCAAGAACGACGGCAAAGTCAAAGTGGATAATTTGCAGGATTCGAACCTGCCGTTGACGCTCACGATCGTGTTCAAGAGCGTGTATGGTAGCGTCAGCTCGGGCACAGACCTGTTCGTGAAAACAGGCGGCGGCTCAAGCGCCGGCTTTGCGTACCGGGTGGGCGGCCCCGACTGCGTAGCGCCGACCAGCACGCCGCCCGGCACGCCGCCGAAGACGCCGACCACCACGCCGACCGAGACCCCGGCCCTCCCCCCGGCCGCGACGCCGACCCACACCCCTACCCAAACCCCGACGCCGACCGACACCTTCACGGCGACGCCTACCTTCACCTTCACGAAGACGGCGACGG
>CAZYPJ010000101.1:0-12338 GCA_964649365.1 uncultured Anaerolineales bacterium | reverse complement strand
GGAGAGGGGGTTCGTTCCCTCTCCCCTTGGGAGAGGGTCGGGTTGAGGGCCTGCTCAGGACGCGCAGCGCCGCGCCCCCCCAGCATAGGAATCCATCGCGGGCCGCCAGCGCCAGCGCCCCGCCGGAAACGGATAGCAGGTCAAGAGCAGCGTCCGCTGGAGCAGACGCTCTCCATGTCATGAGCGCCCACAACACCGCCAACCCCAGGAAAGCCGTCACGGTAATGCGCGCCCAAGCGTCGCCCCAAAACAGCTCGGGCCAAGGGGTCGGCCCAGCGAACATCGCCGAGGCTGCGACGCCGCACGTCAATCCTAGAGCTGCCAACATCAACAGGCGCGGCAACTCGCCGCGCGCACGCGGCTGCCAACGCGCCCAAGCGATCATGGCTAGCGCTGTCATGATGAGTACCATTGGAGCGAGAACTGTTCCGTCGAGCATTAACGCACCATCAGATAATAGAGCCATGCAACCAGGGCCAGCGCGGCAATCGCCGCGCCCGGCCAGAACTGAGGGCGGCGCGGCGCGTGCGGCTCGACGAGCCAAGCGACGCCCGCCAGATATTCGTGGAGAGAGCGGGGGCGTTCCATAAAGATGCGGTCATGTTCCCATTTGTTGGCCGAACGATGATCCACCCAGCCCGCCAATAGCAATGCCCCTATGACACTGCCGTAGAAACCAAACCACAGCCACGCTGTCGGCTGCGGCAGTCGCGATAGCGCCGCCAGATTATTGGCCAACAGCCACGGCGCGAGCCAACGCTGCGCCGCCCCGGCCCAGACGCCGCCCAGCGCCGTGATAATGGATAGCGCCAGCGCGGGCAACATCAGTCGCACGGGCGCACGCCCCATCGCGCGCGACTCACCTGAACCGATACGCGGCAGCAGCGCCTCCATGAACAGCCGCCCGCAGTAGAATGCTATAATGAGCGCGCTCGCCAGACCGGCCGCGACTAATCCCCAATGCTCGCGGTCGGCTGTTTCGATGAGGACGCGCCCCTGGCCGAAATATCCGCCCAAGGGCGGTGTGGCCCACATCACCAGCGATAAAACGCCGAAAGCCACGGTCAGTGGCGCGTCGGCGCGGGCCAGCTCGCTCTGCGCCCAAGGGTCCGCCCCATAATGGCGCGCCCAAGCGGCCCAGGCCGCCCAGCCGCTGATTGACAAGGCCAATAATACGCTCTGATAAACCGCCAGATCGGGCGCGCCGAGCGCCGTGGCGGCCAGAATCGCGCCGCTTCCACTGACAGCGAGACTGGCGATGGCCTGTCCCATCCGGGGCGAGATCAACAATGCCGCCGCGCCTAGCGCCATCGTTGCTGCGCTTACATAGCGTAGGGTTAGCAGCAGTATCGGCGCCTGGGACAGCGCTCCTTGTGCGCGCGACAACAGATAGAGCGCATTGGCAACAAGGATCGCCCCTAGCCAGAGAGCGCTCGTCGCAGCCTCTTTTTCATCTTGGCGCGAGCATGCCAAGATCGTCGCCCCATGTCCCAGGCGCGCCAGAGCAACGAGCAACAATATCCCATCGATAACCCACGCCGTCGGGCGCTCGAACGAGATTTCAAGGGTGATCAGCCGCTCGACAGCGGCGAATAAGCATCCGTCTTGGGTGAGCATTACAGCGCTCACCAACGCCAAAATGAGCGCAGCCTCAACGAGACAAGCGGTCAGGATTGCGGCTTTTCCCCTAGCCTCAGCGCGAAAGGTCGCCCATGCGAGACACGAAAGCGCCGCTGACAAGATCAGTAGGCTGGCCAGATCGCCCGCCAACAGCACGGCCAGCGTGGCCCCCCCGACAACGAGCAGACGCCCTTCATCACCATCTACTCGATTCGTTGCGCCAACCTGCGCCGCTGCGAGAATCAATGCGATAACCAAGCCGAACAGCGCCGACAGGGCATCATAACGCAATGAGAGACTCAGAGGCGCTCCGGGAAACAAGCTCCAGTTCGCGAGAGGCCATTCCTGGACACGCTGATCTACAGACAGTTGCGCCATACTCAATAGCGCGCCCGCAAAACCCGCCAGCGCTACGAGACTGACGGCGAGCGCAACCCAGCTCGCCGCGCGACGCCGATCCTCGCGGCGAGCGAGCAGGCGATACGCCGCACCAACGGCGACCAATAGTATAGGCCATATCCAGATAACCTCGATCACGGTTACTCCACGACAAATCACATATCGCATCCGAGTTGGTTAGAATACAAAAATGGACGCGGATAAACGCAGATAGGCGCGGATTCGCTGTCAACCACGCTTTCCACGCTGATCCGAGTCCATTTTCTCTGTAGCTGCGAGGCAGAACGCAGGGATCGCGCCCAGGGCCAACAAGGCATAGGCCCAGCCGTCGAGGCGTTGGCCAGATGGGCCGGCGGACAGTAACCACGCCGCGCCGAGCAGCATCAACGCCGCGCACAAACCACGGCGCGCGGGCAATTCCCAACGCACGAGGCCCGCCAAACCGAGGGCGAACAGCAGCGCGCTGAGCACGGCATCGCACCAGATGGGCATCAATCCTCCTCGCGGCGATGGCTGCCGATGACAGCGGCCAAGCCCAATAACGTCACGCCGATGGCCGCCGGGCCGTAACGCCCCAGGAGCGTTTCAGCCAGGTCGCGCCAGGTGTGGCCTGGCGCCGCCAAGTGCGTTGTAGGGGCGAGCAGAGCGGCAAGTAGCGCCAATAGCGTCGCCCCACCTAGTATCCAGGCCGCGCCGCGCAGCCACTGCGGCGCGATAGCACGGCTGCCGTCGCCGGTCGCCAACGCCAACGCGATAATGCCCATCCCGCTGAGCGCCAGAGCCAACGCCAGCGGCCCGGCGGAGCGGAGCAGCGCCAAAGCTGCCAGCGACGTGAATACCCCGCCCAGCGCCGCCTGCGCGACCCAGGCGCGCCGGGCGACCACTGCCAAGGTCGCCAAGAACAGCGCGCCCAGCGCCCCGAGCGTATAGAGAGCCGTCATAGCCAGGGCCTCCAGATCGCCAGCGCCCAGGTAAGCGCCACATTGAGCGCCCCGAGCGCCAACAATATCAACCAGCCGTTCTCGGCCAGGCGTTCGCCTTGAGGCCATAACCAGCGCCGCCTCAACCAGAGCAACGCCGCCGCTACGAGAACGGTTTTGGCCGCCAGCCAATGTGGCCCATCCAACCATGGCCCATTTGGCCCGGCCAAATAGAGCGTAGCCCATAAAGCGCCGCCGGCTAACAATCGCGCATATTCGGCTAGATGGTACATCGCCAGCGGCCCGCCGGCGTGTTGCAGGTGAAAATCGGCCAGCGTCGGGTCGCCCGCGCCGGGTAGATCAAACGGTAGGCGTCGTCCCCCGGCTATCAAGGCAATGGCCAGTAGCAGCGCGCTTAATGGTTGATAGAGCAAATAGGGGAACATCGCCTGCGCGAGGGCGATGCACTCCAGGTCGAGCGAGCCGGCGAGCAACGCCACGCCCGCCACGGCGAGCAGGGCGACCAGCCCATAGCGCAGGCCAGCCCTGGCTAAGGAACGAGCGCGCGCCAGAACATTATCCAGATTCCAAGCGCGCGCGCCGATAAGCATCGCCGCCAAGCTCAGGCCATCCAATACGAAAAACACCGCCAAACCCTGCTCAAAACGCAGCAAAGTCAGGTCGCGCGCGGCGCCGCCCCAAGTGAGCGCCCCCAACGGCGCGAGCGCCAACATCGCCAACGCAGCCGCCAGGGCCAGCAACGCCCCGCCGCCCCAAGCTAGTCGTCGCCAGCCCGCCGGCCATAGGCCAGGCTTGGCCAGGGCGCGAGCTGCGTCGGCTACGGGCCACAGGGCGCGCCAACGCCCGCCGCGCAGCCCCAAGTGCGCGATAAGCTGCCGCTCCAGGCGCAGCAAATAAGCGTAAGTCAAAAACGCAAAAACGATCACACAGATGATCTCGGTGGTAGCACGACCGAACGACACGTTCAGTTCCCTTCTTCCGGCAGGATCAAGGCAGTCACAAGTAAAATGATGAGCACAGCAGCTGCCGCCAAAGCGCCCGCCTCGCGTAACTTGGCGGCGACCGCCCACAGCAGCCATAAAAAAGGCCCAACGAACGCCAACACCCCCCACCAACAGCGCCCATGTGTGACGGCGACGGATGGCGTCGGCTGGCGAACAGGCGCATCTGCGCCGGCGTTACGTCGCGCCGAAATAGCCAGGGGGATCGCCCCCAATGCAGCGCTCAACGCCAGCGTCATCAGCAATACCGTCAGGCTCGACATTGCTCCTCCCGTATAATGGCCTGTAGGATACGGAAGGCAAGTCGGGTTGTCAACCTCACGACTGCGGCCATTATTGCCAATATCTTGACATTCGCATAAAACCATGCTAGAATTATGTCAAAATTAGAACATCCTTGCGAGGATAACTGTGGCCGACAAGCAATTGGAGTTGTTCCCTCTGAGCGGCGTGGAAGCATTGCGCCCGCCCGCGCCCGATCTCACCCCCGCCGACACGCTCGAAGCGGCGTTAGGGCCATTCACCGAATACATGCAGCAACGCGAGTTTTCCGCCAATACCATCGCGTCATTTCTCAATGATCTGCGGCTGTTTATGAAATTCGTGGGGCCGAGCTACACGCTCAAAGGCTGCTCGCCGCGAAAACTAGAAGAGTTTATCGAACACTTGCAGACGGGTCGCAAGGCGCCTTGCTCACCGAAATCGCTGGATCGGCGTATCACTACACTCAAGGTGTTTTTTGGCTGGCTGGCTGATAAAGCGGTGTTGGCCGCCGACCCTGCCGCGCCGCTGGTGCGCCAGGGGGCCGAATCGCCGCTGCCTCGCATCCTCCCCGAGCCGGAGGTGGAACGGGTACTAGAGGTCGCCCGCGCCTTTGGCGACGCCGAGCAGGCGCCCGACGCTCGCCCCTATCTCTTGCTCTCATTGCTATTGCACACGGGGATGAAAAAGGTCGAGTGCCTGAGCTTGGAACTAAGCGATTTGGATATGGCTGACCCGACGCGGCCTTCGGTGGAAATTCGCTACGACAAGCCACGTTTGCGCTTCAAGACGCGCCGTCTGAGCCTGCCGCCCGATTTCACCGAGACGCTGCAAGCCTATTTGCGCCGCTATCAGCCCGTGGCCAAGCTGTTCGAATGTACCCCGCGCAACCTGGAATATGTGCTGCATAACGTCTCGCTCGTCGCCGGCCTACGCGATAACCTCACCTTTGACGCGCTGCGCTGGACGGCGGCGGTCCGCCACCATCGCGCCGGTATGGACGCCCAGCGTCTGCGCCGCTGGTTGGGCCTGTCCAAGATCGCCTGGGCCAGCGCTGGGCCGCTTATCGAAAAGCTGGCTTCTGAGCCATTGTGAGCTGGAAACAAACACACGGGCGAGCGACAATTGCGTCACTCGCCCGTGTGTTTTGATTTCTTCTACGCCGCCGACTCGGCTTGTAGGAATTGAGTGCGATAGAGATGGGCATAGACGCCATCGTTCGCCAGCAGCTCTTCGTGCGGGCCGCGCTCTACAATCTGTCCGCCGTCAATCACCAAGATCATGCTGGCGCGCTGCACCGTGGCCAGGCGATGGGCGATGACCAGCGACGTGCGCCCGGCCATCAGTTGTTCCAGCGCGTCCTGGATCAGCCCCTCGGTGCGCAAGTCCACGCTCGAAGTCGCCTCGTCGAGCACTAGGATGCGCGGCCGCGCCAGGATCACCCGCGCCAGGCAGATAAGTTGCCGCTGCCCCAGCGAGATATTGCTCGACCCTTCCAGTATTTCGGTGTCGTATCCGTTGGGCAATCGGCTGATAAAGTCATGAGCATTGGCCGCCTTGGCCGCTGCGATGATCTCGTCACGGGGCGCATCGGGCCGCCCAAAGGCGATATTGTAGGCGATGCTGCCCTGGAACAGGAAAGGCTGCTGCGGCACCACGCCCAATTGTTGGCGCAATGAGGCCACTTGAACGTGGCGAATATCAAAGCCGTCCAGTCGAATGGCCCCTTCGTTAATCTCATAAAAACGCATCAACAGACTGGCGATGGTGGTCTTGCCCGCGCCGGTGGGGCCAACCAGAGCAATCGTCTCGCCCGGTTGGATTTCTAGGCTCACATCCTTGAGCACAGGCGCGTTGGGCACATAGTTAAAGCTTACGTGGTCGAACTCGACGTGCCCTTGAACAGGCGGCAAGGCCACCGCGTCAGGGGCGTCTTTGATATCCGGTTCCATATCGAGGATCTCAAAGATGCGCTCGCCGCCGGCCATGGCCGCCTGCCAAGTATTGAACACCATGCTCAGGTCGAGCACCGGCTGGAACAGGCGCGCCGTGTAGGTGAGAAACGCTACGATCACGCCCAACGTCAGCGCCCCCCCAGCCACCGCCCGCCCGCCGAACCACAAGATTACCACCGTAGCCAGCATGGTGAGCAGTTCCATGATCGGCGCAAAAGTTGCTTGCAGCGCCACAGCGGCCACGTTGGCGTCACGCACACCGCTGTTGATCTGATCGAAATCGCGGCTGGTGCGATCTTCTTCCGAAAAGGCCTGGATAACGCGCATGGCGCTGATGTCCTCAGCCAGGCGGCCAGTGAGGGTGCTGATGCGTTCGCGGGTGAGCCGATAGGCCACACGCGCGCGCCGAGCAAAGATCATGGTAGCCAGTATCATGAAGGGCAACACGGTGAGCGTGAGCAACGCCAGCCGTAGGTTGATGACCATCATCACCACCACGGTGCTGATAAGCACTAGAAAGTCGCTGAGCATCGTCACCAAACCCTGCGAGAGCAGTTCGTTGATGACGCCTACGTCGCTCAACATGCGCGAGATCAGCGTTCCAAAGCCGTTTTGGTCGTAATATTTGGTCGAAAGGATTTGATAGTGACGGAATAACTGGCCGCGCATCGTGAGCAGCACTTTGTTCCCCACGCCTTCGAGGTTGACGCGCCGCCGCCAAGTGGCAACAAAATCGAGCGCATAGGCTCCAAACGTGGCCAGAGCCATCAATCCCAGACCGTGTAGATCGCCCGTGGCGATATAGTCGTCAATCGTCTTTTTGATCAAATAAGGCGTCAATAGCGCCAATCCCGCGCTGATAACCATCAACACCAAGCCAGCAATCATGGATCGTTTGTGCGGCGCAAGATAGCTCAGCAACCGCCGGGTGATTTTCCAATCGAACACGCGACCGGTCGTTTCGCGATAGTTATGCAAGTGAACCATCGGGCCGGGCGCTGTGCCTGGGCCAAAACCAAAGCTCATCGGATCCCCCCTTCCAGGGCCGGCTCGGCCTCTACTGGTTCGCTTTGTGCGAGCGCGGTGTGACCATTTTCCGGCGCAAGCTGGCGGTAATAGATATCGGCATAGATGCCCGATTCACGGATCAAATCGGCGTGTTGCCCCTGCGCTACTAGCTTACCCTTGTCAATGACCAAGATTTGATCGGCGTTGCGCACCGTCGAGACGCGCTGAGCGATCACAAAGCAGGTGCGACCCTTCATCAGACGGTCGAGCGCAGCCTGGATTTGTTGCTCGGTCTCGGTGTCCACACTGGAAGTTGCGTCATCGAGGATCAGGATACGCGGATCGAGCAGCAGCGCGCGGGCGATGGCCACGCGTTGGCGCTGCCCGCCCGAAAGGGTCACGCCGCGCTCGCCCACTTCGGTGTCATACCCCTTGGGCATAGCCATGATAAAGTCGTGAGCGGCGGCGGCTTTGGCGGCGGTCTCGATTTGCTCCTGTGTGGCGTCGGGCCGGCCAAAGGCGATGTTTTCGCGGATGGTGCTGCCGAACAGCATTGTCTCTTGCAGCACGATGCCAATCTGTTGCCGCAGCGATTCGATGGTTACTTGGCGAATGTCTCGGCCATCAATCTTGACGACGCCATCGACCACATCGTAAAAACGTGGGATCAAGTTGGTGATGGTGCTCTTGCCCGAACCCGTCGGCCCCAATAGCGCCACCACTTGCCCAGGCTCCACATGGAACGACAGATCATCAAGCACTTTGGCGCCGCTGCCGAAATAGGAAAAGTTAACGTGCTCGAACGTCACACTACCTTCGATGGCTCCCATCTCGACCGCATCGGGCGCGTTCTTGACCTCTGATTCGGCGTCGAGGATCTCGAATACACGGTCCGCCGAAGCGCGCGACTCGCCTAACAGCGTCATCAAAAAGCCGAGTCGCCGCACCGGGTTGACGAGCTGCAAAAGGTAGCTGTTGAATGCCACCAGTTCGCCCAGCGTTAACTGCCCTTGGATGACCAATCGCCCGCCGTACCACAAAATGAGCACCGTGCCCACGCTGGCCAAAAAGATCAGGAACGGCATGGTGAGCGCGCTGGTGCGCACAATGCGGATCGAGATGTCATAGATTTTCGAGTTCTCACGGTCAAAACGTTCCACCTCGGCCGGCTCCTGGGCAAAGCCGCGCACCACACTCATACCGCGCAGGTTCTGTTCTAGGCGGGTGGTGAGCACGGCAGTTTGATCCTGCCGGAGATGCCATTGGGGGTGCATCTTTTCCTGATAGGTCCACATAATCACAAAGATCAAGGGCATCACCACCAGCGACAACCCGGCGAGCCGGGGGTGCATCCTGAACAGCACAACGCTGGTGCCTACCAGCAAGATCAAGCCATCTATCAGGTGCAACACGCCGCGCCCGGTGATACGCTGCAACCGCTCCACATCGCTGGTAGCGCGAGCTAACAATTGCCCGGCCTGGGCGTGATCGTGATAGCTGAACGAGAGGCCCTGCAATTTGCGATAGACCTGGTTGCGCATGATATAGGCGATGCCCTGCGAGACCTTTTCCGTGAGGTACGTTTCGCCAAAGCGAAAACCCCCTTGTAGCAACGCCACCCCCAACAGCATCAGCACCGATGTGATGAGCACATCGGCTTTCCCCTGGCCGATGCCCACATCAATAATCGAACGCTGAATCTGTGGCTGGTACAGGCGAACGCCGTTGATGCCCAACATGCATAGATAGGCAGTCAACTCGGCCAGCCAGAACGAACGCATATAAGCGGCTACACGAAGGACAGTTTTCATCGCAGCGCCATCCTCATAAGTGCTCGACCCCCTCCAGAATGATTACAACAGCGACTCATCCACTCCGGCAATTTCGGACAGCCTAGCCAAAGCATGATCTATCTCTTCCAATTCCTCGATGGGCAATTCGGGCAGATGGGTACGCATCAACCACACCGGGCCGAGCGGCGCCTGGTTGATGATCTCACGCCCTTTGGTCGTCACCTCCACCATCACTTTGCGCGCATCCTCGCGGCAGCGCGTGCGCGTCACATAACCCTCGCGCTCCAGGCGCTCTAGCATGGGCGAAACGGTGGCGTCGCGCACATAGAGCATCCGCCCGATCTGACTCACCGTGCGCGGTCCTCCTTGCGCCAAATAACGCAAGGTAGCTAGGTCGCGCCCCGAAAGGTTGACGGCGGTATTGATCAAATTGCTCACGTAGCGGCGATAACGACCCAGAGTCAAAAAGCGGTGGACAATGGAATCAGCAAGTTCCTGGGCGCGGCTCATAAGATAAACTCCTGCAAGGGGAGAATAGTTAGACCCCTAATCATTAGCTACCTAATGATTATAACCTTCTTGAGATTTTCGCCAACTTGGGCTAGGGAACATTTCGGACGACTGGCGGCCTAGTTTGATCCGGCGCAGGCAAGATCATCGGGCGCGGCGCGCCCGATTGCGCTGATTCATATATCGTACCGGTTGACGCGGCGGAGCGATTGGGCCACAATAGCGCCAGAGCATCACGCAAAGGAGTACCTCATGAACATCTCGATTGCCTCGTATGCCTTTCACGGTTTGCTGCGCGCTGGGCAAATGGATGTGTTCGGCTATCTGGAAAGCTGCAAATATCGCTACGGGCTACAAACCGCCGACATCTGGAATGGCATGTTGCCCACCACCGATGAGGACTATGTCCGCAAGGTGCGGGCCGCGCTGGACGAGCACGAGTTGACGCTGGTCAACCTCTGTGTGGATGGCGCCCATATCTGGGAAGACGACCCCGCCGCCCGCGAAAAGAACTATCAAAATGCGCTGGCCCATCTGCGCGCCGCCGTCATCTTGGGAGCCAAGACGGTGCGCATTGACGCCGGCAGCCGCGCCCCAGCCTTTACCCCCGAGCAGTTCGACCTGGTGATTGCGCGCTACCAAGAATACGCTCGCTTCGCCGCCGACCACGGGTTCCGAGTGGGGCCGGAGAACCATTGGGGGCCAGAGCGCACGCCCGCCACCATGCTCAAAATCTTGCAGACAGTGGATAGCCCTGCTATGGGTCTTCTGCTGCACGTGAACGGCTGGGATGAACCGGGCGCGCTGGTGGGCGACGAAATGGTAGCCCGCTACGCCATGCACACCCATCTAGCCTGGGATATCTGTGAGGGGCCGTTAGAGACCAAGATGGCGCTGCTGCGCGCCTCGGGTTACCAGGGCTGTTGGGGCGTCGAGTTCCACGCCGCCGTCAACGAATACGCCCAGGTAGCCGTACAGGTGGCGCGGGTGCGCTCGGTGTTGGAGAAATGGCGCACGGCATGACGACCGAGATCGTCACCCTCAAACTCGAAAACATGGCCCACGGCGGCGACGCGGTGGGCCATCACCAGGGGCGGGCTATCCTCGTCCCGTTGGGTATCCCCGGCGAGGTGGTGCGCGCCCAGATCATCGAGGAGCGCAAACGTTACGCCCTGGCGCGCATCGTCGAGATCACGCAGCCCTCGCCACAGCGCGTAGCGCCGCCCTGCCCCTACTTTGGGCGCTGCGGCGGTTGCCAATGGCAACATCTGGCCTACGGGGCGCAGCTGGAGCATAAACGCGAAATCGTGCGCGCTCAGTTGGAACGCATCGGCCAACAGGCACAGCCCGTAGTGCGCGATGCGCTCGGCATGGCCGAGCCGTGGGCCTATCGCAACCACATCCAACTGGCGATGGGCGACGAGGGAGCATTGGGCTACCAATCGCTAAAGAGCCACGACATCGTGCCGGTGGAAGAGTGCGCCCTGGCCCACCCCCTGCTCGACGATCTCTGGGGCGCGCTGGACCTCGATTTTGACCTACGCCAGATCAGCCTGCGCGCCGGAATCGCCACCGGTGAGCAGATGATCGTGTTCGAGGGCGTCACCGACGAGCTGCCCGAGTTCGAGGTGGATGTGCCCGTCTCGTGCCTCTATCAAACGCCCAACGGCGATCTGACCGTCCTGGCCGGGTCGAGCTATTATCACGAGCGGTTGGCCGGGCGGACGTTCCGCGTCTCGGGGCCGTCGTTCTTTCAGGTGAACACCGCGCAGGCCGAGCGCATGGTCGAGGTGGTGGGGCGCTATCTCGCTCTCCAGCCTGGCGAGACGTTGCTCGACGCCTACTGCGGCGTGGGCGCGTTCGCGCTGACGCTGGGCGAGCAGGCGGGCCGCGTGATCGGCGTCGAACAATCGTCCTGGTCGCTGGATGACGCCGAAGCCAACCTGGAAGCTGCGGGCGGATGGGAACACGTCGAGTTCATTGAGGGCGCGGTGGAAGAGGCGCTGCCAGAGCTAGATCTGCATTGCGACGCCGCCGTGCTCGACCCGCCGCGCGCAGGCTGCGCCCCCGAGGCGTTGCGGGCGCTGGCCCAGGCCGGGCCGAGCCGCATCGTCTATGTCTCGTGCGATCCCGCCACCCTGGCCCGCGACGTAGCGCTGCTTGCCGCGCAAAGCTACGCCCTGGTCGAAGCCCAGCCGATAGACCTGTTTCCCCAAACGTACCACATCGAGACCGTAGCTTGGTTGGTTCGGGTGCGATAGATTATCTGGCACGGAGGCACACACATGCGCTACGCCAGTTCGCTCATCGCCGTCAGCGATTTGGAAAGGTCCAAGAGACTCTATCAAGAGGTCCTCGGCCAAAAGATCACCCTGGACATCGGCTGGAACGTGAACTTTGCCAACGGATTCTCTATCCAACTGAATTTTGACCAGCTCGTCTCCTTCGACAAGAGCACCATCAAATGGGAGTCGCACAATTTCGAACTGTACTTTGAGGAGGATGATTTCGACGGGCTGCTGGAACGGTTAAAAGGCCTGAACATCGAATACGTTCATCCGCCCCGCAAGTACGACTGGCAGCAGCGGGTGGTGAGGATCTATGATCCCGATAGGCACATCATCGAGATCGGCGAATCTATGGCAATGATCGTGCGGCGCTACTTGAATCAAGAGTTATCTATAGAGGAAACCGCCCAAGTGATCCAGCATCCGGTGGAAGCGGTAGCGGCATGGGCGCAGAAAAAGTGAAAAACGCAGAGAAATAAGGACACAAAGCGTGACTCAAAGCTAACACTGATGCCTATCAGCACCCCCGAACCACCATAGGTGAAAACACCGAGTTTATTAC
>CAZYPJ010000100.1:8970-12602 GCA_964649365.1 uncultured Anaerolineales bacterium | reverse complement strand
TATCTCGATATCGAGATCACCATATATGGCACTGTGGAGGTTGCTTTGCAGGCGGGTGTGTTCCGAATCTCTGCGCTGGCGCCCTCGCTCAGGATGGACCCAGCCCACCACCTCACCGGCGACAGGAAGGCCGATTTTCGGCCACAGCTTTCACCCATCACCTTGCCCGAAACCCACTCACCCACGCTGTTTTCCGCTACGATGTCGCCACGCCGAGCCGGAACGCGCCCGCCACAGTGCCGCTTGGCAACGCCTGCCGCGCCTGATTTTGCGCGGCAGACTGAGATTGAACGCTCTGGTCAGTTCGTCGAGCGTCTGGCGAATATGAATCGCCATGCGCGCGACTCTACTTGCACCTGATTAGGCGAAAACACACCACACGATCACTAGTCAGTGAGCGGCACCGAAAGATATGTCCAATCGTCGCCATCATAGGACACGGCTGGTAATTCTGCGCCCAGAGGTCCGCAATAATCTGGCGAGTATTCCTGAAAAGCTGCGTAGAGAGCCAACCCTTGCCCCTGAGGCGTGGGGCCAGCAGCGAGCAACCGAATCTTGTAGCTCAGGCCGAAATCGCTAAGCAACTCCCACTTGACATTTACAGGATTGTCCTCGGCAGGGTTTCGCGAGCGCCAGATCTGGTGTGCGTAGCCGCATATTTCGCGGTCATCACACGCAATATATAGGTCGCCGGTGGCTCCATCCAAGGCCCACCCTTGAGCGTCGAGCATCTTCGGATAGTAGGAATCTGGCAACTTGAACCCTTTCGGCGGGGCCAATTGCAGCCAGCCGCCCTCCGTCCATCGCCAGAGATCGAACATGCCCGCAGGATACTCCCACAAGGCATAACGACGATTGGATGATGAAGGATCGAGGGCCAACGTCATATTGCCATAGCCAGTCAGATTGCCATCACTCCATGTGCGGCCGCTATTTTCGCTATGAATCACCTGGGCATAGCGTTTTATTCCCTCGGTGCGCGAGACTGCCCAGATCTGCTCGGATCTCTGGTAGGTGATCGCCGCCATAAAGACCTCGTGGTCGTAGAGCTTTTTCCAGGCCGTCCCCGTCCAGCGAAATAATCCTTGCTCGGCGCTAACATAGAGCGCGTCAGGTTGGGCATAGTCGAGATTGACGGCATGGATGATTCCGCCCTCCGGCAGCCCTCCCGAGAAGGGCAACCACGACTGGCCCCAATCATCGCTCAGCCACAGGCGATCCATCGGCCCCTCCGCTCGCCATTCTGAGTAGTGTTGGTGGGCATATATGCGTGGAGGGTTGCCAGGGCCGACCAGGATGCTTTTGGTTTGCCAGTAGGCGATAATAATCGGCAGGACAGGTATCGGCGTAGCAAGGGTCTCAGTCGGCGCGGGGCTAGGTCGGGTGCGTGTGGCAATGACACTCGGTGGAATGGGCGTCGGAGTAGCTGTAGTCGAAGGCAAGGGCGCTGGCGTGCAAGTGGGAGTAAAGGTTCCGGATGCGGTGGACGTAGGTCTCGGGGTGGCGCTGAAAATGAGTGACGGCGTCATGCTGATTGTGGCCGTTAGTTCGGCTTGGGTTATAGACGGCGCTACTTCGCGCGCCTCAGAGATCGGCGGAGTGTTGGATGGTATGCTGCATCCCATTTGAGCTAGGTATCCGGCAAGAACCATAATAGCCAGCGCCCCGCCCAACCTGCGCATAGGGTATTTCCCTCCTGGATAGTTACCATGTAGACGCTGTCGCCACGCACGAGTTCCATCGAGTATAGCTTCTAGCCGCGATACAGCGCCGGCAAGTACAACGGCATCGGCGCGGTCAACCACAACATCACCAGACCATTGTATCCATCGGCGACCTGAACGTAGGGGCTACAGCCATTCACGCCCTCCGCCGCACCCTCTGTATCATATGACGCGGCAAAAGCTGGAATACCATCTCTCACATCAAAGGCATACACGCCGCTTTGCCCGAGCGCAGCGAGCAAATACCCTCGCTCCATATCCAGATCAGCCGCAGAAGTTGGCAAGACGATCTCGCTTTGCACATCAGGAAACTCGGGATCGGTAAAATGGATCGGCCAGAGAACGGGATGCGACTCGCCCAATGGATCAGAAACGCCAGAGACATACACCCAATCGCCCCGCGCAGCCAGATCGTGACACCAACCCGGCAGTGTGGTGGACACGATGAACTTGGGGTTTGCCGCATCCTGAACATCAAGCTTGGAGAAGTGGGTGCTGTGGTAATCGGGAATCTGAGACAGGATGTAGGCCGTCTTGCCTTCGACCCAGATGTCGCGCACAAAGCTATAATCCTGGCCCTCCGAAAAAGGCGCAAGCATGCTGGTCAGCGTAGGTTGGGCCGGGGTGCGCACATCGAACAGCCACAGCCTAGCCCGGCGTCCCCAAGGGGTCGCCCCCGACCAGGCAGCGCCGCCGACATAAGCAACGCCATTCAAAACCCACAAGGCTTCGGCTTCGCCATAGAACTCTACTTGCCCTTCCAGAGTGGGCGAGACGACGTTGCTGATATTGACGACCTGCAACTCGGCGCCGCGAATGTAGGGATCGGTGCTCTGCACGATGATATAGGCGTAAGGATACAGCACGCGCAGCGCCTTTGGCTCGCCGCCAGTGTCATAATGGCCGACGGCTTGGAGATGAAGCGAATCCAATGTATCAACTACTCGCAAGTTGGCCCCATCCAGCGCACATACATAACGCCCGCAGCCGCTGACTATTTTGGTTGTCGCTGGCGACGCATAACGCCAGACCTCGCTCGGGCCGCCGAAATCCACGCCATAGACTCCCACATCATCCATAGCGACATAAGCATAATCTCCGATCAAAGCTGCATCAGCGATGCTCGTTGGAGCGCTGTATGAGCACCCCCTTAGTTCCTGTTGCCAAGCGGGCGCAGCAATATCCACACGATAAAGGCTGTAGCCTAACCAGCCACTGATAGTACCCTCATAGTATTCATCGGCGGATAGATAAGCCTTGTCGCCGTTGACCCATACCCCAGTAGCCATACCATTCGGCCCCGAAAACGCCGCGTAGGAGCCTACTTGCGTGGGAGATATGGGATCGGAAACGTCAATGACGCCCAAACCAGGGATAGAATCAAAGTTGTAGGGATCACGATGCGTACAAGCAGCGTAGGCGTAATCCCCATTGACAACCACATCTTGAACAGTACCAGCCGCATAGTAGTAGCCCGGCGTAGGCGAAAGATGGCTGACTAATTGAGGAACGGCAGGAACGCTAACATCCAGAACTACTACGCCAGCGTCAGAGCCGGCTAGATACACATAATCCCCAACTGCCTCCACGCCAAGCACCCATTCGAGATCCGTATATGCGCCCGCCCGGGTCGGGGCCAATGGCGCACGAACGTCAATGATATCCAAGCCCGCTGCTCCCAATGCCAGATAGGCATAGCCATCCGCCACAGCGATGTCGCTTCCACCAGTAGCAAAACTACTCAGAATCAGGGGCGCCGTTGGGTCTGCCACTGAGATGATATTCAGGTCGTCGGCTACCACATAGGCATATTGGCCCGACAAATTGAGGCATTCGATCAGGGCGGCCTACCGCGATGTTTGCCCTAGAACGACGGGGAGTGAGGGGTCATGGAGAGCCAATATCACC
>CAZYPJ010000100.1:0-8960 GCA_964649365.1 uncultured Anaerolineales bacterium | reverse complement strand
GATGATCGTATCGGACGTATCCGCGTGCGCCAGACAGGGATAAGCGAACATGAAAGCTACCAGGGCAACGCTCCAAAACGATGTATGTCTTGGTTTCATGGTTCCCCCCTTCATGAACCCATACTACCGCCACAATCTTAGCATAAGGCATGGCCTTTGATATGTCAAGCTCTATTGCCATCTTGTCTGCATTTGCGAATCCTTCTGGCATAAGGTATCCTTCGCGCAGACCACGAAAGGAGTTTGTGGAGATGGCCTCGCCTTACACTGTTGCCTGTTATTATTTCCCCAATTACCATGTAGACCCACGCAATGAGTTGGCTCATGGCCCTGGTTGGACAGAGTGGGACCTGGTGCGCCGCGCCGAGCCGCGCTACCCAGGGCATCGCCAGCCACGCACGCCGCTGTGGGGCTATGAAGACGAGGCCGACCCGACTGTAATGGCGCACAAGATCGCCGCCGCCGCCGATCACGGTATTTCGGCGTTCATTTTTGATTGGTACTATTACGATGATGGCCTTTATCTGGAACGTGCTCTGGAGCGGGGGTATCTCGGTGCGCCCAACAACGATCGTTGCCAGTTTGCGTTGATGTGGGCCAACCACGATTGGGTGAACATTCATCCTGCCAAACTGAACACGCCGCCCACATTGCAGTTCCCCGGCGCAGTGACGCGCGCCACCTTTGACCGGATGACCGACTATTGCATCGCACAGTATTTTCATCATCCTTCTTATTGGCGGATCAACGGCTGTCCGTACTTTTCGGTTTATGAACTGAGCCGATTGGTTGGATGCTTGGGCGGTGTAGCCGCTACACGGCGCGCCTTGGATGATTTCCGCGCCAAAGCTGTGGCTGCCGGCCTACCGGGATTGCACCTCAACGCTGTATTGTGGAGCGTGCAACTGCTCTCTGGCGAGCAAGCAGTCAGCAGCCCCGCTGAGCTGCTCGCCACGCTAGGGTTCGACAGCATCGGGTCTTACGTGTGGGTGCACCACGTAGAGTTGGATGATTTCCCCGAGACGCCGTACAATCGCGCGTTGGCAAGGGCTGAGGCGCATTGGGTCAAAACGACCCAAGAGTTCCCTCTTCCCTATTATCCCAACGTGACCATGGGCTGGGATGCCAGCCCGCGCACTGTGCAATCGGATCGTTACCTGAACGTCGGATATCCTTTTATGCCCACTCTCAGCAGCAACACACCCGCTGCTTTTCGAGAAGCGCTGCGTCGCGCCAAGTCGTTTCTCGACAGTCAAGACCGTTTGCCCAAGGTGCTCACGCTCAACGCTTGGAATGAATGGACCGAGGGCAGTTATCTGGAGCCAGATACTGAGTACGGTCTGGCCTATCTGGAAGCCATCCGCGACGTATTCGGCGCGAAGCGCTGATCGAGGCAAGGTTGGGCGCAGCCACAAAGCATCGTTTTCGGTTGCGAAGGCTGGGCACTGATGCTATAATGAATCATGCAGTGTCCGGCTTCTTTTGTAGGAGATTGAGGGAATCATGACGATGGCGGACGACCGCGACCAAGACACAGATAAACCGCGTTTGGCGCTATCCGAACTGGAAGAGGGCATCGCTCTGGCCCGCAAAGGCGACTTGGCTGCTGCTCGCGGTATATTCAAACGCATCATCAGCCGTGACCCGAACGGCGAGGATGCCTGGTTGTGGCTGGCATGGAGCGCCGAGAATGCCGAGCAAAGCCTCCACTATTTGCGCGAAGCCCAAGCGCTATTGCCTGGAAACGAACGCATTGCTGAGGGCGTGCGCTGGGCCGAGCAGCGGCTCAAGCCCGCACAGGATCGCGAAGCGACCGCTTCTCAGCCTATACACGGGCAAGAACGTCCCAGAGCGGCGCGCGTTAGTCGGCGCGCCAAACCGACTATCGCTCGCGTGAGCGAGCTGGCTCAGGCCGCGCAGCAGAGCGCCGCCCAGCGATTGGGCGAGATCAAAAGCCAAGTCGAAGCCGTCTCTATCCCCAGCGCCGACGCTCAACGATTCCGCGCGATTTGGGTTCCTGCCATCTCGCTTCTCTCTATCATCGGCATGTTATTCTTTATCATGGTTGGCATCGCTAACGCGCGCGAGCGCGGCGGACATGTGGTTCAGGCGCTGGTATTGCCGACCGTGGCGCCCGACGCCACACCCACCCCCACCTATGAGGATCTGGCGCGTCCCTTGTGGATCAAAGTAGATGTCGCCTGGACGCGCTCGAATTGGAGCGATGCCATCGCCGCTCTGGAAGAGATCCGTCAACTGGATCCCAACAATCAGGATGTGCGCGAGCGCTTGGCAGAAGCTCACTATCAGCGAGGCGTTCAACTGATCGGGGCCAATGAGCTTGACGCTGCGCAGATCGAGCTAGACGCAGCTATTCGGCTGCACGCCGATCTTGCTGAGCTACAGCAAATCATGCGCGAACTCAAGCTGTATCTTGCTGGTCTAGATGCCTATCGCTTGAAGGATTGGCCGCGCGCGGTCGAGAACCTCAGTCTGGTATATGATCTGAACCCGAATTTTCGCGATACGCGCACCATGTTGGGGCAGGCCTATTACCAACGGGGCATCGAGCGGCAGGATGCGGAAGTATGGGATGAAGCTCTATCACTCTTTCAGGACGCTCAGGCCATGGTGCCTGATTTGGCCGACGCCGGCGTGCGCGCTCAGCAATGCCAGGATAAGCTAACTCCCCCCAAGCGTATCGAGGTAGATATCTCGGACAAGCTCTGTACCCTATACGAGGGCGGCAAAGCGACTCACACCTTTCCGGTCTGCACAGGTCGCGCCAGCGCCCCTACCCTGCCGGGACGTTATCAAATACTAGACAAAATTCCTAATGCCTATGCATCCAAATGGGATCTACAAATGCCTTGGTGGTTAGGCATCTATTGGGCCGGTGGATCGGAAAACGGCTTTCACGCCTTGCCCATCTTGTCGAATGGCCAGATCTTGTGGAGCGGCAGTTTGCGCACTGGTTGTTCATTTGGCTGCATCGTGCTTGATACCGATGACGCCAAGTTCATGTATGATTGGGCCGAAATCGGCGATGTTGTCATTGTAACCTATTAGCCATGTGACGGCGACGATACGGCGATTTCGACGCTTGTCATGTCTTGCTATCCTGTCAGATTGAGGTAGGGCCGCGAATTCATGTCCACATCTACTTTGAACACTAGTTGGCTCGACGAGGAACTGCGCAAAGAAAAAGCGACCGTCGCTGCCTTGCGCGATACTGTGGAAAAACAGCAAGTCGCCATGAGCGATCAATCGCAACGTATCATGGCGCTCGAAGAGCGTTTAGCCAAATTGCAGGCGCAGCTTCTCAAAATCCCCGAAGTTGAAGAATCATTGCGCCATACGCGCGATGAGGTTGTTTTGATGATGACCGAGTTGCGCCAGGATCAGCAAAAGCGCGAAGCCGAATTCCTGCGCAACCGACAGGCTGAGCGTGAACGCGATGTGCGCGCAATCCAGGCAATCGAGATGGAGTTGGGACGCTTTGACCCGCTAGAACAAGCGATGGCCGTCCGCCAAGCCGAGGATTTACGCCTCAACGAGAACGTGCTGCGCTTGCAACAAGCCCTAGAAGGGATCAACCGTCGGATCGCCCAGGGAGAAGAATCTCGGCTACAACTAGCAGAGCGCATCGAGCGCAACACGGTAGCGACTGGCCAATTGCAGTTGAGTATTGAAGATTTACGCAAGGCGCAGCAAGAGCAACTCCCGCGTATTTTGCTGGTGGAAACCAGCCTCAGTAAAGCTGAGCAACAGATTGCCGAGCTTCAGACGATGCGTCAGGAGCTGACCAAACAACAAGAGGAACTGCTAGAGAATCAGCGCCGTGTTGAGCGAGAACGCGCCCAAGCGATGACCGAATGGGGCCGACGGCTGGATGGTTATGCCCATCAGGTAGAAGTGTGGGCCGAGCAGATGCGCTATTTCGCCGACCAGCACGACAAAAACCGCCGTGTTCTTCGCGAAATTCAGGATCTGGCCCAAGAAGTGAGCAAACAACAGGATCAGTTACGTCAATTGCAGCGCATTGCTGAAGAGCAATTGCGACGTGAGTTTCGCGAATGGCGAGGCGAGGTAGATCGCCGTTGGGCGCAAGACCTGGAGTTGCGAGAGAAAACCGGAGCAGCCCAGGTAGCGCGCGACTCGGCCCAAGATGAACGCATTGTGGCCATCGAAGCCTTGCGCGAGCAAGATGTCAAGGTTATCCAAACTATGAATCAACGAATCGGCGAGGTTCAGGCCGAGTTGTCGGCGCGCCTGAATACACTGCGCGCCGCGCAATTGCGCGCCCTGCACCTGCAAGCCGAAGCTACTGCCGAGAATCTGGCTGAGCTGAACGCCATACTGGGCGAGGAAGGCAAATAAGCCACCGTGTACGTCATCGGCACAGCAGGGCATGTAGATCACGGCAAATCCACCTTGGTGCAGGCGTTAACCGGCATCAATCCGGATCGGCTACGGGAAGAGCAAGAGCGCGAAATGACCATTGATCTCGGCTTTGCCTGGCTCACATTGCCTAGCGGGCGCGAGGTCAGCGTAGTGGATGTGCCTGGCCATGAGGATTTCATCAAGAACATGTTGGCCGGCATAGGCGGCATCGATGTGGCGTTGTTTATTGTGGCCGCCGATGAATCGGTGATGCCGCAAACCCGAGAGCATCTGGCTATCCTTGACCTGTTGCAGGTGCGCCACAGCGTTGTCGCCCTCACCAAGAGCGATCTGATCCAGGACCCAGAATGGCTGGAACTGGTGCAAGAGGAGGTGCGCGATGAACTGCGCGGCACTACCCTTGAAAACGCCAACATCATCCCTGTGTCGGCCCTCCGAGGTGTGGGATTGGATGATCTACGGCGCGAACTGGATCGCATCCTCGATTCCGCCGAACCGAAGCGCGATATCGGACGGCCTCGCTTGCCCATTGACCGCGTGTTCACTATCTCGGGCTTTGGCACAGTGGTCACAGGCACGTTGATAGATGGCCGATTGGCGGTAGGCGACGAGGTGCTCATCATGCCGGGCGACCTGAAAGCTCGGGTGCGAGGGCTGCAATCGCACAAAGCCAAGGTCAACGAGGCAACGCCTGGTTCGCGGGTAGCGGCCAACCTTACTGGCGTGACGGTAGACGATCTGGCGCGCGGCCAGGTGTTGACGCGCCCTGGCTGGCTGCAACCCACAGAGCTGCTCGATGCGCAGTTGCGCCTGGTCGAAAGCACCCCATGGCCCTTAAAACACGACGCTGTAGTGGATTTTTACACCGGCGCCGCCCGCGCAGAGGCCCATGTGCGCCTGCTTGACGCCGAAGAGATGCTGCCCGGCCAGACTGGTTGGGTGCAATTGCGCCTCGACAAGCCGGTAGCAGTGGTGCGCGGCGACCGCTACATCATACGCCTGGCCTCGCCCAGCATCACCATCGGGGGCGGCGCGATTGTGCAGCCCCATCCCGAGCGTCGCCATCGACGTTTTCGCCCCGAAGTCATCGCTCAACTGGAAGCGTTGGCGCAGGGCACGCCTGAAGAGATACTTCTGCAACTCTTTGGACGCGAACCGATCCTAGAAGTGCGCGAGCTGGTCAAGCGAAGCAACCTGCCCACCGACGTGGCTGCGCAAGCGCTTCATAGCTTGATTGCGAACGGCCAGATTGTGTTATTGGCTGAAAACGTCGCGCCGCCGGCCGAGTTGGCGGCGCAATCTACTGGCGTCGTGACGCTATCGGCCTGGCGCGATCTGATAACCCAAGTGCAGACCGCCGCCGGCGCGTATCATCAGAAATATCCTCTGCGGCCTGGCCTGCCGCGTGAAGAACTCAAGAGCCAGGTGCGTGCGCCTGGGACTCTGCTCAATCAGGCGCTCGACCATGCCGCTCGACTAGGCGAGATCAACGCCACGGCGACAACGATAGCTTTGCCGGAACATCGTGTGACGCTCTCGCCCGACCAACAAGCGCGCGTCGAGCAGGCATTGGCCGATTTTCGCGCTAACCCTTACTCACCGCCCTCACTGCAACAAATCGAGGAGTTGCTGGGCGGCGAAGTGCTCCAGTATTTGATCGAAGATGGCCGCCTAGTGAAGGTCAGCGAGGATGTATTGTTTGCAAGCGATACCTTTGCCGAGATAGAGCGTCGCCTGGTAGCCTATCTCAAAGAGAATCAGAGCGTTACCGTGGCCCAAGTACGCGATTTGCTCGGCACCAGCCGCAAATACGCGTTGGGATTGATGGAGGAAATGGATCGTCGCCGTGTGACGAAACGTCTGGGCGACATGCGCGTGTTGCGCTAGCTGCGTCCTCACTCGGCTCCTTCCTAGCGGAAGAGGGTTACACTCTGAGTGTTAGGGACGAGGGCGAATACGAGAGGAGGGTCAAATGGCCGACCGCAAACTCGAATTGTGGGTAGATGAGGAGTTGGCTCGCCGGCTGGCAGCGCGCGCCGCCGACCTGGGTCAAGATTTAGCCCAAGTTATGCGGCAACAACTTACCGGCTGGCTGGGCACATGGGGCACGAGCTACAGCACTTACGTTGTCCAATCGGGCGACACGCTCGGCTCCATCGCCGCCAAGTTCTACCAAGATCGCACCAAATACACTGTCATTGCAGCGTTCAACGACATCACCAATCCCAGCCTGATCCACGTAGGTCAAGTGCTGCGCATCCCAGAGGCGGGCGCCATCGCGCCGCTGCCCAAAGGTGAATCGCCCTATTTGTTCGGGTTGCACGACCGAGGCGGCGAACACTATATGGCTTGGGCTGGACGCAAAGGCTGGGTGCTGGTCACCGAGGAACTCGGGGCCAATCGTAATGATTGGAGCAGCAAGTCCTACAGCGACTTGGCCGATAACGGCTATGGCGTGATAGTGCGGCTCAACCACGGTTATGGTCAGACCGGCACACTGCCTCGCTCTGACAAATACGCCGATTTCGCAGCGCGTTGCGGCAACTTTGTGGAAAAATCCAGCGGCTGCCACATCTGGATCATCGCCAACGAACCTAACCTGGCTGTGGAACGCCCGGGAGGGCCTGAGAACGGCGAGGTCATCACCCCCGAAAAGTACGTTGCTGCATTCAAAGCTTGCCGCCAGGAAATTCGCCGGCGCGCCGGCCACACCCAAGACCAGGTAGTGGTAGCTGGCGTAGGCCCGTGGAACGTGCAAACCACCTATCCCGCCAACCCCAGCGGCGATTGGATCGTCTATTTTCAGGATATCCTCAAGGGTCTGGGCAATAATCTCGATGGTATTGCCATCCACACCTACGCTCGCGATTCGAACCCCGCCAACATCGTCAGCGAGTTGCGCATGGACCCGCCCTTTGAGCGCCGCCGCAAGATGTTTCGCACCTATATAGACTGGATGGAGGCAATTCCCACGTCGCTGCGGAGCCTGCCAGTCTATATCACCGAGACCGATCAGAATGTCGCCTGGGCGAACACCGCGAACACTTGGATTCAAGAAGCTTACGCCGAGATTAACCGATGGAATAGTGATGCCAGCCATCAAAAGATCCGCTCGCTGATTCTTTACCGTTGGGAACGTCACTCGGGCGATATTTGGTATATTTCTGGAAAAGACGCAGTAATCAACGACTTTCGAGCGGCGCTACAACGCGAGTATCGCTGGTACGGATGAAACGCGCTGGGTACGCAGCCACACGAACACGCATGGAGTGACGAACATGGACATGCTCAAGGCGTTTTTTGGCGGGTTTGCCGACCGCCTGCGCAAGCGGGCCAAACCCGCGCGGTCGGCTGCCGGTTCTGACAAGGGGGCCGCAATGGCGACGGATATTATCAAGGAAGCGCCCATCGAGATTGACGGGCGCTGCATGACAGCAGACGAATTCGTGAGCTACGTGGAGGGGCTAGAGTTCCCCACACCGACGCCCACCCGCATCTTTTTGCACCACACCTGGAAGCCTACGCCCGACACTTGGAAGGGCAAAAGCACTATTCTGGCAATGAAGGACTATTACGAAAAGCAACAATGGACGGATTCGCAAGGCAAGGTGCATGAGGGGTGGACAGCGGGGCCGCAGCTCTTTGTGGCGCAAGATGGCATCTGGCTATTCAGCGACCTGCGCTATGATGGCGTGGGCGTCTATGGGCACAACTATCGCACACGCCACCTGGAGATGGTCGGGGATTATGATAACCAAACGCCGTCGGGCGCGATTTTGCAGAACACAATCGCGGCGTTGGGCATCTTGCACGAACGACTAGGGCTAGACATCACCAAGCTGGCGTTTCATCGCGATTTTTCGAGCAAAACCTGTCCGGGCAAGGCCGTGACCAAAGATTGGCTCATCCCGCAGATCGAAGAGTGGATCGCCGCTTACCGTCAGAGCAAGACCGAAGAGACCCCCACGTTGCGGCAATCTCTCACCGGCATGGTGCAAGACTTGTTCAAGCCGACCAATTCGCAGGCAGCGCTGGCCAAAGCGGCGGCGGCGCGAGGGTTGCTGGGCGCCGTGACTAACGAGGTGCCGCTCGAGATAGGGGGCAAGGGCTATATCACCCAGCTTTTCGTCGAGGCGCTGCTCGTGCCTGTAGGGCAATGGAACAAAGTGCAATCGCTAAAGGAATATGAGCAGGCCCCCGCCGTCGCCGTAGGGCCATTCATGGCGGCGCCGGGCGCAGCGGAAGAGGGAGCCATCGGCGACCATAGCGGCCCGCCGCAGGACCCGTATCAGTTTATGGGCGAGGTGCGCTAACCTTTGCGCCCGCCGGATAGGGGCCATCCGGCGGGCGTGGCCTAACCTAGCGCAGCACCCAACGACGCATCAGTTCTACTGCGTACCGCCATACACCCTGGTCGTCCCCCCGCACCGCATCCCGCTCCAGGGCAGCCACCGCCGCTCGCAAGTGCCGAGCCCGGTGATGAGTTGGACTTTCACGAAGCACAGGCGTTGCCCGCCGCAGTGGTAGCGCCGACCGCCGCAGTGGCAGTAGCAGCG
>CAZYPJ010000099.1:0-12672 GCA_964649365.1 uncultured Anaerolineales bacterium | reverse complement strand
TTGATCCTATATAGAAATCCCAGCAATTCTTAAAGGAGTTCGATAATGACCGCTGAAAGATGCCACAGACAAGGGCTATCTTATAAGACCAAGATGCTCATCTTGGCGTTGATCTGGGTTTTCGTAAGCATTCTAGCAACTCTGCCATCCAACGCCAGGGCTGAGGAATTACCCAACCAAGCGCGTTTTGGAGTGGCGACCAACCGCAACCCGTGGGATTATCCCAACTCCCAAGGTCTGGAAATGAGCTGGTACCATAACTGGGGGGCGCGCCCTTGGCTAAATAATGGTGTATGGCAAGCAATCCCTGGCGTGCAGTTTTATCCTACCGTGGGCGCCTGGGGTGAATTGTGGGGTAAAGAATCCAAATCTATCCTTGAAAGCTACATTGCTGCCTGCCCCGAATGCTATCTAGCAGGCACCATCTGGATCATAGGTAATGAACTGGAATATGACACTTTCGACAAAATCAATGGCACACCTATCACTCCGCGCACCATTACGCCCGATGAGTATGCACAAAAATACAAAAAATACTACGACATAATCAAAGCCATAGACCCTACTTATCGCGTGGCCGTTGGCGCGACCTACGGGAGCTTTCTCACTAGCACGATGGAAGCCTATCGCCAGCGCTATGGGGTCAAGATGCCCATTGATGTTTATACTCTACACGCCTATATGGATACCAGCAACCCTGATATCCTGAATCAGGTCAAAGGCCAGGTCAACCACAAGCGCAAGATCATGAAAGACAACGGCGACCGCGCCAAATGGTTGATCATCACTGAGACCGGCGCACTTTGGGATGCCGGCGCGGAAACCATCACAAGATATATGAATGACGTTTTCGACTATCTCTCCACAGCCACATCGTCAGATTTGGGCTGCATCATTGACGGCAATCGCTTGGTGCAGCGGTGGGCGTGGTTTGCACTCACATCGTGGGATTCGCAGAACGATCACCGCTGGGACGGCACTGATTTGCTCGATATCGATACCAAAGCCATTACACCTGTCGGGCAAGCATATGCTGATTATCCCAAAGCCCCGCCCACATTGCCCAGCGCCTTTTGGGGGACCGTCAAGTACAATGGATCGAATGTGGCCAATGGAACAGTGGTACAGGCATGGATCAGCGATACATTGATCGTTTCAGCCACGACGACTACTTACGACGGCTCGTCGGTTTACAGCCTAGACATTCCCGCCGATGATCCCTTGACCGGGACTAAGGAGGGCGGCGTAGATGGTGAGGCTGTACGTTTCAAGTTCGGCGCGAATTGGGCTGACCAAAGGGGCACTTGGCAAACTGGCGGCGTAGTGAACTTGAATCTCTCAAAAACGGCCTATTGCGAACCTCCTAAATCGTGGATTGCAAATTTCGGCGTTGTGGGGGGGGGCTGGACCAGCCAAACGCTTTATCCCCGTACAGTGGCAGATGTGACTGGTGATGGCAAGGCCGATATCGTCGGATTTGGCAGCAGATACACTTACGTCTCGCGCTCAACCGGCAGTTCCTTTGCGATCCCATCTGGGTGGACGCGTAACTTTGGTATGGATGCGGGAGGCTGGACCGATAACAATCTATATCCACGCACTTTAGCTGACACCAATGGCGACGGCAAAGCCGACATTGTCGGCTTTGGCAGCAAAGGCGTTTATGTCTCGCTCTCATCAAGCACAGCTTTTTACACACCAACAAAATGGATTGCTAACTTTGGTGTATTAGCTGGTGGCTGGACAAGCCAGGATGCCTTTCCACGCATGCCCGCCGATATGAACGGTGATAATAAAGCTGACATAGTTGCTTTCGGTAGCAGTGGTGTATATGTATCTCTTTCAAACGGCAAAGCATTCGGCACCCCCAGCCGTTGGCTGGACAGCTTCGGCTCCGGACAGGGCTGGTCGAGTCAAAACACCTACCCACGCGCTGTAGGCGACATCAATGGCGATGGCAAAGCTGATGTGGTAGGTTTTGGGAGCAATGGTGTTTATGTGTCACTCTCGACGGGCACAAGGCTGGGGGCACCATCACTTTGGCTTGCAGATTTCGCCGTGTCAGCAGGCGGGTGGACCGATCAAAACACGCAACCGCGTTTTCTGGCAGATATTAATGGCGATGGCAAAGCCGATATCGTGGGCATGAAGACAACGGGCACGTATGTGGCGTTCTCCACAGGAACTGGGTTCCGTTTGCCTGTACTATGGATTAGTAATTTTGGCCAGGATGCCGGCGGATGGACAAGCCAGGAAAAGTTCCCGCGTGTAGTGGCTGATGTAACGGGTGATGGCCGAGCCGATATTATCGGATTTGGTAATAAGGCCACTTACGTCGCGGTGACCAACCCAGGCCAATTCACCAGTGTGGCTGGCCAAGCCGCTGAAGAAGTGGTGGATGCAGTTACTATCGTATCGATAGAAGATCCCAATACCACCGTGACGGAGCTGCAGGCAACGCCGGTCGCGGCGCTCGACGCGGCGATCTCGACGTGGCAAGGCGAGTACTTTGCCAACACCGCATTGGAGGGCGAACCTGTTCTTGTCCGTGACGACGCCAAAGTGTGGTTCGATTGGGGACGTGAAGCGCCTGATCCGAGTCTGCCCGTGGACGAGTTCTCGGCGCGATGGACGCAAACGCGCTACTTTAATGAGGGCCTCTATACCTTTTCCGCCGTAGCCGATGATGGCGTGCGATTGTTCGTGGACGATCAACTCATCATCGACCGGTGGGGTGACGAACAACCCATCGAAGCGAGCGAGCAAGTATCTTTGGCTGCTGGCGAGCACCTGGTGCGCCTAGAGTACTATGAGAGCGGCGAAGACGCCTATGTGAGATTGTGGTGGGAGCAATCGTCAGCGCCTCGCGCTGAGCGCGAAGCGGGTACACGAGGCAACCCGGAACGGTAGCCACGGACATATCCGATAGCTTTGGAGGCCTCCAGCAATTTGGAGGCCTCTTTATTCATTTGCGGGGCATCCCTATCGGTGTTATAATCGGCCAACATGTTGAGTTTGAGGGTAGGGAGACATCGTCGTGAAACTAAGTCGCGATCAGGTATTACACATCGCTGAACTTGCCCGCTTGGGTATCAGCGAAGAGGAAGTCGAGCTTTTTGCTGAGCAACTTTCCGATATCCTCGATGCTATGGAAAAGCTGAACCGCCTGGATACTAGTGCGATTCCCCCTACCGCTCAGGCGATTTACCAGCGCAATGTTACGCGACCCGACCAAGTGCGCCCCTCGTTCGCGCCCGATGAGGCTTTGGCCAACGCCCCGCAGCGCTATGATGATTACTTCCAGGTCAAGCCCATCCTGGAATAGCCTCGCCTTGCAATTGTGGAGGTAGCTCTTGGAGCTTTACGAACTTACCATTCACCAAGCCGGTTGCTTGTTACGCGACAAAGCCATTTCCTCCGTCGAATTGACGCGCTCTGTATTGGAGCGTATCACAGCCACCGACAGTCGCGTGCAGGCCTACTTGCGCACCACCCCTGACGCCGCTCTACAAGCCGCCAAAAACGCCGACCGTCGTCGCGCCCAGGGCGAGGATCATCCTCTCCTCGGCATTCCAATGGCGATCAAGGATGTGCTCTGCACCCAAGGAATCGAAACCACCTGCGGTTCGCGCATCTTGAAAGGCTTCATGCCACCTTTCGAGGCCACCTGCGTGCACAAGCTGCGCCAGGCGGGGGCGGTGATCCTGGGCAAGACTAACACTGATGAATTTGCGATGGGATCCTCTACCGAGAACTCGGGCTATTTCACCACCCATAACCCCTGGAATCTAGCCCACGTGCCAGGCGGCTCCAGTGGAGGCAGCGCAGCGGCAGTGGCCGCCGACGAGACACTGGGCGCTTTAGGTACCGATACGGGTGGAAGCATCCGCCAACCGGCGGCGTTGTGTGGCATCGCAGGACTCAAACCTACCTACGGGCGCGTTTCGCGCTATGGGTTGGTGGCCTTTGCTTCTTCACTCGATCAAGCGGGGCCGCTGGGCAAGGATGTGACCGATTGCGCTCTATTATTGCAAACCATCGCGGGCTATGACCCCAACGATTCGACCTCAGCTAACCTGCCCGTGCCTGACTATTCCGAGGCGCTGACACCCTCCGTCAAAGGCATGAGACTGGGCGTGCCGGATGAATACTTCGTAGAGGGGATGCAACCCGAGGTGGAATGCGCTGTGCATGCAGCTTTGGATGTGTGGCGATCGCTCGGGGCCGAGATTATACCCGTCTCGATGCCCTATACTGAATACGCCCTCCCCGTGTATTATCTGCTCGCCCCAGCGGAAGCTTCGGCCAACCTGGCGCGCTATGACAGCGTGCGTTACGGCTATTCGCACCCGGAAGCGCAAGATATTTGGGACGCTTTCAAGCGCACGCGACAAGAGGGCTTTGGCCCTGAAGTCAAGCGGCGTATCATGTTGGGAACTTATGCGCTCTCAGCGGGGTATTACGATGCGTACTATCTGAAAGCACAAAAAGTGCGCACGCTCATCAAACAGGATTTCGACCGCGCCTTTGAGCGTTGCGACGCGCTGATCGCGCCCACCACACCTACGACGGCGTTCCGCATCGGCGAGAAATCAAACGACCCGTTGCAGATGTATTTGTCGGATATTTTCACGCTTTCATTGAATCTGGCAGGGTTGTGCGGCATCTCGATCCCTTGCGGATTTGCTGGCGGACTGCCTATCGGCTTGCAAGTGTTCGGCAATGCCTACGACGAGGCGACAATCTTGCGCGTGGCCTACGCTTACGAGCAAGCCACCGATTGGCACCTGCGCCAACCGCCGCTCTAATACGGCGCACTTAACAACAACCAAGACAAGCAACCACCAAAGGAGGTTGGTTAGCGTGAAAGTTATCATCCCCCTGGCCGGGCTGGGCAAACGAATGCGCCCTCATACATGGTCCAAACCCAAGCCCCTGCTCAGCGTAGCGGGCAAGCCGGTGTTGGGCCACGTCCTCGACAAGTTCCTGCCCCTGAACGTAGATGAGGTAGTGTTCATTATCGGCTGGCTGGGCGACCAAATCCAAGATTATGTCGCCGCCAATTATCCCTTTAAGGCGCATTATGTGGTCCAAAGGGAATTGATGGGGCAGGCCCATGCCCTCTATCTGGCCCGCGAGTATTTATCCGGCCCATGCGTCATCGTCTTTGTAGATACTCTCTTCGAAGCCGATCTGACGAGCTTGGAACAATCCACTGCCGATGGCGTACTGTTCGTGCAAGAGGTAGAAGACCCCCGACGTTTCGGCGTGGTGATCGAGCGCGAGGGTCGTGTGGTCAAGCTGATCGAAAAACCCGACACGCTGGAGCACCGCAAGGCGATCATCGGCCTCTACTATGTGCGCGAAGGGGCCGAACTAGTGCGGGCTATCGAGTACGTGCTAGAACACGAAATTCAGACCAAAGGCGAATACTACATTGCCGACGCCCTTCAGGTGATGATTGATCAAGGGGCGCACTTTGTGAGCCAGAACGTTGCGGTATGGGAGGACTGCGGCACGCCAGAGACCGTGCTGCACACCAACCGCTATCTACTGGATCATGGGCACGCCCAGGCTGCCGAAGGCAGTCATGCGACCATTATTCCGCCGGTGTACATCGCCCGCTCGGCGCAGATCGAAAAGTCGGTCATTGGCCCATATGCCACAGTGGGTGAGAATGTGCGCATCAGCGACTCGATTGTGCGCGCCAGCATTATCGAATCCGGCGCAGTGCTCGAAAATGCCTTCCTAGAGCGCTCGCTTGTAGGACGTAACGCCATCTTAAAGGGCGCAATGCATCATGTCAATATCGGTGATGATGACGTCATCGAATTGAAATAATCCATTCCTAGATCGTGGGAGGTAATCAACGATGATTATCGGAGTGCCCAAAGAGATCAAAGACAAGGAATACCGGGTGGCGATTACGCCGGGCGGGGCCGAGTCTTTGACCCATGCTGGACATCAGGTATTCGTCCAAGCCGGGGCCGGCGTTGGCAGCGGCTTTGTGGATGAGGAGTATGTACAGGCTGGCGCGCGGATACTGCCAAACGCCGAGCAAGTCTATGCGTCCGCCGAAATGGTGCTCAAGGTCAAAGAGCCGCTGCCCCAAGAATATGGCTTGCTGCGCCCAGGGCTGCTGCTCTTTACCTATCTGCATTTGGCAGCTGCTGAGGGATTGACCCAAGCCCTGATCGAGCGGCAAGTGACCGGCGTCGCTTATGAGACGGTGCAGCTTGCCAACAACTCGTTACCGCTGCTCACCCCGATGAGCGAAGTGGCCGGGCGCATGGCCGTGCAAATCGGCGCGCACTATTTGCAGGAGACTGAGGGCGGACGAGGCATCTTGTTAGGCGGCGTGCCCGGCGTGCGGTCGGGCAGCGTAGTCATCATCGGCGGCGGCATCGTAGGCACTAACGCCGCACAGATCGCCTTGGGGCTGGGCGCGCGTGTTACGGTGATTGACACGAACCTGGATCGCCTGCGCTATCTGGAGCAGATTCTGCACGGCAATATCAGCACCATCGCTTCAAACCGGCGTAACATTGCCGAGGCGGTGCGCCGCGCTGAGTTGCTTATTGGGGCGGTGCTACTGCCCGGCGCCAAAGCCCCCATGTTGGTGACGGAGGATATGATTGCCACGATGACCCCCGGCTCGGTGGTCATTGATGTAGCGGTAGATCAAGGCGGGTGCATCGAGACGATCCATCCCACTTCTCACAGCAATCCGACGTATCGGGTGCATGGCGTCATCCACTACGCCGTGCCCAATATCCCCGGCGCAGTGCCGCGCACCTCGACCTACGCGCTCTCGAACGCCACGCTGCCCTATGTCATCAACCTGGCTAACCAGGGCTTTGGCGAGGCAGTCCACAAAGATGCTGCCCTGCGCAAGGGCGTCAACACGCTCAAAGGGCGCGTTACCTATAAAGCGGTGGCCGATACCTTTGGCCTGGAATATACGCCCATTGAGGAACTGATCTAGCCGGATTTCCGTCTTGAATACAGCCTGACTCGCAGCCCCGGCCAAGGTTGCGAGTCAGCTTGTTTACATGTATTGTATGAAAAGGAGAATGAACCCATGTCACACACAAAGCATAAGGTATTCTGGCCGATCTCGTTAGCGATGCTGTGGTTGATGGTCGTGTTGAGCGCATGTGAGAGGGACGAGCTATCATCCACCACACAGAGGAAGCCGCTCAAACCGCTTCTCGTGGCCTCCGCCACCGCAACGCCGATCCCTTCGCCCACGCCCACCTACACGCCGGCGCCGCCCACGCCTACGCCGCGTCCTGGTGAATTGTGGATGATCCCCAGCACGCCGAACACGCCCTTTGCCGTCGAGATGACCGAGGCCGAGATCAACCAATACCTCGCTGAGCAGACGGTAGAGGAGGAAGGGGCCACAATCAGCGACATGCATGTGACGCTGACAGCGAGCGAGATCATCTGCACCGTCAAGGCGTATCACCAGCAGACGGGCATCAACGCCGGGGTGACGATTCGCGGCGTTCCTCTCGTGGTGGATGGCAAGCTCTATTTCAAGGTAAACGACATCACCCTGGATCGTTCCTTGCAGGGCTTTACCCGCCTGGTCGCACAAGGGGTCATCGAGCAAGCCGTAAAAGCCTATTCGACCAACCAGGGCGTCGCCGTGCCGCTGGAAACCTTGACGCTGAACGAGATCAAGTTGATGGCCGGCAAAATCTATGTCGCCGGCCGCACCAACTAGCAAAAGCATTTTCGACAACTCTGTACCAAGGTGTTAATATATTCCTCAGATTCACATCCTTGCCACCCGAAAGCTAGTTGGTAGCGGAGTACAGATCGCCTTATGACCGATCGCGAAGGGGTCGTCGTTCGCTCTCATGGCGGGCATTATTATGTGCGCTGGGAACAAGGCTTGGCCGATTGTACCATGCGCGGCAAGCTGAAACAAGAGCGCGGCGCAAGCGACCTGGTGGCGATAGGTGACCGCGTCCGTTGGTCGCCCACGGAGGGCGAGTTAGGCATCTTCGAGCAAGTTCTGCCGCGTAAATCGGTTCTTTCGCGCTGCCCACCGCCCCCTCGCGCCCCGGTAGAGCAGGTGATTGTGGCAAACCCCGATCAGGCGCTAGTGGTGTTCGCCGTGCGCCAGCCTGAACCCAATCCTTTGATGCTCGACCGCTACCTGGTGGCCTGCGAGGCAGCCGAGTTGCCGGTCATCCTCATCGCTAACAAGGCCGACCTGCTCAAGAAAAAACGTCGCGACACATTCGATTTATACCGGCAGATCGGCTACACGGTCCGTTACGTCAGCGCGCAGACCGGCGAAGGGATCGAGCCGCTGCGCGTCCTGTTGCGCGGCAGGGTATCGGTGCTCTCCGGCCGCTCGGGGGGGGGTAAATCGAGCTTGCTCAACGCCCTATGGCCCGACCTTGACCTGGAAGTAGGCGAGATCAGCGACGCCACCGACCGAGGCAGGCATACCACCGTCGTAGCCCAATTGCTGAACCCAGAGCCTGATATCTATGTAGCCGACACCCCTGGTCTGCGCCAGTTTCGCTTTTGGGATGTGGACCCCGAACAGCTCGACGCCTTTTTCCCCGAGATGCGCCCTTATCTGGGGCAGTGCCGCTTCCAGCCTTGCACCCACATTCACGAACCGGGTTGCGCGGTGCTCGCTGCTGTAGAACGGGGAGAGATCACCGAGATTCGTTACGAGAGCTATAGCAAGATGTTCGAGCACGAGTTCTAGCCCTACAGAGGAGAGGCATGGCAGCCCGGATCATTTTGGCCCTCGATTTTGGCGGCACCAAATTGGCGGCGGGAGTGCTGGATCAGCGCGCCGGTTGCTGGCTGGCCCGCGACCAATGCGCGACGCCTGCCGCCAAAGGCGCTGAGGGAGTGTTGGCGTGCATGTTGGCCCTGGCCAACGCACAACTCGCCGCTGCGGGCGCGCGCCCGGCGGCGGTAGGCGTTAGCTTTGACGGGCCGGTGGACGTGGCCAGCGGCGAGCCGCGTTTAAGCCACCATGTGCCCGGATGGGAACACACACCCTTGCGAATGCGCGTCGCGGAGCATTTCGGCGCGCCCGCCATCCTTGACAATGACGCCAACATCGCCGCCCTGGGCGAATGGCGCTATGGCGCGGGGCGCGGAACGCATGACATGCTCTATCTCACCGTGAGCACTGGTGTGGGCGGCGGGTTGGTGTTGAACGGCGCACTGTATCGCGGTCTAAATGGTCTGGCGGGCGAGATCGGCCATATGCACCTAGAGGATGATGGCCCGCTATGCCCATGCGGGCGGCGAGGCTGCCTAGAGGCGCTGGCTGCTGGGCCAGCTATCGCGCGCCGCGCCAGCGAGCTATTGGCTGTCATGCCTGCTGCGCCCTCGGCGTTGCGCGGGCGCGACCATCTGACGGCGCAAGAGATCGCTCGCGCCGCCCAAGAGGGCGATTCATTGGCCAGTCGCGCCTTGCAGGGCGCGGCGCACAGTCTAGGCATCGCCATCGGCAATGCGTTGAATTTGCTCAACCTGGAACGCGTAGTCATCGGCGGCGGCGTTACCCGTTCGGGAGAAGACTACTTGGCCTGGGTACGCCAGGCCGCCAACGAAACCGCACTCGCCGGCATAGAGGTGAATATCGCGCTGGCTGAGTTGGGGGGCGATGCGCCCCTATGGGGCGCCTGCGCGCTGGCCGAAACGCTACTCTAGTTCCCATCTTGGAGGCTGCTATGCCCTATCCATTGTTCGACCGATCCCGATTGCACATCAAGCCTTTAGCCGAGCGCGTACACGATTATACGTTGGAGCAGTTCGCTCATCTCGATGATCCCTTGCCCGCTTATGATAACCCCAATCTGGCAACGTTGGCGCAACGGATGGTGGCCGGCGCGCGCAATCAAAGCGCCGTCATCTGGATGATGGGCGCGCACGTCATCAAGAACGGCCTTTCGCGCTATGTGATTGACTTGATGGAACGCGGCGTCGTCAGCGCGGTGGCGTTCAACGGCGCGTGCTGCATCCACGATTTCGAGATCGCATCCATCGGCGCCACCACCGAAAGCGTGGCGCGCTATATCAGCGAAGGGCAATTCGGCTTGTGGCGCGAGACAGGGCGCATCAACGACCTTGCCGCTCAAGCCGCCCGCGAGGGGATCGGCTTGGGCGAAATCGTAGGACGCACGATTTGGGAGGAGCGTTTGCCCCACCGTGAGGTCAGCATCTTGGCGGCTGGCTATCGCCTGGGGATCCCTGTCACTGTACACGTTAGTCTAGGCTATGACATCATCCACGAGCATCCCAATTGCAACGGCGCTGCCCTGGGCGCGGCGTCGTACACCGATTTTCTCATCTTTGCCCACCAAGTCGAGCGGCTCGAAGGCGGCGCGCTGCTCAGCATGGGTACGGCCATTATGGGGCCAGAGGTCTATCTAAAAGCGTTGGCCATGGCTCGCAATGTGGCCTACCAAGAGGGGCGCCCGCTTAATCATTTCACCACCGCCGTGTTCGACCTTCAGGATTTAGGGCCTGACCTCGACCACGAAGCGCCCAAGAGCGATGCGCGCTATTATTTCCGCCCATTCAAGACCATCCTAGTGCGCACGGTGCGCGACGGCGGCGAAAGCTTTTATATTCAGGCCGACCATAAAGTAACTGTGCCCGTGTTGCACCACCACATTCTGCAAGCGATGGAAGGAGCATGATGGATCAAGCTCGCCTGAACGAGATCCTGGCCGGCTTTGAGCGGGCGCGCGTGCTGGTGGTAGGCGATTTCTTTCTCGACAAATACCTCGATATAGACCGGTCGTTAGCCGAAATCTCGTTGGAAACGGGGCTAGAGGCGCACCAGGTAACGCAGGTACGCACCAGCCCAGGCGCGGCGGGCACGGTAGTCTCGAACCTGCGAGCGTTAAATGTGCCGGTGATCACATTGGGCGTGATCGGCGACGACGGCGAGGGTTACGAGTTGTGGCGCGGCCTGCGCGAGCGCGGGGCTGACGCCAAGCCTTTGATTCAATCGGCGGAGCGGATGACGCCCACTTATACCAAGCCGATGATGCGGGAGACTGATGGCCGCGTACACGAACTATCGCGGCTCGACATCAAGAATCGCAGGCCCATGACCGAGACGCTGGAAGAGGCGCTTTTGGCGCGCTTGCGCGAATGGCTGCCCCAAGCAGAAGGCGTTATCATCGCTGACCAGGTTCCCGAGCGTAATTGCGGCGTGTTGACCGACCGCGTGCGCGCCGCGCTGAATGATTGGGCGGCGCAGCATCCATGCCAAGTCATCGCTGTAGATTCGCGCGAGCGCATCGGGGAGTACCGTCACATCATCCTGAAGCCCAACGAGCGCGAGGCCACTCGCGCCATATGGGGCGCGAGTGAATCGCCGACTATTGATCGGGCGCAGGCGGCGGGATTGGCGCTCAACCAACGTACCGGCAAGCCGGTGTTCGTCACCGTGGGCGACCAGGGGGTGTTGCTCTGCGCACAAGGAACGTGCCAGCGCATCCCGGCCGTGCCCGTAACGGGCGAGATAGACATTGTGGGAGCGGGCGATAGCACCATGTCGGGCATCGTCGCCAGCCTATGCTCTGGCGCTACGCCGGCTGAGGCGGCGCTGGTCGGCAACCTGGTTGCGTCGGTCACGATCCGCTGCTTGGGAACAACGGGTACGGCCAGTCAGGATCAGGTGCGCCAGGCGCTGGGCCAATGGCGCGCTGCTTACGCCTGAACCCTACGGGGTATCGGGAAAGATAGGCAGCTTTTCGCCTAGGATCGGCTCGGGATGGGCGATGGCTACCTCCCACCAAGCCAGCGAGGTAGCCAATAACTCGCGCCACCAATAGCGTCTGATGTAATAATAATCGCGCCGATCAGCCCCTACGCCCACAGCATCAATACCCAGATTATTGGCCGTGAACAGGGCGCGATCTAGATGGTAGGCTTGCGTCACTAGGATCGCATCGGTGACGCCAAAGATATAGTTAGCGCGGTAGCAGCTATCATAGGTGCGGCGGCCAGCGTAATCAAGGACGATATCGTCGGAGGGCACGCCCAATTTGAGGGCATAATCGCGCATCTGTTTCGGCTCATTGTAATCGAGGGCGCTGTTGTCGCCCGTCATCAATAGCTTGCGCACCTTGCCTTGGTTGTAGAGCTGCGCTGCAATGTACACACGATCGGCTAGCACATCGCTCAACTGACCCTCGGCCCAATAGCCCGCGCCAAAGACGATGGCCACCCGACGTGCCGGCGCTGTCTCGACGGTGTAAATGCGCGAGCGGTAGCGACGATCGGTGTACCAACGCAACGCCACCGGCATCCCGGCGAGCACGAGTCCCACGAGAATGATGTACCACAAGATACACCCTCGGCGTCTCTTCCTATAGGGATAGCGATAAGGTCTCGTGCGTCTCACGTGGGCCTCAGCTTGTTCTGTATTGAGGATAGGCTCAATCTACCGTATCTTGAATTATAGCCGTTTTGGATGAGAGTGCGAACGCCGCGCCCGCTGATAGGACGCCAAAAGGAGACCGATGGATCCCAAAGAGAATCTGTTGCGCGCCATCTATTACGATAACCCTGCCTACATACCCTATCCCGATGAGGGTTTTCAGGTTACGGTGCAGTTCGATGGTAACTTTCAAAAGGCCAATTGGACCGATGCTGGGGGGGTGGGCT
>CAZYPJ010000098.1:4685-12689 GCA_964649365.1 uncultured Anaerolineales bacterium | reverse complement strand
ACCCCGACGACTCAGCCATAGAGGCGCGCCAGGAAGCTGCGGAACGCCGCCGTGTAGGGTTCGGGCCGCGCAAAGCGGATGTGATGCCCCACGCCCGGGATGTGCGCCCGCTCCAGTTGCGGATAGAGCCGCTACGCCTCTTGCGCCGCCTCTTCGGTCACAATCGCCCCCTTGTCAGGGTCAGCGGTGAACACTAGGATTGGGCAGCGCACCTGAGCCAACACCTCGCGCCAGGGCGCAAAAGAAAGCATTCCCGATGCAAAGATGGAAGGGCTGAGGTCCGCTTTGGCGTCGGTCCACAGCGCCGCGATCTCTTCATCCCACAGCGGGAATTGTTCGCGGCATTCGCGCAGTTGCTCCTCGCGCGGCATGGCGCGGCGGCGGTCGAACTCGACGCGCCAGTGCGCGTTGCGCGCCGATTGCTCCTCGGCGGTAGGCGGCGCCGGCGGCATATCGCGCCAGACGGGGTCTTCCAGCACGATGCCGCGCATCAGTTCGGGATAGCGCGCCGCCGCCTCGAACACATAACCAGCGCCCATCGAATGCCCGGCGAGAACGGGGCGATCTAGCCCAAGCGCACGGATCAGCCCGGCCAGATCATCCGCCATGGCGCTAGTGGAGTTGCCGTCGCGCGGCGCCTCCGACTTGCCGTGGCAGCGGGCGTCCACCATGATGACGTCGTAATCGGCCTGTAATTCACGGGCCAACGGCTTCCAGCACATGGCGTTGTCGCTATAGCCGTGGCATAGCACCACCTGGGGCTTGGCGCCGCCAGTGCGATAGTAGTGGATGCGGATGCCGTTAGTCAATAGATCGCCTTCGAACCATTGCGTTTTACCCATGTCGCTCCTCTTGTAATGTGTGTTTACACTGTCGTGTTAGCAATTCACATACGCGCTCCGACTTGCGAGTAGAGAAAGCGAACTCGCGCCCATCTCGTAAGGATACCACCAATCTCGGCGCGCCAATGACATTATAGACCTGACGCCGCTTGCCCCTGACGCAGGCATAGCGGATGCCGAACCCGCCATAGCGCACCCACGACTGGTCATCGGGCGCGCAGCCTGTGATCTGCTCTACAGGAATAATGCGACGCAACGCGCCAAAGCGCACCGTCAGCGTTCGAGGCGTCAGTTGGACAGTCAAGCGGGCAAAGGTTACGGCCGCCGCCCCCAGGAGCAGAATCATGCCCACGAGGAAGGCGGTGGGAACGGATTCTCCCCCCAAAGGTCCGCCAAACACCTGGCTCGCCAGCGCATAGATGAGCCAGACCGTGACGCCGCCGATGAGAACGATGAACCAGCCAGAAGTGAGTTTTTCTTCGTGGATTATATCCACAACGACTCCTATTCGTTATCGAAATAGTCCGAGTCAATACGCTTGATCGTATAGGCCGCGACATCCGATACGCCGATACCGTGATCTATCATTAGATCGGCGAGTGTAACGCCATCTATGAGCACGATCTTTTGAGCGATCCTGGCCGCGTACTCACGTGCCTCTCTGGAGAAATCGGAAGTAGTGATAAAGATGCCTTTGTTAGCATTCTGACCGACGAGACTGCCCGCAAAGGTTTGCACGTTGGGCCGTCCCACTGTGCTTTGCCACCGTTTGGCCTGCACATATACCACATCAAGCCCCAGACGATCCTCTTTGATGATGCCATCAATCCCCTCGTCACCGCTGCGACCGACAGCCTCGGCGGCGTCGCGCCGCGAGCCACCATAGCCCATCGCAAGTAGCAAATCAATCACCATGCGTTCAAAAAAGCCGGGCGAGCAACTTTTCACCCGTTCGAGAAGCTCGGTAGAGAAACTCTGTCTCCACGCTTGGTAGGTTGCTTCTAATGCTTCTTCTGGGGTTTTCTCAATATCCGGCAGTACTGGTTGCGGCCCGGGCTTTTCCGACACTTGTCTGGTCTTGGCAAATGTGATGAACTCCGGAAAGGAGGTCAGAAATTGTATATTGATCTTGTCAGGTGGATGGCGCAGCACATCGCGCCCACGGGTAGTGATCCGATAGCGCCCCCTGCCAGGGCTTTCAAGAAGACCCGCGTGTTTCAGGTAGGTGAGCGCCCAACTCACATTGCTGTTGTAGCGAGGCGTCCCGCTTGTCAGCATTTCCTGACGGTCGGCGTCGGAGAGGCCAAACCCCGGCGCAATGCCCTCTCGCGCTTCGGCCTGGGTGCGCTCACGCCCATCTCCCATCAGTTTCAGCAATGGCAGCATCAAGCTCTGAAAGTCGGGCACGGCCATGTGATCACCCTCCTTGGTGGGCCACATCAAACGTACACGCACCGCTTCGCTTCGTCCGCGAACGCCGCGATCAGCGCGGGGTCGGCGTCGAAAAAGTGATCCGACGGGCTGAGGATAAAGCCGCCGCCCTCGCCCGCCTCGGCGAAATAGCGGCGCACGGCGGCGCGCGTATCGGCCTCGGAGCAGCCGGTGAAATAGTGGAACTGATCGAACCCGCCGATCATGCACACCCGCTGGCCGATGCGCCGCTTGGCCTCAGCCAGGTTTACGTCGCCGCCCATTTCAGGAGGGGTAAAGGTCTCCATCGCGTCGGGATGCATAGCGGCGCTGCGCGCTAGCAGCGGCATCAACCCGCCGCAGGGGTGATAGACGATGCGGTGCCCCACCTCGTGCGCAGCAGCGATGATCTGGCTGTCGTAAGGCGCTACGTGCTGGTCGAACAGCTTGGGCGAGATCACCGTCGAACTGGCGTCGCCGCCGCCCAGCTCTAGGATGTCATAAGCTGCCCCCTTGAGCGAGCGCACAAAGGTCAACTTGCGCCGCAGGAGGATGCGTTGCAACTCGTGTACCCAGGCGGGGTCGTCGTAGGTTTCCATGATGAGCCGCTCGATGCCCACCAGGCACGAGGCGTCCTGCCAGGTTCCGGGCTGGCCGAACAGATCAAAGGTGCAGATATGCCCGCGCACTAGGCCGCGCTCACCGTAGTCGCTCGCGATCTTGTTCAGCGCCTCAACGTCGCACTTGGGCGCGGTGGCGTATTCGCCGATGAGGTCAATATCGCGCTTTTCTTTTATGAGATGTTCGATCACCCAGGTGGTGTGCTCGTTGGATTGCAGCGTGGTGGTGAGCGCGCCTTTGGGCGTCACGATCCGGTAGCGCACCGTCGGGTAGGCCTGGTTGGGGATTTCCTCGGCATGGATGCGCCAATTGTCGCTGGCGATGCGGCGGCTCTCCAGAAAACCCGTCGGCCCCTGTTCGGGGTCGTAATACTCGCCCGCAGTAGGGTCGGGGCGGTGCGGCACGGCCCACAGAATAGGGTCGAGGCCGAAATGCTCAAAGAACTGCTGGTTCGATATGCCCCCCATGTAGCGGTTGAGGAAATAGGGCATCACATGATGGGTGGTGGCGGGCAGATGATCGGGCAAGCCGGCGCGGGTGATCGCGGCGAGCAAACGTTGCTTGGAAGTCATGGGCATAGTTGATTAGCCTCCTGCGGGAAATAGCACTTCTCCGCTGATCTCGTCCACCATGCGCAACAGGCGCGTGTCGGCGTCAAAAATGGCGTCCATCACAAAGGGACGCTTCTGCAGCACAAAACGATAGAGGTGCAAGTCGGTCGTTGGCGTGGGCAATTCGGGCAGTCGCGCGATGGGAAACCATTCCAACACGCCCTCGCGGCAGGGCGGCGGCGCGATACGCGGGATTTCGACGGAATAGATGAAACTGATCCAGTTGTAGGCCGTCGGTGAACTCTCCACCAGCACGCCGTGAAAGCGCACCTCATCCACCTGCACGCCGGTCTCTTCGGCGATCTCGCGGATGGCGGTCTGGCGCGGCGCCTCGAAGGGATCCACATGGCCGCCCACGGGCACGTACAAGCCCAAATTCGGCTCTTTGGCCCGCTTGATGAGCAATAGCTCGTCGCCGCTGCGCAATACGCAGAGCACAGCGGTGCGCTTGAGTCCCACGGGTACGCGCTCTTGGCGCCCCTGGTCATAAGGCGAATGGACGTCACTCACAAGCGCTCCTCCAGTTACGGCAGGCAGTTGAAATCGGTTGAAGCATAGCCGGAAACGACCTGCGCCGCCGATTGGCCATAGGCGCAGGCAAACTCGTCGAGCGCGGCCTGCATGATCGCGCGACCGCGTTCGCTCAGCGCCGCGATCACGGCCTCGCCCATGCTCTTGAACAGGTGTCCCGCGTGATATTCCCACGGCGCCACGACGGAAAGGCCCAACGCGGCGCGCCGAGCATCCACCCAGCGTTGGGTCGCTTCATCCAGGTTGGCGCCGCGATAGATGAACTCGCAACAGGGCGCGCCGTTGGAGCGCGTGCCGTTCACTTCCAGCGTCAGGTCGGGGTTGAAGCCGCGAGCGATGGCCTCATCCACCGCCTGACAATAATAGCGGCCATAGAGCATCAGGCCGCGCGACTCCCAGGCTGCGTGCCACGAGCAGCGATGCACGCGCTGAGGGAGGTCAGGGGTCGCGCCCACCACCTCCACCACCATCTCGCCGGCGGGGCCGCGCCATTCGCCATAAACTAGATAGCTGGCAAAAGTGAGCGGATCGCCGTTGGCCTGGGCGCGCAACGCCATGCGTCGCCCGCGCTGCTCGCCATAGTGTTGCACCGCCTGTCGCAAAAGGGGCGCGCCCACCTCTTCGCCCACGGCGAGGATCACCTCGCGCGCGATCCACCCGAACAATAGGGCGTGGTGCGTGGGAGTGAAAGGAGCGTGACTCATGAAACACCGCCTCCCTGCTGGCGATACTTGCGGTCGTACAGCGCGGCGTCGTAGGGCGCGCGACGGCCCGGGCACACCTCGCGCGGGCAGAGCTGGCAGCTCTCAAAGCTCTCGGCGGTGGGAAAGCGGATACCCGACACCGACTTGTTCGGCTCCATCAAGCAGCTTTCGGTGAGCTGCACACCGATGGCAGCGGTGGGGTCGCCCAGCAAGCGGAAAAGCGGACGCTGCTCGCGGAGCGGCCAATCGGCCAGAGAGCCGGGGTTCATGACCGAGGTATGCCCGGGGCGATAGCGGTCGTTGATATGGTCGTTCAACATTTTTATCGCCGCGCGCAGCGCCGCCTCTTTGATGGCCTCGGCCCAGAATTGATAGAGCATATCGTTCATCTGGTGCGCCCAGGCGCCCAGCTCGACGCCGCAGGTGGCGACGTAGGCAAAGACGCGCCGCGCCAGGTCGAGGTTCACTCGCAGCACGCGACTGGTAAAACGCACGCCCTCGATGGTGACGCCGTCGTCGTGCTTGTCGTCAATGAAAGCCAACCCATACATCGCCTTGGGCTTGGCCACGGCTTCGGCCTCGCCCGCCAACCGCACGAGATCGGCGTCGTCGTCGCTGCCCGCCTGCACGTGCAATCGCTGGCGCAACGCCGCTAAATCGGCCTGATACGAGATGTTTTCCAGAATATAGAGTTCCATCAGAATTGTACCTTGCCGTGAATATATTGGCGATACCAGGCGATCTCCCGCGCCAGGCCCTCGCGAGGCGAGGTGCTGGGGTTGTAGCCCAGAATCTGGCGCGCCTTGGTGATGTCGGCATGGGTTTTGAGCTGATCGCCGGCGCGCTTGGGTTTGCGCGCCAACTTGGCCGGCACCCCCAGGATCTCCTCGACGATGCGGATGCCCTCGCCGGTGGTGATGGCGGCGTCTGTGCCGATGTTGAATATCTCGCCGCCGCAACGATCCAGGCGTTCCAGCGCGGCTACGAGACCATCTACGATGTCATCCACGTAGGTAAAGCTACGCAAGTGATGCTCGCTGCCCTCGAACAGTGGGAACTCGCGCCCCTCCAGGATACAGCGGATCAATTGCGGGTAGAGCTTTTCCGGGCGCTCGCGCGGGCCATAGACTGAGAAGAGGCGCAGCGAACAGGCCGGAAAGCCCTTGTCGCGGGCCAGCGCCAGCGCCAACTGCTCGGCGGCCAATTTAGTCACGCCATAATACGAGGTAGGCTGCGGGACCCACGTCTCGGGACCAGTGGCGTCGGCGCCATAGACCGACGAGGTCGAGATGTGGATAAAGCCCTTTAGTGCGGATTCTTTCCGCGCCGCTTCCAATAGGCGCTGGGTGGCGATGATATTGTTGCGCATATAAGTCTCGAACGAGGTCGTGGCCGAGATGCCCGGCTGCGCCGCCAGATGATAGATGATCTCGGCGCCGCGCACCGCCTCGGTCAGATCGTCCGCCGCCAGATCGAGAGGCAAGAAGGCAATCCCCTGAGCCTGGATCGCCTGGGCGTTCAGCTCTTTGAGAGATCGCGCATAATAGTCGGTGAAACAATCCAGGCCGCGCACGGTGTGGCCCATCGCTGTCAGCCGTTCGGCCAGATGCGAGCCAATAAAGCCCGCCGCTCCCGTTACCAGAATGTTCATGAGAAGCTCCTCAATACGTAATAATCCGGCAAAGGCGGCCAGAGCGCCTGCTCTAGGACGGCGCAGCGCCCTGGCGCGTTCCACTAGACTCCATAGCCGCGCTTGGCGCGCGCCCCACTTTCATCGCCGCCATAACCCCGATTGCCGCCGGCATGGAGGTTCTTGGCGAGTTCGTGGGCGCCCGTTGCGCCCGCTTTGGAATAAACATACAGATCGCCGCGCTGGCCGGTAAACCAGGGGTTGGCCCGCCGGTGGGCAGCCACCCGTTCCGGTTCGACATCGGCATAGATGATCCCCTCGCGATTCCAAACCTCAACCAGCAGCGCGCCATCATAGTTCACGATGTTGCTGCCGCCCGGGCACTCCCTCCCCACTTCATCGGGGCCGCAGCAGCATGAAACCGCCATAATGAGCGAGTTGTTGAGCGCCAGGTGCTTGACCTCAGCATAGCCGCGACTCTCGCGGTTGTTCATCCAAAACAGCATGTCGCAGCCCAGGTTGGCGTAAGAGCGAGCCATCTCGGGGAAATCGCCGTCGTAGCAGATCATTACGCCGCTCTAGTGGCCCTTGATATCGAACGTTACCAGCGCCTCGCCGGGGCGATAGATAGCCGCCTCGTCGCGCAAGCCGTCGGCGTCCCACCAAAGGTGCGCCTTGTGATAGTTGGCCAACACCCCCTCGCGCCCCACCAGCGTCGCGGCGATGCACAGATCGTCGCCTGCCCGCTCGGTGAGGCCATAGAGAATGCGCGCCTCGCTGCCCTGTAGTAGCTCTTGAAAGGCGCGTGTAGTGGGGCCATCCACCGGCTCGGCCAGGGCGCGCACATTGGCGTGATACCCTATCAGCAACTCCTCGTGGAACAGGATGACATCGGCCCCACCCGCCAGCGCCTGACGAGCATAGCCAAGAGCTACGGCGCGATTGCGCTCCACCGCGCCGGGGACGGTGTTTATCTGTACGACAGCGATCCGAACGCTCATTGAGCTAATCCTCCAGGTTGAGCCAGCGCAGCTCGTCCAGCGTCAGATCCACGTTTAAAGCCTCGACCGAGGTGCGCGTCTCTTCGATGGTGCGCGGGCCGATCAGCGCAAAAGTCGGAAAAGGTTGGCGCAACACCCAGGCCAGGCCGATTTGCGTGGAGGTGCCGCCCTTCCTTTTAGCCAACTCTTGAGCGCGGGCCAGGCGTTGGAAATTGCCCTCGTTGAACCAGGTGCGGACGATAGCCGCCAGCGCTGGGTCGTTGCGATCCTCCGGCTTGTACCGACCCGTGAGCATCCCCGACGCCTGGCTGCTCCAGGCAAAGAGAGGCATCTGCTGGCGCTCGTACCAAGCGCGCGAAGCGGCGTCGGAGGCGGCCACGCAGCCGGGCCACATCGGCTCGTTCCAGGCGGCCAGCGCCAGGTTGGGGCTGCTGATGGTAAAGCCCACCAGGCCGCGCTCGCGGGCGTAGGCGTTGGCCTCTTCGATGCGCGCAATGCTCCAGTTGGAGCCGCCGAAGGCGCGCATTCGCCCGGCGCGCAGGTGCTCATTGAGCACTTCCACAAACTCGCCCGCCGGGATGGCCGGGTTGTCGCGGTGCATGAAATAAAGGTCGAGATGGTCGGTCTGCAACCGCTCCAGCGATTGATAGAGCT
>CAZYPJ010000098.1:0-4675 GCA_964649365.1 uncultured Anaerolineales bacterium | reverse complement strand
CTCGGGGTTGCACTCGGGAGTGTGTGCGCCCTTGCCGATCAGCACGATCTCGTCGCGCACGCCGCGCAGCCGCAGCCACTGGCCGATGGCAGCCTCGGTGCCGTAAATCCAGGCGGTGTCAATGCAGTTGCCGCCCAGCTCGTAGAAATGATCGAGCAGCGCGCAAGCATAGGGGATATTGTCGGGGCGGAACACCATGCTGCCCATCACCACGCGCGAGATCGGCCTATCTATGCCGGCCACGCGCCCGTATTGCATCGGCGCATCGGCCCGGCGCGCCAGGGGCCGCCCCGATGTGGGCGTCACGAGCGCATCAGGCTTTTCGACATCGAACATCAGCCCGATCTCTTTGCGCCAGCGGTCGAGCGTGCGCATGTTGCTGAGTGAATCCTCCCACGTCATACAGGGCGCGGGGGCCTGGCGCGCGGCCAGGTTGCGGGCCACAATGTCGGCTTCGATGGCATAGAGCGGCGCATCGGCGTCCACGCGCACTTCGCGCGGCTCCTTTTCGCCGTCGCGATAGACCTGAATGACGTTGTCCTTTTCGCTCGGGAACCAGGGGTTGGGCGCGATAATGTGCCCTTCCGATCCCCACACCCGCAGGGCGCTATCCACCGCCACTTGGATGCCAGTGGTCAGGTTGGCGACAATATCGCCAGGGAAGCGCAACACCGCTGTGGCCCATTCGTCCACGCGGCTCTCGGCGCCGATATACCCGCAGCCCTTGACCTCGATGGGTTCGGCGAAATCCTGCCCCAGCGCGGCCCCGGCTACCAGCCGCGCCAACGAGGCGCAGTAACAGCCCACGTCCATAATGCCGCCGCCCGCCGCCGCGGTTTGTTGGCGGATGTTTTCCAGCCGCAAACCGCGCATGTTGAACGAGAAATGCGCCTGGATGATGCGCACCTTCCCGATGGCACCCTCGCGCACCAACTGCGCCAGATGCGCCGTTTGCGGGTGGCAGCGATACATGAACGCTTCCATCAGGAACACATCGTGGCGACGGGCCGCCTCGATGGCGGTCATGGCCTCAGAGGCGTTCGTAGTCAGCGGCTTTTCGCACAGGATGTGCTTGCCCGCCTCGGCGCAGCGAATGATCCACAGCGCATGCAGGTGGTTGGGCAACGCAATATAGACCGCGTCCACGTCGGGGTCGGCCAATAACCCTTCATAGCCGCCATAGCGCCGGGGGATGGCATGTTCATCAGCGAATTTGTTGGCCGACTCGATAGCGCGGCTGCCTACGGCCAACAACTCGCCCGTTTGAGAGCGAGGCACAGCTTTGGCAAAGGCGCGCGCAATGCCCCCCGTACCCAAGATGCCCCACCGCAGGCGAGGCGATACAATAGTTTGCGAATCAGACATGAACGCGATCTCCTTTTTGTGATCGTCACAAACCCAAGTACGGCTCTAGCCGCGCCAGCAGATCTGCCCCCGGCTCGGCCCGGCCCAGTTCGACTTCGAGCGTCACTTCAGTGACGGCTTGGTTCATCGGTGTGGGAATGCCTAATTCGCGCCCCTTGGCGGCAATCGCGCCGTTGAGATACTCGACCTCGGTGCGGCGGCGTTTAATGACATCTTGCAACAGCGACGGCCGGCCAGGCGCGCCCAGCCAGGCGATCTGTTCCGCCGTGAGCTTGCGCTGCCCCTGGGCAAAATCGTAGCGTAGCTTCATGGCCCGCACTTGTTCAGGGGTGGTTGCCTGAGCGAAATCGCCCAGCGGCACATCATTCACCGATTCCAACGTCACGCCCAGAGCCTGCGCCACCCGCGCCGCCTCGCGCCCAATGACCACGCTGATAAGGCCGCGGGTCTCTTGTTGCTCGGGCGTGAGCTGCGCCTGGCCGAACAAACCCGCGAGGGCGTTGCCCATGCAGTTCCAGATCATTTTGGCCCAGCGCGCCCCCCAGATATTGGCCGTTGGGTCGCTCGGGCCGATCACACTCAACGCCCCCACGGCCCAACGCACGCGCGGCGTCACGAGGCCCGACAATTCGCCCACCGTAAAGGCGTGGATAGTGATGGGATCGGTGCGTACCACATGGCCGGGGTCGTACACCCCGGCGCTAATGGTGGGCACGCAGCCCACCACACGCGCATAGCCCACGATCTGCGCTATCATCTCGTCGTTGAGCGCGTTCATGGCAGGAAGAATACAACCGCTCGGCTTGAGATAAGGGGCGATAAGATGGGTCGCCCAAACCGTATCGTAGGCTTTGACCGACAGGAACACCACATCGAACGCCTCGCGCAAACCGCTCACATCGCTCAGGTGCAGCGCCCTGGCGGGCACAGTGAACCGCTGGTTGAGATCGGTCAGCGTCAGGCCGTTGCGCCGGATGGCCTCGATATGGTCGGCCCATTGGTCAATCAGGGTCACATCATGGCCGGCGCGGATCAGATACGCGCCGATAGACCCACCGATGCCGCCCGCGCCTAAAATAGCGATTCGCGGTTGCATGGCCCCTCCTCATGTGTAATGCTGCTAATCTGCCGGCTCGATATCCATTACGCCGCCCAACGCATTAGTTCTCACGACCCAACGGCTACCCAGCTCAAAGCGCCGAAACTCTTCAAGGCTGCTCGGCTCGTAGGTATAGTTCTGGCCGTCACCCTCCAGCGTCACCTGATAGCTCTCCGAGCGCGCCCCCTCACGCTGCCCTAGCGCCAGATTCACCTCCGGCCACGAGGGGGAAAAATCGTGGCCGTGCGCCTCTTGCTGCGCCACAGGTTGCCATACATCCACCGTGTAGGTGCAATAATCATCGGGCACCTGGTACTCGCAATCCTGCACTACTTGGCCTTTGCCGGTACCTGTATCCAGCACATAGGGCGTGCCGCACACTTCTGTGGCTCCCGGCTGGGGGTCAGAAACAGTGTAACGCACCTTTTTCTCGCACCGTTGCACTTGGGCGCCTGCCGGCGCCTCATCGCGCCAACCCTGGCGTTGCACTGGCGCGAGCGCCTCGATTTGCACAGTATAGACCCACTCCACGTCGCCCACTGTAGCCGCCGTCTGCGAGGTAGGGCGCGTCAGCAGCACGCCGCCGATGATACAGGCCAGCAGCGACACCAGAATCACCGGGATGATAGGAAAACGCTTGGCTTGGGCTGGAGCCGCAGGCGCGGGAGCGGCCTCCTCCGGGCGACCCAGCGGCGCGCCGCACTGGCTGCACTGCGTTGCTGCCGCCGGATTGGGGCTGCCGCAGTTGGGGCACTTGATTTCGGGCGCCGGGCCAGATTGAAAAGCTCCTACCACGCCGCCTTGTTCGCGGCGCGCCCCTTGGGTCAGGTCGCCGCCGCATTGCGAACAGACCTTGGCGGTAGCCGGGTTGCGCGCCTCGCAATAGGGGCAAGCGATGTCAGGCCCGGCCTGCGCTTGCGCCGCTGTCTCGGTAGAAGTATCGAGCGTCTGCTGCGCGGGCAACTCGAACTTGGCGTCGCCGGGCATCGCCGCGCCGCAGGCCTGGCAAGCTTTGGCGCTTCCCGGGTTGCGCTTGTAGCACGAGGGGCACGTCCACTCCAATTCGATGTATCCGAGCGTCTTTTTGGCCATCTTGGCGTTCCTTCCTTCCAGCAGTCGGAGGGATTATAGCGCAAATGGCCCAGAGGTAAAGGTGACGAGGGGAAGACAGCCGCAGAGCCGCAGAGCGCGGAGATGCAGAGATTTAGACAAGATTCACTTGTTCAAAATAGGCGTTCTTATCACGTTTATCCGCCTCAATCTCTGCATCCTCCGCGCCTCTGTGGTTGCCTTTTACCAGGCGCGCGAGTCGGGCACGTCGAGCCAGCGGCCGCCTTCCAGGATGGATTGCTGGCTCACCAAGCCCGGCAGCGTCATGTCCATCGCCTCGTGGATGCCGATGTCGGGCGCGCGGCCTTGCAGGATACGCTCGGCAAAATCGGCAATGACAAAGAAATCCCCGCCGCCGTGGCCGGTGCGTTGAGCGCGCTCCTCCTTTTCCAGCCGTTCGGGGGGTAGGTACTCGCCAGCCAGATCCTCCAGATCCATCCACTCGTTGGGGTCTTTGGATTTAGCGCGCAGCCAGATACGGTTGCGCTCGCCGGCGGCGCGCGCCGATTCGTAGCATCCCTCAACGCCCTGCAAGATGTGGTTGTGCATCGCATGGGGGCGATTGGACAGCATATCCACGCGAATCTTGGCCAGGCCGCCGCCGCTCATCTTGCAGAGCATGACGCACGAGTCTTCGTTCTCGTACAGGTCGCCGCGCGGGTCGCGATAGTGATGGCCGCTGCCGGCGCAGCAGACCGAGACTACGCGCTCGCCAGGCATCCACTGCAACACCGGCCCCAGGCTGTGTGTGCCATAGGTCACGCCATTGATGCCCGTTTGCCACTTGCGCCGCCAGCGGGTGATCTCGTTCAGCCCCATGAGGTCGTGGATATATTCGCCCTCGGCCTAATACGATTGGCCAAACAAGCCCCGGCGCACCAATTCGCGCACCAACACGCAAGGGCGCGTGTAACAATAGTTCTCGGCCATCATATACATTGCGCTGCTGGCCTTGCAGGTTGCCACGAGTTGGCGACATTCTTCGATAGATACACCCGCCGGCACCTCGCTTAGCACGTGAACGCCCGCTTGCAGCGCCGCGATGGCCTGGGGCACATGAAACGGCAGCGGCGTACCGATTAGCACGGCGTCGAGATCCGA
>CAZYPJ010000097.1:0-12706 GCA_964649365.1 uncultured Anaerolineales bacterium | reverse complement strand
GCTCGACGATGAACTGCGCCCCGGCGGTGGCGCCGGCCGCGGCGCGGATGGCGGCCAAATCCACCGTGGGCAGGGCCGGCGCGGGCGCAGTAGCGGGCGCAGGCGTATCCGTCGCGCCCTTGCCGCGCAACAGGCCGCCCCCCGCGACGGCGCAAGCCGTCAGGATCAACAGCGCACAGGTCAGTCGTCGTTTGGTCATCGCGCACCTCCTGCGTGGGGGTTTGAGGTTGCCAACGAACGATAGGGGCGCGATTCCCGCGCCCCCGATCAAGGCAGGGGAATCTCACCCAACCAAGTCACAGACTATTGCATGGGCGCGGAGCGCCTTACCCTGCGATGCGAGCGATGGTCAGCGGCGGCAGGCGCAGCGCTTCGCCCTGCGTTCGGATGGATTCGGCGGCCCAATCGCCATCGGGGCCGGAGGCGATCAACAGTTGAACCTCGGCCCCGGCGGGCCAGCTCGATAGCTCGACATCGGCGGCCTCATCGAGGCTGCGGTTGGCGAGGAACAGATAACGTTTGGCGTCGCCCTGTAGGCCGAGCGCGTCCACGGCGGCGACGCCTGGGGCCATCTCGGGCGAGCGCACGTCGAGCGGGATGAAATCGCCGGGGAAGGCGGGGCGATAGAGCTGGAACACCTTCACCGTGGGCGTGGCCTCGATTTCGGGGCCGCGACTGATGAACAGGCCCATGGGGTTGAGCAGGTGGTAGAAGTTGCACAACTCCAAACGCGGGGCGAGGCGGGCGAAATGGTGCAGGTTGGCCGCCACGAACAAGCCGTGGGTGGCGTCGTTGCGCTCCCAGAAGCCGCGCTCGTCATAGTGGCCGGCGTAGCGCCACAGGTTCCATTCGGTCATGGCGGCGTTGATCTGGCGGCCCACGCGCCGGCCGGCGGCGGCGCAATCATCGGCCAAGCGGGCCAGCGCCTCGGCGTTCTCGTCGGCCCCGCGCAGGGCCGAGGCCAACTGGGCCAGCGGCTCTTCGTCGCTGGGGCGCACGTAACGCTGCACCGCCAACACATCTATCAGGTCGGCGGTGCGCTCCAACACGGGGGCGCGCCAGGGCTGGCGCACGCCCGGATCGAGCACCTCGCCCGTCTCGGGGCCGAGCGCCACGATCCGCGCCGTGGGGTAGGCCCGCCGCACAGCGGGGACGAACTGGCGCAGGGCGTCGGCGTACATCTCGCCGGTCATGTTGCCCACTTCCCAAGCGCCCCACTGTTCATTGCCGATCTGCCAATACATCGCGGGCGGCTCGACCTGGCGCGCGCGGAACCATTCCCACACGTAAGCGGCCCACTCTTCCGCCTCTTCCACCGTGCCGGTGCCCAGGTTGAGGCTGATCTGCGGGCGGATGTCCTGCGCCAGGCACAACTCCAGGTAGTCATCCACGCCGTAATCGTAGGCCGTCTCCCACTTGAACACCGGGTCGGGCAGCAGCGGGCGCAGATGGCGCGGGCCGACGCCCAGCTTCCAGTGATAGTTGGTGGTGATGCAGCCGCCGGGAAAGCGCAACACCGGCATGTGCAGCCCGGCGAACGCTTCGGTCAGGTCGCGGCGGACGGGCGGCTCGCCCTCCGGCGCGAGAGTGATCTGGTCGAGCGCCACTGCGCCGCGCTCCTCGATCAGGCAATAGAACACCGCCTGGTCATCATCTTGGCGGATGGGCAGGATCGCGGCGTATTCGCCCCAGATGGCGCTCTCCACCCGCAGGGTCGCCTCGGCGTAGGGGCGGGCGGTAGCCCGCAGCGGCATGATTCCCACCCGCAGCGCGACGGGATGGCCCTGCGCTCTGGCCCAGAGCGCCACGCGCAAGCGCTCGCCGGCGCGAACGGCGCGGTTGATCTGCAAGATGCCGCGCCCGGGCTGGCCGCAGGTGTTGTGCATCACCTGGGCGTATTCGCCCGAAAGCCCCAGGCCGCGCACCAGTTGGATGTTGACGCCCGCCGTGTTGGTGGTGAACGCCGGCTGCCAGCCGGGCGCGACGCCCGTCATGGGGTCGGGCGGGCCGGCGAATTTGTGGTTGGCCAGGCGATTGTTCATCAACCCGGCGACGGTATCGCCCGCCAGCTCCAGGTTCTGGCCGAGGAGCGTTTCGGGCGCGCGATGAGTGGGGGCGGCGAGGGGACGAACACTGACGCGCATGAGCACCTCCATGGGGGAGAGAAGGCGGCTGCTATTGCTATGCTATTATCGCCCGCTTGAGGGCCGGCTGTCAAGCGATTGGCCAATTATCCGGTTGTCTGTCGGGCAATTGCATAGGCTAGGTGTACCAGTCATTGCGGGTAAGCGGCAAATGGCTGACGCCGCCCAGATCGGGCTTGACCAGCAACGCCTGATAGACGTTCAACCGCCCTGTAGAAAAACCGCAAGCTGAGCCGGACATGAACAGGCGCCACACGCGATAGGTCGGCTCAGAGACATACTTGAGCGCCTCCTCATGATGGCTTTCTAGGCGGCGCACCCAAAGGCGTAAAGTCAGGGCGTAATGCTCGCGTAGGCTTTCGACATCGCGCACTTCTAGATGGGCTTGCTCCGCGGCTTGTAACGTCGTATGAATCGGCGTCAACTCGCCGTCGGGAAAGACATAGGCGTCGGAAAAGCTCCTGCCTTTCGACGGCTTGTCGCTGCCGCGCATGGCAATGCCATGGTTGAGAAAGACGCCGCCCGGCTTGAGCAATTCTCTGGCTTGCGCAAAATAGAGCGGCAAGTTGTTGGCCCCCACGTGCTCGAACATCCCCACGCTGACCAGGGCGTCATAAGCCTCGCGCTCGCGCACTTGCCGGTAATCCTGCATCAAGACGCGGCAGCGATCTTGCAACCCCTCGGCGCGGATGCGCTCGTTGGCCAGGTCGGCCTGGGGTTGGCTGAGGGTAATGCCGGTTGCATCCACCCCATAGGCGCGCGCAGCATGCATGACTAGGCCGCCCCAGCCGCAGCCGATGTCGAGCAGTTTCTGGCCGGGTCTCAGTCGTAGTTTGCGGCAGATATAATCCAGTTTGCGCTCTTGGGCGGGGGCCAACTCCTCGTCAGGTGAATCGAAATAGGCGCACGAGTACACCATGTGCGGGTCGAGCCAGAGGCGATAAAAATCGTTGGACACGTCATAGTGATAGGTCACAGCCTGGCAATCTCGCTTCACCGAGTGGCGTCGCCCGCCGAGCCGAGCGCGTCCACGGCCATTCGCAGTCAAGTGTTGTAGCGCCTCAACTCGGCGGCTCTCGTCGGGCAGCAGACGGAGTTGGCGCGCCAAGCGCAACCTGGTAGACCACGAGGGTGGTTCAAGGAGCAACCGCTCCGCCACGCCATAAATCGCCTCCAGATTGCCCTCGACATCATAGTCATCATAGAGGTAGGCTTCGCCCAACGACACTTCGTCGCCGGGCAGGAACATGGCCCGCAGCGCGCCGGGGTGGTTGAGGCGCAACATAGCCGGGCGTGGGGCGTCGTCGGGCCAGGTGGAACCATCCCACAGGCGCACGTGGAACGAAGCGGGCGCCGGCCCAAAAAGCGCTTGCAAAAGGTCGCGAGTGACGGCGGCGGGTGTAGACGGTTGGCTAGACATAGGCGCGTTCCCCTTTCGTGTGGCAAAGGTGGGCGGGTCTCCCCGCGTGAAATGAAAACGCATCGCATGTCCAAATGTTGGGCGGCGCCCTCGGAGACGCCGCGCTACACTTCTTAACCCTCGACCGCGCCTGGCGATTCTAGCCCAGCTGCCTGCCTATGCGAGTAATCCCCCCGCCGGCGCGGCGGCGAGGATAGCGTTGACAATGGCGCGCGCCGTCGCCTCGGCGGCCAGCGCCGCGACCTGGATGAACTCGGCCTGCACCTCGCCCGTGGCGAGCGCAAAGAACGTATCGCCGTCGTAGAGGGTGTGCGCCGGGCGCACCGCGCGCGCCAGGCCGTCATGAGCGGCGGCGGCCAGTTCGTTGGCGCGGGCCACATCCAGGCGCGCGTTGGTTGCTGCGACGCCAATGACGGTGTTCGTAAAGGCGGAGGGGCGTTTTCCAGATGTTAGGTCGCCCTCGCGCAGCGCCCGCGCTGTGTCGAGGAACCCCTGCCCCGCCGGGTCGCGCGCCCCGGCCAGGATCGCGCCTGTGGCGGGGTTCACCACATCGCCCAGGGCGTTCACCACCGCCAGCGCCGCGACGACCAGCTCTCCGGCGCGCAGGCTGGCCATGCCCAGGCCACCCTTCATAGCGTATGACATGCCCAGCAGCTTGCCCACGCTGGCGCCCATCCCCGCGCCCACGTTGCCCTGTCGCGATTCGCGCGTTGAGGCGGCCTCGCATGCGGCGTAGCCCATCGCCGCGTCGGGGCGCGCGTGCGGGTCGCCCAGGGCCAGGTCGAAAATCACCGCGCCCGGGACGATGGGCACGCGCGCCACGCCGGTGTCGTGGCCCACGCCGCGCTCCTCCAGGTAGCGCATCACTCCATCGGCGGCGGCCAAGCCGAAGGCGCTGCCGCCGGTGAGCAAAATCGCATGCGCCTGCTCGACCAGCGTCCCGGCGCGCAGGAGGTCGGTCTCGCGCGTGCCGGGGGCCAGGCCGCGCACACACCCGCCTGCTACAGCGCCCCGCCGCGCCAGGATCACGGTGCAGCCGGTGAGCGCCGCCTCATCCTGCGCGTGCCCCACCTCGATCCCCGCCACATCGGTCAACGCGCCCGGAAACATCTCCATCTTGCTATCCTCCGCATACGGCAACGGACAAGAAAAGTAGGGAAATAGAACACAGAATACACAGAACAGACGGAAAACACGGAAAAAGTGGTTTCTCCATATTGTCTTGTATCTACCATCCTTTCCGTGTATTCCGTTTATTCTGTGTATTCCGTGTTTCTCTTTTCCCACCTCTGTCAAGTCGCCGCGTATCTCTTCTATACCAAGAGCGTCGCCACCCGCTCGATGATCCGTTCGGCCACCTCGAACTTGGTCATGAGCGGCAGGCTCTCGGACGACCCATCGGGCGCGAGCAGCACCACGCGGTTGGTCTCGACCTCGAACCCTGCGTCGCTGGCCGAGACATCGTTGGCGACCAGCAGATCGAGCTTTTTGCGGCGCAGCTTGTCGGCGGCGTTCTCCAGCAAGTGCTCCGTCTCGGCGGCAAAGCCGGCCACCACGCCCGGCGCGCCCGGCTGGCGCGCCTCGGCTACGGCGGCCAGGATATCGGCGGTGCGCTCCAGTTCCAGAACCAGCCCGCCCGCGCCTTTTTTGATCTTTTGCTCGGCCTGCTGCGCCGGGCGATAATCGGCTACGGCGGCGGCCATGATGAGCGCGTCGCACTGCAAACGCGCCATCACGGCGGCGTGCATCTCGGCGGCGGTGCGGACGGGAACCATCTCCGCGCCATAGATCGGCCCCAGCGCCGTGGGCGCGTGAATCAGCGTCACCCGGGCGCCGGCGTCGCGGGCGGCCTCGGCTAGGGCGTAGCCCATCTTGCCCGAAGAGCGGTTGGTGAGGTGGCGGACGGGGTCGAGCGGCTCTTGCGTGCCGCCCGCCGTCACCACCACGCGCCGCCCGGCCAACGCGCCAGAGCGCCCTAACACCTGGCGAATGGCCGCCATAATCTCTTCGGTGGTAGTCAACCGCCCCCGCCCGATGCGCCCCGAGGCCAGCCGCCCGTGCGCCGGGCCGACGATGGTCGCGCCGCGCGCGATCAATGCCTGCGCGTTGGCCTGGGTGATGGAGGTCTCCCACATCTCGGCGTCCATGGCCGGGGCCAGCACCAGGGGGGCCTCGGTGGCCAGGATGGTGCTGGTCAGCAGGTTATCGGCGATGCCGTGGGCCAGCTTGGCGATGGTGTTGGCCGTGGCTGGCGCCACCACGATCACGTCGGCCTTTTTGGCCAGCGAGATGTGGGCCATATCGGTATCGCGCAGCAATTGAAAGGCGTTGATCGAGACGGGCCGCTGGGTGATGGTCTGAAAGGGCAGCGGCGTGACGAAATGGGTGGCCGCCTCGGTCATAATCACGTCCACCCCCGCGCCAGCCTGCACCAGTTTGCTGGCCAAATCCACGGCCTTGTACGCGGCAATGCCGCCCGTCACGCCCAGGACGATGTTTTTGCCTTGAAGGATCATACGTCACCTCGAAAGTGGTCAGTAGTCAGTTGATAGTTGTCAGTAAAGAGTTGCCGGTTGCCCGAACTGATGACTGAAAACTGACGACTGAGAACTAGCCCCTACTTGCGATTCAACTCGTAGATAATCCGCAGCCCCTTGAGCGTCAGCCAGGGGTCCACCACCTGGATCACGGGGGTCTCGGCGGCGATAAAATTGGCCAGGCCGCCCGTGCCGATGACGCGCATATTCGGCCCCAACTCGCGGCGGAAACGCTCCACCATCCCCTCCACCAGGCCCACATAGCCGAACAGGATGCCCGAGCGCATGGCGTCCACCGTGTTCGCGCCGATGGCCTTGGGCGGACGCTGCAAATCAATGCGCGGCAGCTTGGCCGTGGCCTGGAACAGCGCCTCGGTGGCGGTGCGCACGCCCGGGGCGATGGCCCCGCCCAGATACTCGCCCCTATCCGAGATCGCGTTGAACGTGGTCGCCGTGCCGAAATCCACCACGCAGGCCGGCCCGCCGTAGAGGGCATAGGCCGCTGCCGCATCGGCCACGCGGTCGGCCCCCACCTCGCGGGGGCTATCGTAGCGGATGGCCACACCCGTCTTGACGCCGCCGCCCACGATGAGCGGCTCGATCTTGACGTATTCGCGCAACGTCTCGATCATCAGTTCGGTCACTGGCGGCACCACGCTGGCCAGCGAGATGCCCTCGATGGCCTGCACCGAATAGCCCTGGTGGGCCAATAGATCGAGCAGCAGCAGGCCATATTCATCTGGCATTTTATGTGCGTCCGTCATAATGCGCCAATGCGTTACTAACTCGTCGCCGCGATACAGCCCCAGCACGATATTGGTATTGCCGATATCCACGCAAAGCAACATGCGAACCTCCTAGGTTGCCAGTTGTCAGTTATCAGTTATTGCTTGAAGAGAAACGCGGAAGCTAGATGCTGACCACTGAAAACTGACCACTTGTCACAATCGCGAACCCTTCCGCTTGCCGATCTGCCGCAGCGCCGCGACCACCGCCGTCACCACGATGCCCGAGACAATGGCCTCGGGGATACCTTGCGCCAGGCCGATGCCCAGCGCCACGTCGGGGGCGATCACCTTGCGCAGCACCGCCGCGGTCAGCACCGGGATGGTATTGGCCAGCGACCCCGCCACGCCCGCCATCGCCACGGCGACCAGGCGCACATCCTCGCGCTGCATCCAGACATAGACCCACACCGCCGCCGCCACAGCCGCCGCGCCGACCACGATCCCCAGCCAGAGCGTTTTCAGCCCGATCTGGTAACAGGAATAGAGCACCCCCGCCAGCAGCAGGGCCAGCATGACGGTGAGCGCGCCCCGTTTGGCCCGACGCAGCCCCAGATAGACCACCCAGGCCACGACGCCGATCAGCAGGCGCGGCAGCACGATCACCAGCGGATCTTTGACGGGCACCAGCGGGCTAAAGAGGCTGCCTAGCCCAAAGCCAAAGGCCAGCATCAGCCCCACCACCGGCCCTTCGAGGATGCCGCCGATGATGGTGGGAATGTGGGCGATGGTGGCGCTGCCCGCCGGCGTGGGCACCGGGATGAACCCCACCGACGTGAACGTCAACAGCAGGGTGATCGCCAGCAGCAAGCCGCCGGTGACGACGCGGCGCAGGCTGCGCTCTTGGGCCGCCGCCTGCTGCTGCAAGTAACGGTCGGCAAAGGCGCGCGCCTCTTCGGGGGTGGGTTCGCGGGTCGGTTGTTGTTTCGCCATAGCGCTCCTTTCAGTTAATCACAAAGGGGCAGAGATACGGGGCGCAGAGAATTGGGACACAGATAAACGCGGAATACGCGGATTTCATCCCACAGGCATCCGCGCCTATCCGCGCTAATCCGCCTTCCAATTCTCTGTCCCTCCGTATCTCTTTCCCTCTGTGGTAGATTCTCTTCATGGCAGGCCAAGCCGTTGGATCAGAATGACGACGATGAGCAGAACGGCGGCGCCGGCCACGGCCAGGGCGTCGCGGCGGGCAAAGGTATAGGCGGCCAGATGGGTGCGGCCCCGACCGCCCTGGTAGCAGCGCGCGCGCATCGCCAAGATCAGTTCCTCGGCGCGGCGGTAGGCGTCCACGAACAGCGGCGCCACCAGGTTGGCCAAGTCGCGAGCGTTCTGAGCCAGCCGCCAACGGCTCTGCGCTGCCGCACGCACGCGGCGCGCTTCTTGGGCGCGAGCGATGACGGCGAGCTGTTCGCCGAGGATGGGCATAAAGCGCAGCGCAATGGCCCCCGCAAAGGCGATCTCGTGCCCCGGCAGGCCGATGGCCGAGAGCGGCTGGAGCAACCGCTCCAGCCCGTGCGTCAGGGCGCTGGCAGGCGTGGTGTTGGTGAGCAGGCTCGCCAGGCAGATCAACGCCAAGAAGCGCGCCAACGTGACGACCACGGCGCGCAGGCTGTCGGTGGTCACCTGCATCGGCCCCCAATCGAGCAGCGGGCGCGCTCCCTCGGTGGGGAAAGCGCTGCCGTAAAACAAGAGCTGCATCAGCGCAATGATCCCCAACACGGGCAGCGCAGGCTTGACGCTGCCCAGCGCATAGCGCAGCGGCAGCCGCGCCAGGCGCGCCAGCGCCAAGATGGTCAACACGAGCAAGGCGCTGGCCGCATAGCTCGACGCAATCACCGCCGCCGCCATGAGCAACGCCAACCCTGCCAGCTTGGCGCGGGGGTCAAGCCGATGGATGAGCGAATCCAGCGGGATGTACTCGCCGATGGAGAGGTGCCTCAGCGCGTCATAGTTCGCCATAGCGCCTCCTCTAGCTCGCCCGGCGTCAGCGCATCGGCGGCGATCTCGATCCCCTCCTGGCGCAGCGCCCGCGCGATGGCGCCAGCTGAGGGCGCAGCCAAGCCCAGCGCCTCCAACTCTTCGGCGCGGGCGAATACCTCACGCATCGGGCCGGCGGCCAACGTCTTGCCCTGGCGCAGCACCGTCACGCGCTCGGCGAGCGCGGCGACCTCATCCATATCGTTCGAGATCAACAACACGGTTAACCCCTCTTGGTCGCGCAGGCGACGCAGCAGGTCGTGAATCTCGCGGCGGCCCTGCGGGTCGAGGCCGGTAGTGGCCTCGTCGAGGATCAACAATTCGGGGCGCAGCGCCAGCACCCCAGCCAGCGCCACGCGGCGCATCTCGCCGCCGCTAAGGCCATAGGTGCGCCGATCCACGAACCCTTCAAAGGTCAGCCCGACGGCCTCCAGCGCCCAGCGCACGCGCTCGCGCACCTCGTCGCGCGTCAGGCCCAACTGGCGCGGGCCGTAGGCCACGTCGTCGCCCACAAAGCGCTCGATCAGCTGCTCCGCCGGCGATTGCCACACCAGCCCCACCTGGCGGCGCAGCGTCGCCAGGTCGCACGAGGGCAGCGCCGTATCCTGGCCGAACACCATCGCACGGCCGGGCGAAGCGGGCCGCAGCAACCCGGCGATGAACTGCGCCAGGGTGGATTTGCCCGCGCCGTTCGGCCCGATCAGCGCCGCGATCTCGCCGCGATAGAGCGTCAGGTCGGCGCCGTCCAGCGCGCGGGCGGCCAGCGGCGTATCGGCCAGATAGGTATATTCCACGCCGCGCAGGGCGACGATGGGGGGTATAGGCGTTAACTTGAAAGGTTCGCCAGAGCCGCCAGCCGCTGAAGCGGGCAGGCTATGGTTACCAAGCCGCCCTCCGGCGGCTAGAGGTGAACATGATGTGATATTCTTAGCCCGTGAAGGCGGGCTTGGTAACTGTAGCCTGCCCGCTTCAGCGGCTGGCATGCTCTCGGAACCCTTCAAGCTACCGCCCATAAAACCGGGAAGGGAGATTAACGCCGCCGCCAGTTCACGCGCATCCAGCGGCAGCGACGCAGCGCCCTTTGCGTATATCCGCGTCCCACGCTGCGCCCCCCTTTGTTGCAGCCCACGCGCAATGGCCGCAGCGGGCGGCAGGCTCAGGCCCAGCGCCTCCAATGGTTCAGCTTGGGCGAATACCTGGCGCGGCGCGCCCTCCAACGCCACGCGCCCCCGGTCAAGCACAATCATGCGCTCGGCGCGGGCCGCCTCGTCCATGAAATGCGTGATGACGATCACGGTCAGCCCCTCGGCGTGCAGGCGGGCGAGCAGCGCCAGGATGTCGCGGCGAGCGACGGGGTCGAGGTAGGCGGTGGATTCGTCCAGCGCCAGGCATTGGGGGCGCATCGCCAAGATCGCGGCGATGGCCAGGCGCGCCTTGTCCCCGGCGGAGAGTATCCTGGGGTTGGCGTTGCGCGCATCGGCCAAGCCCGTCGCGGCCAGCGCCCAATCCCCCCGTTGGCGCAGACCGTCGCGGGGCAGACCCAGGTTTGCGGGGCCAAAGGCGACCTCATCCTCTACCACCGTCGAGACGAACTGGTTATCGGGGTTCTGGAACACCATCCCTACGGTGGAGCGAATCTCGCGCCAGGCGCGAGGGTTGCGCGTATCCAGCCCATTCACCCGCACCTCGCCAGCGGTGGGCAGGGCCAGGCTGTTGAGGCAGCGCGCCAGGGTGGATTTCCCCGACCCGTTGCGCCCCACGATGGCCAGGTACTCGCCCGGCCACACCTTGAGGCTGACGCCCGCCAGCGCCGTGATGGGCGCCTCGGTGTCGAGGTTATAGGTATAATGCAGGTTATCGGCGCGGATGAGTGGATTCATGAGAGAGCAATCAGCTTTCAGCGATCAGCCGTCAGCAGCCCCCGTAGCTGCGCCCCTTGTGGGCGCTGAAGACTGACTGCTGATAGCTAGAACAAAAACGCCCCGCGTCAACGAGACGCGGGGCGCGCAAAAACAGGCCATGCACGTGTCGTCTCGGTCGGATGATCCAAGCGACGCAAATAGCGAACAGGTCGAACCGCTCAACGCCCACGAATGGGTCATTGGCAATGGTATTGTACGCCAATCGGGCGCAGGGGCCAAATCAGGATTCCCACGCCGTCTCGAACATCGCCATGATGTTGGCGGTGGGGATCTCCCAGTGCAATTCGGTGGTGGAGCCGAGGAAATAGCCTACGCCGCCCGAGGCGGCGATGTTTTCGCGGCAGGCGGCGCGCACCTCGTCGGGCGTCCCCCGCGGCAAGAGCTGGCTCACATCCACGCCGCCGGGGAGGAACAGTTTGGGGTAACGCTCGCGCGCCGCGCGGACGGTCATGCCGGCGGCTACTTCCAGCGGGTTGAGGCCATCAATCCCCGCCGCAACCAGATCGTCGAGGATGGGCCATAGGCAGCCATCGGAATGGAACAGGCACAACGCGCCGCGTTCATGCCAGGCGTCGTTGAGCGCCCGCAAGCGCGGAACCCAGTGCTCGCGCAGCCAACGCAATGAGATGAGCAAGCTGGTCTTGTAGGCGATGTCGTCGTAGGTGAGCGCGATGGGGATGCGCTGCGGGTCGGCGATGGCGGCCACGCGGCGCAACTCGGCGCGATGACGGGCGTCGAACCAGGCCTCGATCAGGTCCGGCTCGTCGGCCAGCAAGTAGGAGAACTCTTCCCAGCCCAGGGGGTGATAAATTTCGGTCAGGCCCACGCCGCTCTCGACCACCTGCACGGTATCGTCGCCAAAGAGTCCCTGGTAATGATCCATGCGCCGATGGAACGCCTCGGCGAAGGCGCGGTCGAACACCTGCGCCTCGGCGCGGGCGACCTGCTGTTTGATCCAGGCGATCAGGCTGGCGCGGTCATGCCAGGGGCGCTCAATGATCCAACTCGTCCAGCGTTCGTGGCGGATCAGCAATCCATCCTCGCGGCGCTCGACGCCGGGCGCGTGGGGGCCGTCGGGCATGCGCGTCATATCCAGCGCACGGGCGATAGCCGCGCCCTTGACGCGCGCGCCGTTCTCCACCGTGAGCGGCTCGCCAGCCAAGTGTTCGATCAGGCCGTCGTTCTGCAAGATGTCATAGATGGGCGTACGATCCGTCTCTTGCAACCGCGCGGCGCGCAGGCAACGTTCGCGTTTGGTCATCGCGGCCATGATCTGCCCCTTTCGAATCGCCAAGATAAAAAAGATTTTTAACACGGAATAAACGGAACAAACGGAATACACGGAATCATCAAACGTTAAGACAAAGACACAGGGATTTCAACATGGAATAAATGAAAAGGCTTTGCTATTTCTGTGTATTCCGTTTATTCCATGTATTCCGTGTTAAGAATCTTTATGTCTTGGTGGTTAATCTTTGGTTTTTAGGCCATCAATCCTTCCAATTCGCCCACCAAGCGCTCGAATTCGGCCAGGGCCGCGTGGACGGGCGCGGGTGTGGTCAGGTCCACGCCGGCGTCGGCCAGCAGCTCCAGAGGGTACTTGCTGCTGCCGCCCCGCAAAAAGCGCAGGTAACGCTCCAGCGGCGCGTCGCCGTCGTTGAGGATCGCCGCCGCCAACGCGATGGCCGACGACATCCCCGTAGCGTATTTATAGACATAGAAATTGTAGAAAAAGTGATCCACCCGCGCCCACTCGTAGGCGATGGGGGCGTCCTCTTCGTCGAACGCCATGCTGTCGCCAAAGTAGAGCTTGACCAGGTTGTAATAGGTCTCGTCCAGCGAGTCGGCGGTGAGGGGCGCGCCGCCCTCCAATTGTTCATGGATCAGTTTCTCGAACTCGGCGAACATCGTCTGGCGGAAG
>CAZYPJ010000096.1:1158-12727 GCA_964649365.1 uncultured Anaerolineales bacterium | reverse complement strand
GCCGTTTGACGATCTGCTTCACTCGCATTACACTGCCTTGCCACAAGGATTTGGTTTGCCGAGTCTAGCACACAAGGGAAGGAATACTCATGTCAGAGATGTCTCCTATCCAAACGCCCGACATCAAACGCCCCCCAAAAGAACTGATTGATGGTTTGGCCCAAGTTGGCGCCGCTACCGCCGCCGGCACCCTAGCCCATATGGGCATCCGTAACCCGCACATCCAGGGGCCTGTGAGCTTTACACCGGGTCGCGCGGTATGCGGCCCCGCGCTCACGCTCCAGTTCATGCCCAAGCGCGAGGACATCCATGCCACGGGCGAATACGCCGGCCCCGAGCGTCAGCTTCATCGCCATGTGCTCTATCACACGCAACCAGGCGATGTGGTGGTGGTGGATGCGCGCGGCGACATGATGAGCGGCGTGTTCGGCGAGATGATGCTAACCTATTTCATGGGGCGCGGCGGCGTCGGTGTGGTCATTGATGGTTGTATCCGCGATTTCCCGCACGCCAAGAATCTGAACCTCGGCCTGTGGTTGCGCGGCGTGACGCCCAACTATCATGTGCAGACCAACATCTTTCCTCATGCCGTGAACGTGCCCATCGCTTGCGGCGATGTATTGGTCATGCCTGGCGACATCATTATTGCCGATGACGACGGCGCAGTGGTGGTGCCCATCGCGCTGGCGCCCGAAGTGCTCAAGCAGGCCGGCGAAAAGCACGATTGGGAAGATTTCACTCGCCTACGCCTCTCGCAGGGCGGCGATTTGCGCAAATACTATCCGCTCAACGACGCCGCCAAGCTCGCATACGCAGAGTGGAAAAAGCCTCAGGGTCACTAACTGACGATGAAAGGAGACGACGATGATTACCCCTCAGGATTTGTCGGGCGCATTGGCGCGCAACTTGGGAACGATCAAGAACCAGACCCAAGGCTTGTCGCACGCCGATAGCGTGTTGCAGCCGCCAGTCAAGGGCAACTGTATGAACTGGGTGTTGGGGCATGTTGCCGAGAACCGCAATCATATTCTGCAATTGCTAGGCCAACCGGCCATCCTCACCGAGGCGCAGTGCAAACGCTATGGCTACGGCTCCGAGCCGGTCTGCGGCGATGGCCCCGAGGTGATCAAACTCGAAACGCTCCTGGATCTGCTGGAGCAGAGCCAAAAGACCATCGAGTCCGTATTGGCCAAGATTACGCCCGAGGAATTGGCCAAAGGGATGAAGGCCTTTTACGGCGACACGACGCTTGGCCAATTCCTGTTCTTCCTCTATTGGCACGAGACATATCATGTTGGCCAGACCGAACTGCTAAGGGAAGTAGCCCTCGCCGCCAAATAAACGATACCTAGCCCTGGGAGCGACCCATGCCATTCTTGCCCCATACCGCCATCGAAGTCATCCATCCTGCCATCCAGCGTGGGGGGATCCGCCATGCGCTGTTTGATTTCGACGGCACGCTCTCGCTCATCCGCGAGGGGTGGCAAGAGGTGATGACGCCGATGATGGTGGATGTGCTGATGGAGACACCTCAGCATGAATCGCGCGATGAATTGGCCAAGGTGGTGCGCGAGTTTGTGGATCGGCTCACAGGCAAGCAGACGATCTATCAGATGTTCCAGCTTCAGGAAGAAGTACGCGCGCGAGGCGGCGAGCCGCTGGATGCGTTAGCCTACAAATGGCGGTCCCTTGCGTGGTTGGGGCAGCGCATCGCTCACCGCGTCGAGGGATTGAAAGCCGGCGCTATCGCGCGCGAAGAGATGTTGGTGCCCGGCGCGCTGACGATGCTCGAAGCGTTGCGGGCGCGCGGCGTGACGTGTTATCTCGCCAGCGGCACTGATAGCATCTATGTGCATGACGAAGCGGCAGCTTTGGGCCTAACAGAGTATTTCGCCGGCGGCGTCTATGGCGCGCTCGACAACTGGCAGGATTTCTCCAAAGCCAAGCTCATCGCGCAGATCCTGAACGAACACCACCTGCAAGGTCATGAACTGGTCGCTTTTGGCGATGGGTTCGTCGAGATCGAGAACGCCGTCGCGGTGGGCGGCATCGCCGTGGGCGTGGCCACCGACGAGGCGCGCCGCGAGGGCGTCAACGAATGGAAACGCCAGCGCCTGATCGGCGCTGGCGCGGATATTATCATTCCCGATTTCCGCGAAGCGGAAACCCTGGTACGCTATCTCTTTGACCAGGAAGAGTGAGTGCGACTCACGACGTTACTCTTCTTGGGCATCTTCGGCTTCCAGCGCCTCCAGAAAATCAGGGGCGCTGGCCTGCCAGCTATCCTCTTGTGGGCGGATGGGCAGTTGCTTCTTCGATAGTTGCATCTGGTAGCTCTGCGCGCGCCGCCGGATTTCATCGGCCAGACGCTGTGTCAGCGATGTATCGCGCTGTTCGGCGCGGATCACGGCGAACACATCCAGACATGGTTGTCCCTCATGCTCCCACAGCGGGCCGATAGCAGCAAATCCCGCCACCTCTTGCTCTTCACCCAGCGCTACAATTGCCTCGCGCCAATCGGCGCCTAGCGAAGGTAGAAAACGCGCGCCAATCTCTTCTCTGGTCTGAGGCAAGGCTACCTCGGGCAGCTCGCGCTGCACTTCTTGGAACATCACGGTCACGGCGGCGAGGTCCTCGCTCATGCAAGTGCGCACGACGAACTCGCTCTCTTCATCGGTTATCTCATCCTCATCGCGCACCCAGGCGAACTTGCGCCGCAACGTGGTGGGATAATAACGCTCCAACACGTCGTAACCCACCTGGCGGCCCCATCTGTGATAGATGCGCGGGTCAATGTAAGATTTCAAGCTCGTGCCCAGGTTCCAAGTGCGCTTTTTGCCAGCGATGAGCGCCTGTGCTTTGATCTTGTCCAGCGCAACCTGTGCTCTGGCGCGCCGATCTTGAGCCACAGCGAGTTGCTGACGCGCGCGTTCGATCTGTTTGCGATAACGTTCTTTGAGCTTGACGCGCTCTTCGGGCGTTGTTGCGCCCTCTTCTTTTTCTTTGGCCTCCTGCTTCAGAGCGGCCAGCTTCTCGTTGCTTTCCTGCCATTGGGCGCGCGCCGTGGCGAGACGTTCTTCGGCTTTGTCCTGGCGCTCCCGGTAACGCTCGCGGGCGGCGGCCCAATCGCCGGTTTCTTGCTTGGTGTGATTGCACAACACTGCTGCGTCGAGGTTCGCCAATGTGGCAGCTTTCCACTTCTTATATTCGGGATCCTGCAAGCGCACTGCAGCCTGGTCTAGACTCCGGCTGACCGCCATGCTGGCGTGGTGCGTGCGAAAGACCTTGGCCGAAAGACCCGGCATCACGCTCGAAAGGAATTTGTTCACGGTGGCGCTGGTCACATCAGGGAAAAGCTGCGGCAGGTCGCGCGTCGGGTGTCCGCGCTCGTCTGTCGCAGAGGCCCGCGATGGGCGGGCTTTGAGGCTCAGCTCCCGCAGATTGTCGAGCACAATCGCCGGCGGCTGCAACGTCTTGTGCCATGCGACTGAATCCTTGCCCAGGAACTTGAACTCGACGGCGCCATCCTCGCGGATGAACACATGCTCGGGGCGCAATGTGGTGGCGCCTACCGTATCGGCCTCATCGGGGTCTTTTTCATCGCCCACGCGCAGGCAGAGCGCGTCAATCAGATAACAAGCCGTGGCCACCATCCTCCGACGAGGATTCTCATCGGCCAGGCCGCGTTCGATCTCGGCGCGCACCTCGTCAATGCGCGCTTCCAGGTCAATGGCCTTGTCGAATTTGGACGCTTCGCGCTGCTGCTTGACGGGGGCGGTGTCGCTGAGCCAGATGTACTTAAGTTTGTCCGAGAGCTGATCATACCAGCGCGCAACCCACAGCGACTCGGGCAACCAGACGATCTCGGCCCATTGGCCATCGGGGCGAGGCGCGTCGGGCGAGAGGTTTAGCGTCACATCGGTCTGTCGGGCACCCCGCTTCCACCGTCCACGCAGTGGGTGCTGCCCCCGTCCCATGAAGATACCACTCGGCTCGGCCATATAGTTGCCCAGCTCGACCCGCTGGCCATTGACGATGGCAAAGCCATATTGCGCCTTGAGCGCCTCGCGGGCTACTTTGCGTTGAGCTGCCAGCGCCTTGCGCTCTTCTGAGGTCATCGCCTCTTTGGCGGCGCGCTCGCGCTGCACTACCTCGTTGCAGGGGCCGAAATCTACTTCGCGTACCTCCAGCGTAGGCTCAACGCCCAGCGCTGCGCTAAAATCGCGCATGAAATTGGCCGCAAAGACAGGGTCCTGAACGTAGATGGTATCCTTTTTCCTCGCCCAAGCCATGGCCATCTCTTCCTGCGCTGGAGACAGCGCGATCCATTGCCCGCGCACGCGCAGCGAGAGGCCCAAATACTCAGGAGTTTCAGGGATAATAATGCCGTTATGGATCAATTGTTTCAACAACCGAAATGCACCTCACCAACGCCATACAAATGAAACGCCGCGAGCGATAAACCTCCCCGCGGTCGCTAGTATCTGACGCAAGGATAGCATGAAAACCGCCGAGTGGCAAGTTGGCAGGATACGTCGGCTCTATGAGGGAATCCCAATTATCCAAAGTATCACAAATAATATCGCAAATAAACATACTATTGACAAAATAAACTCAATATGCTATACTCATCCTAGAACACAAGTTCTAGGAACATCGTCTGGTCTGCCTATATATCCCCTGATCGAGGCAAAGCCATGGGAGGTCTATTGGGGCGCTTGGACCAAAAGCGCCAAGGGACACACTATGCGGACCGAATGCACCGTATCCTGGGGGTCTGCCAGCAATGCGGCATTCTGCACCATCTGGAGCGCGTCACCTATCGCAACGGCGCGACCGAGTTGCAGCAAGTAGATGACGTCGAGCCGGAAGGCAAAGTGCTGGTGACGCCGCAGTACGAAAAGTACGGCTTGCGCGTCAACCCCAAGGTGTTGGGGCGGCTCAAAGGGATGGGGGCGCAATTTGCGTTGGCGCTCAATGTGCCGCAGGTGTCGGTGGAGGTGGATGGCAACATCGTCTATGTGCGCATCCCGCGCCCCCGGGGCGACGGCTCCAAGGGAGTTACGTTTGAGGAAGCCTGGGCCATCGCGCCCGATATCCCGACAGGCAGCTTGTTGCTGGGCGTAGATGAAGATCATCAGCAGTTGGTGGTGGATCTACTGGCGCCCTCCAACGTCCATGCGGCGGTCATCGGCATGACGGGCAGCGGCAAATCCACCCTCATGCGCACCATGATCCTATCGGCGCTCAAAGCCGGCGGGGCGCGGGTGGCGCTGTTCGACCCCAGCAACGGCTTTCGCCCCCTTTCAGGGCATCCGGCGGTGTGGCGCGGAGGGCTGTTCCGCCGGGCCGAAGACTGCGAACTGGGACTAGAGTTGCTGGCGCGTTCGCTGGGCAAGAACGATTATGGCCTTCTCTATGTGTTTGTAGATGAAGTGCCCGAACTGGTAATGCAACGCCCCAAGATCAAGGATTATCTTTCGCGGCTGGCCCAAGCAGGCCGACATGCGGGCATTCACCTGATCCTAGGGGCGCAACATCCGTTGGCCAGCACCCTGGGGCCGATGACCATGCGCAACGTGCCTGTGCGCCTAGTGGGGCGCGTGGCCGACCGTTCGGCGGCCTACAACGCCACCGGGCGCAGCGATTCGGGGGCTGAATATCTGCGCGGCGGCGGCGATTTCCTGGTGGTCAATGGCGCTACGCTGCGGCACTTTCAGGCGGCGATCATTACCGACAAGCTGTTGCGCGCCTGGGCCGAGCGTTACCCTCCGCGCGAACCGCGCTTGCCCGTTCGCCCTACGCCCGTGCGCGAGCGCGACTTGCGGGTGGATATGATTGCGGCCATCGGAGAGCCGGGCCAGCCTGGCCGCCCACTCGATGACATTCCCGATACGGTGATCCGCCAGATTCAGCACTATATGCGTAGCCAGGGTAGGTTGCCTTCATCCAACTGGGTCTATCGGCTCACGCGCGAACTAGTGCCGACTGGCGGCTTTAACCGCGCCAAGGCGCAGCGCGCTATTGACGTTGCGCGGCAAGGGCTAGGATCGTGGATGGCCCAAGAGACTAGCTTGGATAACGCCGCATTGGTGATTGAATCTGGAAAAAGGGGTGATTGAGAATGAGCTACCTGGCCAAAGGAACGTTTCTGATGATGTTGGTCGTAATTGGGGTGATCCTGGCGCTGGGCATCTACCAGGTGCCCCAGCCCTGGCGCGGATTGCTAGTGGGCTGGTTGCTGTTTATGGCGTCGGCAGGCACGTTCATCCTGCGCCTGGTGCGTCACCACTACCAGTACAAGTCGCTGCAACTGACCACGCGCAGAACGGTCGAAAAGCCCCCCGTCAAGCGCGCGCGCAAGCTCGAACCCGCCCGCCTCGACTCGCTCAAAGTCGTCATGTCCGAATCGGGCGGCGGGGGACGACGCACCATCCGTTAGCTCCGGCGCTGTTGCTTTTGCGCTCTCCCATCTCTATACTGTGGCAGCAATGAAGCTGCCATTCTTTTTGCATCTAGCCAGGAGGTCGCGATGAAGATCACCGATGTTCAAGCCTGCGTGGTGGGTCGCTCCGAAGAGCACAGCGGCGGTAGTATCTGGACCTTTGTCCGCATCTATACCGATGCGGGCATCGTGGGCACGGGCGAGTGCAGCTCGGCGGGGCCGTTCTCCAATGGTTTTGCCACCAAAGAGACGGTGCTGACGCTGAAGCAGTTCTTGGTCGGCCAGGACCCGATGCGCATCGGGCCGCTGTACGAGACTCTGCGCCGCCACTGCCGCTACTCGGGTGGCCACACCGCGCCCACCACATTTGCGCTGACGGGCATCGAGAACGCTCTGTACGACATCGTGGGCAAAGCGTTGGGTGTGCCGGTCTATCAGCTGTTGGGCGGCCAGTTCCGCGACAAGATTCGCCTCTATGCCGATTGTCATGCTGGCGAGACCAACGAGCCGCAGGCTTATGCTGAAAAGGCGCTGGAAGTCGTCGCCGAAGGCTATGGCGCGGTCAAGTTCGATGTGGATTACGTCAGCCCTGGCAAGTACGACACGTACAACTGGACGGCCAGCGCCAAAGAGATGACCCACATCATCAATCTCATCCGCGCCACCCGTGAGGCCGTCGGCTACGAGATTGACTTGGCGATTGATTGCCACGGTCATCTCGATTTGCCCTCGGCCATCACGCTGGCCAAGGCGATTGAGGGGCTGCGTCTGATGTGGCTAGAGGAGCCGGTGCCGGCTGAGAACCTCGATATGCTGGCCGAGGTCAAGCGCGCCTCGAGCACCGTCATTTGCACCGGCGAAAACCAGTACAGCCGCTGGGAGTTCCTCCAGATGTTTGAGAAACGCGCCGTGGATATCATCATGCCCGATTTTGCCAAGGCGGGCGGCATCATGGAAGCCCGGCGCATCTGCGACATCGCTGACGCCTACTACATCCCGGTGGCGCCGCACAATGTATCCTCGCCGTTGGGCATGATGGCAGCGTGCCATGTGCTGGCTACCATCCCCAACTTTATGGTGCTCGAGTTCCACGCTCGCGAGGTGCCCTGGTGGGAGGATTTGTGCGAGGGCGACAAGCCTTTCGTCAAAGATGGCTGGATGGCCGTCTCGAACCGGCCCGGTTTGGGCGTCGAGCTGAACGACAAAGCGGCGCGGTCGCTGCTATGGAACGGCGATACATACTTTGACTGAGAGAAAATCGCGTGCGCAGGGCCGGTGCAAAGCTGGCCCTGCGCTGCTGTTGTGCGGCCTAGCCCGCGATCAACTTGACGACCACGCGCCGCGTGCGCGGGCCGTCGAACTCGGCCAGATAGACCCCCTGCCAGGTTCCTAACGCGAGCGCTCCATCCTCGACGGGGATCGTGGCGCAAAAGCCAGTCAGGATCGCTTTGACGTGGGCTGGCGAGTTCCCCTCGGCGTGCTGATAGGGGCCGACCTGGGGGATCAAGCGTTCGAGCGTGCCGAGCACATCATCTCGCACCGCCGGATCCCAGTTTTCGTTCAGGGTTATGCCGGCGGTGGTGTGGGGTACGAACAGGTAGCAGAGGCCGTTCGACATCCCGCTATGGGCTACGGCTTGTTGCACTTGGGGTGTAATGTCCACCAGTTCATTGCGCAGCGTCGTTCGGATGTTGAGTTCCATCGTCGTCATATGAATACCCCATGATTCCTATGAGATTTGACACAAGGCCGATTTATGCTATAGTTACCGCCACTGATACGCCGCATTCGTCTAGTGGCCTAGGACACATCCCTCTCAAGGATGAGATCAGGGGTTCGACTCCCCTATGCGGTACCTATGATGTTCATTATACCACCAAAGGCTGACCCTATGGGATCAGTCTTTTTTCTTTTTGACAGGCCGCTCTGATCGCCTATGATTGAGCCTTGAGCCGCAAATAGATTGCACATCTCACGAAAAGGTGATAATCGTGGAAGGCATCGTTACCAATATCCAGCGTTTCTCGATTCACGATGGCCCCGGCATCCGCACCACCGTGTTCCTCAAAGGGTGCAATCTGCGTTGTTTTTGGTGTCATAACCCCGAAACGCTCAAGCCCAAGCCTGAATTGCAACTTTTTTTGGATCGCTGCATCGGTTGCGGCGAGTGTTTCAGGCGCTGCCCGCAGGGCGCGCATGTGATGAACGACGGTCAGCGCGTTTTCAAGCGCGAGTTATGCCAAGGCTGCGGGGTCTGCGCCGATACCTGCTACGCCGAGGCCCTGGTCATCGCCGGCGAGGTCAAGACGGTGGAGCAGGTGGTGGAAGAGGTGCTGCGCGACCGCCCCTTTTACGAGACCTCCAATGGCGGCGTCACCCTTTCGGGCGGCGAGCCATTGTTGCAGCTCGACTTTTCCTACGCGATCCTCGAACAGTGCAAACAAGAGGGTGTCCACACCGCCATCGAGACGGCAGCCAACTTTCAGTGGGAGCGCGTGGCCGCCATCTTGCCGGTGACGGACTTGGTGATGATGGATATCAAGCTGATGGATTCGCAAAAACACCGCGAATGCACCGGCGTACCTAATGAGCAAATCCTGGCAAATGCCTTGCGCCTGGGCGAGCAGCCGCAGCCGCTTATCGTTCGCACGCCGATCATCCCCGGCGTCAACGACACGCCCGAAGAGGTCAAGGCTATCGCCGAGTTCGCGGCGCAGCTGCCGAATCTGCTCTACTATGAGTTGTTGCCCTTCCACCCTATGGCCAGGGGCAAGTATCATAGCCTCGATCTGGATTACCGCGCCCAAGATCTGAAAATGCCCAAACGGGAGCAGATGGACGAGCTAACTGCGGCGGCCGCCAGCGTTGGCATATCGGCGCGGCACGGCTAGTGTATTGGCCGGGAGGGGAGCGATGGAAGCGACAGAGCGCGTTGAACGGTTGCGTCAAGCGATCCTGACCCAAGCGCCGATCAACCGCGACGAACCCGAGTTGCTGTGGGCGCGCTCGTGGGTTGCGAGCGCCGCCGAGCCATGGCATATCGTGCGCCGGGGGCGGGCCATCGCCGACACGCTGCGCGGTTTGACGCCCGAAATCGGCCCCGATGATCTGTTGGTGGGACGCTTCTCTTCGCGCGCGCTGACCGAGGCGGAACAGGCCGAGCTGGCTCACTGGCGCGACGACGCCTCGCGCGCAGCGCCGGCGGTGTATGGCCAGCGCGCCCATATGGCCATTGATTACGATCGCTTGTTGCGCTGGGGATTGACCGGTCTGCGCCAGCAGATCGAAATCTATCGCGCTGCGCTCGATCTTACCCGACCCGATGAATTGGAGCGCGACGCCTTCTATCGCGCTTGCTTGCTGACGTTGGATGCTTTGCGCGATCTCTCGCTGCGCTATGCTGACGAGGCTGACCGCTTGGCGACTCTGGCCTGCGACCCTGTGCGCCGACGCGAGTTGCGTGAGATTGCTGCGATCTGCCGATATGCGCCCGAACACCCCGCGCGCACCTTTCGCGAGGCGATGCAGGTCATCCATTTCGTCACCTTTTGCCTATGCGCCGGCCAGCAGATGCTCCTGTTTCAATTGGGGCGGCCTGATCGCTACCTGCTTCCTTTCTACCGGCGCGACCGCGCCTCGGGCGAATTGAGCGAGGCGCAGGCGCAAGAACTCATTGACTGCCTGGGGCTGATGCTCAGCGCCTACACGCCGCGCAGCCTGGCCGTTGGCTATATGATTGGCGGGCGCGACGCCAGCGGCGCTGATATTTGCAATGAGCTGACGCGCCTGATGCTAGAGAGCATCGCGCACATCCGCTTGCCCTATCCGGGCATCGGGCTGTGCTGGCACCGCGACATGCCGACTGAGCTGTTGGATCGAGCCTGCCAGTTCCTGGCCGAAGGATACACTCACCCAGCTATTTTTAACGACGAGGTCATCACGCAAGGACTAATCGCAGCGGGCTTGCCGCCGGCGGAGGCGTGCCTCTATCAGCACAGCACTTGCGTCGAGATTTCGCCTATCGCCTCGTCGAACGTCTATGTGGCCAGCCCCTACCTCAATTTGCTCCAATTGTTGCATGATCTGCTAGGCGTTCCCTCGCTCGATGCTGCGACGCAGGGTAAACTCGCCGGCGGCGGCGCTCTGGTTACTGAGGCCAACCTCGAGAAACCCGTTTGGGCCACGTTTGATGACCTGATAGCAGCCTACGAGAGCCATCTGGCCGAGGCGATTCGCTCGGCGGTGGTGGACGAGAACACTTGCCAGGCCACGCGCTATCGCCACGGCGGCTGGCCGTTGCTCTCGTGTTTCGTCAACGATTGTCTGGCGCGCGGGTTGGATATTGATTATGGCGGGGCGCGCCACAATTGGATCGAACCCTCCTTTGTGGGCCTGGCAAACCTGATAGATGCGTTAGTCGCTATTCGGCAACTGGTCTATGAGGATGGGCAATTCGCACTCGACGAATTGGCCGAGATACTGCGCAACGACTATCTTGGCCATGAGGATGTACGGCTGCGGGCGCTCAACCAGTTGCCCAAATACGGCAATGATGACGATCAGGTGGATGGTCTGGCGGTGCGCCTCACCGAGCGCATCGTGCGTGAATGCCGCCGCTATCGCACTTATTTGGGTGGGGCGTTCCATCCCGGCTTTTTCTGTTGGGTGATGCACGAGCGGCTGGGCGCTGTGACGATGGCCTCCGCCGATGGGCGGCGCGCCGGCGTGGCCCTGGGCGATGGTTCCGGGCCGGCGCAGGGGCGCGAGCGCCAGGGGCCGACGGCGGCGATCCTTTCGGCCACCAAATGGGATCACACGCCCATGTTGGGGGGCATCGCCGTTAATTTGAAGTTCAGCCGCGCAGGGCGACGCGATGATTTTGTGGCTGGTCTGCGCGCCTTGGTCGAAACGTATTTGCGGCGCGGGGGTTTTGAGGTGCAGGTCAACGTCCTAGATCGCGAGACGCTGCTCGCGGCCCAAGCCCGGCCCGAGATGTATCGTGACCTGGTGGTGCGCATCGGCGGCTATAGTGATTATTTTGTTGGCCTCTCGCCCCGGATGCAAGAAGAGATCATCTTGCGCACGGAGCACGAGTCTGTTTAGCACTCTGCGGAGCACACGTGC
>CAZYPJ010000096.1:0-1148 GCA_964649365.1 uncultured Anaerolineales bacterium | reverse complement strand
GTATTTTCACCAATTGCTACAAACCGTTTATCAATGGCGTGGTGCGTTCGGTCAGCGTCTTTCGCGCCGAACTGATCCGTCAAGGGCACGCGGTGTACGTCTTTGCGCCCGAGACGCCCGATCACAGCAGAAAAGAGCCGCAAACGTTCGGCTACCCGGCCTTTGAGCTGGAACGCCCCGTGGCGTTCCCTGTGGCGATCCCCTTTTCCCCGGCGATTGACAAAGCCATTGCCCAGCTCGATCTCGATGTGATCCACAGCCAGCACCCTGTTTTGCTGGGGCGTGAAGCGGCGCGCCAGGCGCAGCGTTGCAACGTACCACTGGTTTTCACGTATCACAGCCATTACGAAGCCTACGCCGACTATATGCCTTTTAGCAAGGGCGTATTTCGAGCTTATACTCAGTGGCTATTGGGGCGTTATCTGGATGAGTGCCAACGGATCATCGCGCCTTCCGAGAGCGCTCGTTGTGCCATTGCCCATCGCTATCCGCGCGTCGTTGGGCGGCTAGCGATCCTGCCTACGCCGCTCGACCTCAGTTTGTACGCTAACCTTGCTCCTTTGCCAGTGCGCGAGCAATATGGCTTGCAAGGGGCCTTCATTTTTATCGTAGTCTCGCGCCTGGCGCGAGAAAAAGGGCTGGACGCTCTGCTCCATGCCTTTACTCTAGTCGCCCGGCGCCGCGATAATGCGCGAATGTTGGTGGTGGGCGAGGGGCCGCATCGCAAAGCCTTGCTCAACAGGCTCCACGACCTCAAACTAAAGGATCGGGTGATCCTGACTGGCCCTGTGCCGTTCGAGCAGGTGCCAAGCTATCTGATCGCTGCGGACGCTTTTGCTTATGCCTCTCCCAGCGAGACCCAAGGACTGGTATTGTTGGAGGCGATGGCGGCGGGTCTGCCGGTGGTGACGCTGGATCGCCCCTGGAGTCGTGACCTAATCGTTCCCGAGGAGAATGGTCTGCTGGCAGCCGATGTGCGCGGTTTGCCGGCGGCGATGCAGCGGCTGCTGGACGATGAGCCTCTTCGGCGCAAACTGGCGTCGAACGCGCGCGCCACGGCCGCCGCCTACGATGCACCGGGCCTGGCCCGTAACTTGGCGGCGATCTATGAAGCAGCGCAACGTGAACGTAAACCCAGATGAGCGTAA
>CAZYPJ010000095.1:0-12841 GCA_964649365.1 uncultured Anaerolineales bacterium | reverse complement strand
AACTCTTGTGGAAAGACTAACCTACCTCCATAGGCCGATGGGAAATATCCACTCCCTCTCCAAGGCACTGTCGCTGAACGACAATGAATTGATCCGCCTCATCGAAGAGGCGGATTCGTATTTCCGACTATGGAAAAGAGAACTCAAACCAAGTGGTGGCTTCAGAGAAATATACAGTGTGAAAGGGGAATTGAGGATCGTTCAGAAACGTATTCTAGATCACATCTTCAACGCGGTTAAGTATCCACCCTACCTGTTTGCCGTCAAGGATGATTTGTCCCCGCGAAACGACATCGCTGACGCCAAGTCTCACGTTGGTGCTCGCGTCAAGATAACACTAGATGCAAGTAATTTCTTCCCTTCAATTAAAGCCCCGGTCGTCACAAGAACATTGATGGGGCTTCTTCATTTCCCAGAAGAGGTTGCTGTAGCACTCACGCAGCTAACCACGCATGAGGGGTTCGTACCGCAAGGAGCATGTACCAGTTCAGCAATTGGCAACTTTGTGTTCTGGGACAGAGAGCCGCAAGTCGTGGACAGTTTGCGTCGAAATGGCTTTCAATATACGAGATACGTTGATGACATTACGATAACCACCGAGCAATTTGTGGATCTAGCGGGACTGCATGCCATTTTTCGGCAAGTCTTCGGCATGTTTGCCAGCAAGGGTATTAGGCCGAGCCGACACAAAATTGATATTGCGACAAATGGGCATCAGATGAGGATTCATGACCTCAATATAAACGCAGGCAGGCCGACGCTGCGCCGCGAAAAGCGTGCAAGCATTCGAGCTTTGGTAATGCAATGTGAGTCACAGGCCCAACTCGGAAGGAATACCCCAGAATACGAAAATCAATGGGCGAGCGTACTCGGAAAAGTACAGAGAATGCGCCAAATGCATAGTGAAAAAGGAAATATGTATATGAATCGGTTAGAAAAAATAAAACCACTATTTTCTGATGCACTGGAACAGAAACTTGACGCTGCCGTAAGTGCATGTGAGATTGCCTCACAGAGTACAGGTTACAAGCGGCAATTTAGGGAAGCAACTTCGTTGGTTCTCAGATCTGCTCAGCTATACCCTACAGAAGCCAGGCATTTCATCGATAGGCTGCAAGCGCTAAACCCCTTCGCTGTCGATCTCAGATAGACCTCCGCTTGCCTGGCGCCGATGTTCGCCGCCGCCCTTCCCCGCCGTTTGTCCTTCACCCCGCCTACAATATCCTCAGCGATAGCGATCCCTCAATCTGCAAAGGAGCAGCGTGATAAAGATCAGCGAGATCAAGGCATATCCGACGTGGGTGACGGGCAAGAACCAGTCGAAGGGACGCGCTTTCGCGCGCCCGACAAGCCCGGCATCGGCGTCGAGATCAACGAAGAGGTGGTGGCCTCGCGGATGTTCAAGTACACCGAGTTCCCGCACCTGCACCGGCGAGATGGGTCGCATGCGAACTGGTAAAAGGGTGTAGGGTATAGGAGATTCTTCTCATTCTATACCCTCTTCAGTTCCACTAGCGGCGACGCTGCGCCCAGGTCGAGCCAGGCGTAGTAGCCGTCGCGAAAAGCGCCGGGGCTGACGATCAGCGTGAGGCCGAGCCAACCCACGCCGCGCGATTCGTGGATGTGGCCCGTGACGCAAACCAATGGCTGGCGGCGCTCGATGAATGCGCGCACGGCGCAACTGCCCACATGCCGCCCGATGCGGGCCAGGTCAGCCACGGTGTCGTAGGGCGGCTGGTGGCTGACGAGGACGAGCGGCGCGCCAGCGGGAGCGGGAGCGCCCTCGACGGCGGCTTCCAACGCGTCGGCTAGATCGGCCTCGTCCATCTCGTTGGGCGCGTGGCCGGCGGGGCTAGGGAGCGACCCGCCCACGCCTGCCAAGATGATCTGGCCAGGCGCGGCTTTGCCCAAGACCGCATGCCGCCGGTGAAGACTGATCCCCTCAGCGATGAGATAATCCTCGACGTCGGGCTGATCGCAATTGCCCGCCACAGCATAGAGGCGCGGGTTATGGCGACGCACCGCGGCCACCACTCCCTCAGCGGCGCGCGCCCCGCCGAAATGGGTCAGGTCGCCCGCCAAGAGCACGGCGTCCGCCGCAGCCAGCTCGGCGGCGATGGCTGCGAGCGGGATCGTGCGGTCGTGCAGGTCGGCCAAGAGCAATAGCTTCATTGGCGCCTCCTGTCTGTTACATAAAACTGACCGACGGGTTCAGGCGTGTGCGTTCACTCTGATTATAGCGGCAATTCCAGTTTACATACATCTACCGAGGCCAGGGGCGCACACGCGAGGTGTACGGCAACTGGACGACCTATCGCGCCAGTTTGAGGAAGTAATGTTATACCTATTGCATTTATATGAAATATATGTTATGATCCCACATAAGGAGGTCAGGCCATGAAATGGATAGCGTTCTCCTATTCGTTGCCGACCGACAAAGGCTCGAACCGCGTGGCAGTGTGGCGGCGACTGCGGCGGCTGGGCGTCGTTGCGCTCCCCGGCGGGGTCAACGTCTTGCCTGCTAACGAAGAGTGCCTGGAGGCGTTTCAGTGGCTGGCCGAAGAGATCAGGCAGGCGGGCGGCGAGGCGCTCTTGACCCACGTAGAGGCCTTTGCTGGCTGGGAGGACGCCCAGATCATCGAGCTGTTCCGGCGCGCCTGCCGCGAGGAATACGCCGAGCTGGAGGCGCAGGCTACGGCCCTCCAATCCGCCCCGCCAGCCGGCGCCGATGAGGAGGCGCTGGCGCAATACCGCGAGACGTTGCGCCGCCTGTTCCGTCGGCTGGAAGACACGAAACGAACTGATTACTTTCACTGCGCCGAGGGGCTTCAAGTCGCCGCGCATTTGGAGCGCATCCAGCGGCTGTTGCGCCCGGTAAGCGAGAGCGCGTCCCCTATCGCGCCGGTGGAGCTGGCCAGTCTGCGCAACAGGGTGTGGGTCACGCGCCCGCACCCTTATGTGGATCGGCTGGCGTGCATCTGGCTGATCCGGCGGTATGTGGATGACCAGGCGCGCATCGAATACGCCGACGCGCCCCAGGCCGACCAGATCGCCTTCGACATGGAAGGGGCCGCCTGGTCGCATCGGGGCAACCTGTGCACGTTCGAGGTGCTGCTGGCCGCTTTGGATCTGCGCGACCCCGCGCTCGACCAGATCGCGCGGATCGTCCACGAGATTGACCTGGGCGACGAGAGCACGCTGTTGCCCGAAGTGGCGGGGGTGCGGCGCATCCTGGATGGATGGGTACACTCTGGCCTAGATGTGAGCGAGTTGGAACGGCGCGGCGCGATGTTGTACGAGGCGCTGTATCAAGCCTTCAAGATAGAGACAGCAGCATAGGTCACATATAGAGAGGCCGAGGCATCCATTACACTTCCGAGGAGGTATACGACGATGAGCCAGGAGGCAGCAAAAAAGGGGCTGCGCGCCCTGCCGCGCAACGTCTGGGCCGTGAGCTTGACTAGTTTTTTCATGGACATTTCCAGCGAAATGATCCTCAACATCTTGCCGCTCTTTTTGAGCAATGTACTGGGCGTGGGCGCCAACATCATCGGCGTGATCGAGGGCGTGGCCGAGGCCACCGCCAGCCTGCTCAAAGTTTTCTCGGGGTGGCTCTCCGACCGGCTGCGCGCGCGCAAATGGCTGGCTGTGGCGGGCTATGGCATCTCAGCGCTATCCAAGCCGTTTTTCTATATCGCTGGATCATGGGGAGTGGCGGCGGGCGCGCGCTGGGCCGATCGCGTGGGCAAGGGCGTACGCACTGCCCCGCGCGATGCGCTAGTGGCCGATAGCATCGAGCCGAGCCAGCGCGGCCTGGCTTTTGGCTTTCATCGCGCCGCCGATACGGCGGGCGCCGTGTTGGGCTTGGCCATCGCTCTGGTGGTGGTGCTGATCGCCCAGTCGGGCGCGGTGGATCTGACCCGTAACACCTTTCAGACGTTGGTGCTCATCAGCCTCGCACCCGCGGTTCTGGCGGTGGCGTCGCTGATGGTGGGCGCTAAGGACGTGCCCGTCCGCCCAGGCGCCAAAACTGCAGCGCCCAAGATCACCTTCCGGGGCTTGGGCAGGCCCTTCCTGGTGTTCATGCTGATCGTGGGGGTGTTCGACCTGGGCAACTCGTCCGACGCCTTTTTGGTGCTTCGCGCCCAAGAGCGCGGCCTGAGCGTCGCCGGCATTCTGGGGATGCTGATTACCTTCAACCTCATCTACACGCTGCTTTCGACCCCGGCGGGTTCTTTATCGGATCGCGTGGGACGGCGACGGCTCATCATCGGCGGCTGGCTGACCTATGCCATCATCTATCTCGGTTTTGCGCTGGCCAAAGCGGCCTGGCACGTATGGGCGCTCTATGCACTCTACGGGGTTTATTACGCCCTGGCCTATGGCACTGCCAAGGCGATGGTGGCCGATCTCGTTCCCGCCGAGCTGCGCGGCACGGCCTATGGCACGTATAACGCCGTGCTGGGCATCCTCGATTTTCCCGCTTCGCTGATCGCCGGCGTGCTATGGCAGGGCGTGGGCGGCTGGCGTGGGTTCGGGCCGTCGGCGCCCTTCCTGTTCGGGGCTATCCTGGCGCTCGGCGCGGCGGTAGCGATGTGGTTGTGGCGACCAAAGCATCAGATGAGCGCCTAATTTTGTATCCGAGTTATCACTCTAGCGGGGCGACCTGTCAGGGCCGCCCCGATTTTATTTGTGAGGGAGAGAGTGGGGAACGGATAGGGCTAGAGCCAAAAAATCGAAACGACTTGACAACCCACTTTCGATATGTTACGATTGATAGCGTTCGGCCACCTTTCCAACATATCGGCGTTCGCTTGTGTGGAAGGCAACATCACCCCCCGTGTTGTCGCCTGCGCCACAGATCCCGCGTTTTGGCCGTGTCGGTTTCGCCAAGCAAAGGAGATGAGGACATGGAGCACACACTGAGTCGAAGAGCGTTTCTCCGCCTGGCCTCTATCGTAGGCATGGGAGTTGTGGCGGCGGCTTGCGCCCCCAAACCCACACCTGTCCCCGAGGCCAAAAAGGAAGAGCCTGCCGCCCAACCCACCGTTAAGCAGGAAGCGCCTACCGCTGCCCCGGCAGCCCAGGGGCAGATCGTGCTGCAGTTGCACATGCGCGCCGGCGGCGAGCAATCCGAAGTACCGATTTACATCACCCGCCCCGAAGAGTTCATGAAGGAACACCCCGAGATCAAGGTCGAGCTATCGCCCCTCCCCGGCGGCGAGTACATGACCAAGATTCAGACGATGGCCGCCGCGCAGACCCTGGGCGACCTTACTTGGTCGTCGGATGTGTGGACTGACCACACCCGTATGGTCAAGCTGGGCATCATCGCCGTGGCCGACGATTACCTCGACAAGTTCGGCAAAAAGAAGGACGAGTGGCTGCCCGCCTGCGTGGATACGCTCACCCACGAGGGCAAAATGTATGGCCTGCCCAAATGCTCGCACCCAGGAGACTGTTACGTCTGGATCAATGAAGAGATGTTCGAAGCGGCGGGCTTGCCCGTGCCTGAACAATATGGCAACACCCCCGAGCAATTGATGGAGTGGGCAGCCAAGCTCACCAAAGGCCCCGATAGCGACCGCGAGGTGTACGGCTACCTGCCGGCCACGGGCCACATCATGGCGCTCTATAACCCCTTACGGCAGTTCGGCGGGTTGGAGCTAAGCGAGGATGGCAGCAAGTCGTTGGCCGATAGCGAAGAGTGGTTCGCTTGGGCGCAGTGGACGAGCAAGTTCTACGAGGACAAGCTGGCGCCGTTGCCCGCCGCCATCCCCGAAGGCGGGCCGGATGCGCTGTTCGCGGCTGGCAAATTGGCGATGCACCATAACCAGCGTTATATGAATCGTCGCGTCAAGCTGGCGGTGGAGGCGGCGGCCAAGCCGTTCAAGTGGCGTGTGATCCAATTTCCGCGAGGGAGCAAGGCTCGCGGATGGACGGCTTGTGTGGATACGCACTCGGCCATCGCCACCTCCAAACACCCAGAGGAAGCTTTCTTGCTGAGCTATGCCATGGCCGACCAGCGTTTTACCTACTTGGTATCGCGCGACATCGGCTACCTGGGCGGGCGTGTGGATGACAAGGATAGCGTCAAGGATCTCATCGCCGAAAATCCCTTCTTGGCCGTCCAGTACGAGTGCATGACGCAAGAGGAAAAGTTCCGCCAGCCCACCAACGCTCGTGGGCGCGAGGTAGAGACAGTGCTCAAGAACGAGATGGACAAGGTCTGGCTGGGCCAGGAGAAACTCACCCAAGACTTTATGAAGCGGCTCAAGGCAGCCATTGACGAAGTGCTGGCCAAGCCGTTCTGATCGGCGGCTCTCATGTCATAACGATCTCGTCGGGGCGCGATGAACCGCGCCCCGACAGAAGCTTGATCGGGGCATGCCTATTTGCGTAGCTCATGCTTGTTCGTAGGGGCGGTTTCTGCCTCTGTGCTTGTCGCGTCTCTGCCCCTTCATCTGTGAGGAGCTGATATGAACGCACCTACACCCCAAGCGGAACCTGTTGCCCTGAAAGGCCGGGCCGCGCGCAGGCTGAGCATCTATCAGCGGCGTGAGGCGCTGCAGGGGTACCTGTTCATCTCGCCGTGGATTCTCGGTTTTATTCTATTCACCGTCGGGCCATTGCTGGCCTCGCTTTATTATAGCTTGAACCAATACACTCTGTTACGTCCACCGGTCTGGATCGGCCTGCAAAACTATCAGATGGCTTTTTTTAAGGATTCGCTCTTTTGGAAGTCAGTCGAGCGTACGTTGCTATGGACCATTTGGACGGTGCCATTGGGCATCATCGGGTCGTTTCTGGCGGCGCTGTTGCTTGACCGAGGCGTGCGCGGCACAACGATCTGGCGCATCTGTTTCTTTTTGCCCTCGCTGGCGCCCCAAGTCGCAGCCTCGTTGCTGTGGTGGTGGTTGTTGCAGCCCGAAGTAGGCGTGATCAACCAGGTCATCCGTATGATATTCGGCGTCAAGGGGCCGGGGTGGCTCAGCGACCCGCGCTGGGCCTTACCCTCGATGATCCTCATCGCCCTGTGGACAGGCATTGGTTCGAACCGCATGTTGATCTTTTTAGCCGGTTTGCAGGGCGTGCCCCGCGAATTGTACGACGCCTCGGTGGTGGATGGCGCCAACTGGTGGCAGAAAATCCTCAACGTCACTTTGCCGATGATCTCGCCCACCATCTTTTTCAACCTGGTGCTGGGCATCATCGGCAGCTTTCAGGTGTTTGGCATGGCGTTCGTTATCACCGGCGGCGGCCCGGCCTATGCCACTTATTTCTATGCTCTGCACCTCTACCAAATGGCTTTCCGTAGCTACGATATGGGCTATGGCAGCGCCCTAGCGTGGATTCTGTTCGTCACGGTGTTGATTGTTACCCTCATCCAAAGCAAGCTCTCGGGACGGTGGGTCTATTACGCCGGCGAGTCGCGCCGCTAGAGGAGGTCCCATGCAAACAGCGACGCAACACAAACGACCTATCTGGCCCCGCGCGCAGCGCGAGATCGTCGCGGTAACGCTCAATATCCTAACTACCCTCTTGGCGCTGGGCTTTATGTTTCCGTTTCTGTGGAGCGTATCCAGCGCCCTCAAGACAGGGATCGAGGTGTTGGCGTATCCACCCAAGCTATTGCCTGCCATACCGCAGTGGGGCAACTTTGCTGAGGCGTGGACCTCCATCCGCTTTGGCGTGTTCTTTAAGAACTCGATCATCGTCACGTTCATGGTGTTGGTGGGCACGCTTGTTTCTTCGACCCTGGTAGCCTATGGCTTTGCGCGGTTCCGTTTCCCGGGGCGCGAAATACTCTTTCTGCTGTGCCTCAGCGGCATGATGATGCCCGTCTATGTGACGATTATCCCTCTGTTCATGATGTTCCGTGCGCTGCGCTGGGTCAACACGCTCAAGCCATTGATCGTCCCTTCCTTTTTCGGCAGCGCCTTTGGCATCTTTCTTATGCGCCAGTTCTTGATGAGCATTCCCTACGAGTTGGACGAGTCGGCGCTGCTCGATGGCGCCAGCCGGCTCAGAATTCTGGGGCGCATCTTGTTGCCCAACTGCCAGCCGGCGCTGGCGGCGTTGGCCATCTTTACGTTTCGCGGCGCGTGGGATGAATTCCTGCACGCGCTGATCTTTTTGGACAAGGTGGAAAAGTATACCCTGCCTCTGGGATTGTGGTTCTTGCGCACCTACACCGACGACCCGGGCAAACCACGCGAGCATCTCATCATGGCAGGCAGCTTGATCGCCACTTTGCCGGTAGTAGCGGTGTTCGCCTCGGCGCAGAGCTATTTTATCGAGGGAATCGTGATGTCGGGGATCAAAGGCTAAGCCGGAACTGATCGTTGCCGGGCGGCGTCTGATCCTACAGACGCCGCTTTTTTTTGCTCTACACCATCCTGCCGAGGAGCGAACTATGACGAACGCCGCGCACCGCCCATTACCGCGCCAGCGCCCTCGGATCGTGACCCTCCTCTCGCTGGCCTACGCCCTCGCTGTGCTGGGCTTGCTCTTGTTGCGCTACACCGGCTGGTATTGGTCGCCGCTGCTGGCGATGATCAACAGCTTTTACCCCTTTCTGGCTGCGCCGCTGGCGCTATTGATCCCCTGGGCGCTGCTGGCGCGCTCGCGCGCGGCGCTGGGCGGCCTGGCCGCGACGGGCTTGGTGTTCGGCGCGCTGTATGCGCCGCTCTATTTGCCGCGCGCCGATGCTCCGCCGCCTGATGGCGCGCTGTATGTGATGACGTTCAACACGGCGCTGTACCTGGCCGACTCGGAAGGTATCGTGGCGGCCATCGAGCGCGAGGGGGCCGACCTCGTGGCGGTGCAAGAGATCACGCCCATCTCGGCGGCGCGGATGCGTGCGGTGGTGGGCGTGCGTTATCCTTATCGCGTCCTAGAAGCCGAGGCGCGCACCACGGGCCTGTTGAGCCGCTACCCGATTACGAGCTATGACTGGTTCGAGCCGACGCCGGGCGCTCGCCCCTGCCTGCACGCTGTGGTAGATTGGAAGGGCGCGCCGCTGCACCTGTTCGTCGTCCATCCCTACCCGCCCGACCTGGGCTGGACGCAATATCTGCCCACGTGCATCGAACTGGACGACGCCCCGCAGCAGCGCCAAATCCTCGAAACCGTGCGCCGCGCAGAGGCGACGGGGCAGGCGGCCCTGGTGTTGGGCGATTTCAACATCAGCGACCAGACGCGCGCCTACTGGCTGGCCACCCGCCGCCTGCGCGACTCGTTCCGCGAGGCGGGGAGCGGCATGGGCTGGACCTTTGCCGAGGGGCTGCACCTGGGAGATATGCCCATCCCTGGCCCGTTTACGCGCATTGATTTCATCTTACACACGGATGATCTAGCCGCCGCCCAGGCCCACGTGGGCTGCGGCACAGGGTCGGATCATTGTTACGTCACGGCGTTGTTGTATCGCGTTGCGGGGCAACCCACGCCATGAGGCGAAAGCTGCTTGTCGAGTTGCTCGCTTTCGCCGGCCTTGCTACGGTAGCAATCGGGCTATGGGGCTGGGTTCCGACCACCGTCAAACCGAGCGGGCGCCAGCTCGCGCGCAACGCCGCCTGGATCGGCGTAGAGTGGACCTCAGCGCCGGCTGCTTCTGTTGCCGTACAGCGCCTGACCGCCGACGCTGCTGCCCATCGCCTGCGCTACCTCTATCCCTACACGACCTACGTCAAACCCGATGGCTCGCTCAACCCCACCTACGACCACGCCGCCTCCTTCATGCGCGCCTTTCGGGCATCGAACCAGGAGACTCGCCTATTGGCCTGGATCGGCGTCCCGCTACGCAACGAGCGTCCCATCGGGATGCGCGGTTGGGTAGATCTCGGCGATGAGGCCGCGCGCCAACACATCGTGACTTGGGCCGCCGAGATGGTGCGTAAAGTCGGCTTTGATGGTATCCATGTGGACGCCGAACCGGTGTCCGACGGCGACGCAGATTACCTGCGCCTGCTGGAAGAGATTAGGGCAGCTATCGGCGATGAAGCCATCCTGAGCGTGGCCGGCGCCTACTGGCTGCCCGCTGGAATCAATAGCCTGCCCCTATTGCGACGCTACAAATGGAGTCCATCCTACTATCGGCAAGTGGGCAGCCGCGTAGATCAGATTGCGGCGATGACCTACGACAGCCTGGCGCCGCACCCGGCCCTCTATCGCCTGTGGATGCGGGAACAGGCACGCGCTATGGATCGGGCGCTCGCCGGGTCGTCCACTGAATTGTTGATCGGCGTGTCGGCCTCGCGCGAGCGCACGTTGACCCACCACCCGTGCGCAGAGAATGTGGTCAATGGGGTGGCGGGCCTCTCGGCCTATCTCGCCGAGGGCAGCGATAGCATCGGCGGCGTTGCCTTGTACGCCGCCTGGGAAGCAGAACCGAGCGATTGGCAGGCGTGGGATTGCGCGACATCTCACTAACCTTTGTGCTTTTGCGTCTTAATGGTTAAAATCCCCCCAATCTGTCGCGCCGAGGAGGTACAATGCGAGCAGCGGTGGTGGCTGGCCCGAACCAGTTGGAGGTGCGCGAGGTCCCCATGCCCCAGCCGGGGCCATATCAGGCGCTCGTTCGCATCGAGGCGGGCAGCCTGAGCACGTCGACCGATATCAAAATCATTGAACGCCATTTCGTCACCCACATCCCCACGCCGCTGATCTTGGGGCACGAAAGCGTGGGCGTCATCACGGCGCTGGGCGAGAAGGTGCGCAATTATACATTGGGCCAGCGCGTGCTGCGCCCCGGCGCCGAATACGCCCCCGAGGTGGGGATCGCCTCGGCCTGGGGCGGCTTGGCCGAATACGGCCTGGCGACCGACCTCGCCGCCTGGGCCGCCGACCATCCGGGCGCCAAGCCCAACGGCATGTGGGCCAAACAGCAGGTTATCCCCAACGCATGGAACGCTGCCGAGGCCACCGCCTTCATTACGCTCAAAGAGACGCTGTTTTCGGCTCGGGCCGCCGGCATTGATCGAACCGCCTGGACGGCCATCGTGGGCACGGGGCCGGTGGCGCGGGCGTTCACCTACTGGGCGCGTTGGCTGGGCGCGCCCTTTGTGGTAGTATTTGGCCGCCGCAAGGAACTGTGCCACGATTTTCTCGATCTGGGGGCCAATAACTATGTCGCCGGCGGCCAGCCCTGCGCCCAAGATGAATCCAAATACGTGGGCTTGGGCGCGTTCGACCGCGTGATCGAGGCGGTGGGCAGCGTCGCCGCCCAAGAAGATGCTCTGGCGCTGGCGCGGCCCGACGGCCTGGTGGGGGTCTATGGCGTGGCCGCCGAGGGCGACGCGCCCAGCGAGCCGATCCGCGCGGCGCGCGCGGCGGGGCGCATGGTGGACCTGCCCGTGCGCGAAGAGGATGTCCACGCCGAGGCGTTGGCGCTGGTGTCCGACGGGACGCTGCAACTGAGCCGGTGGATCAGCCATCGTTTGCCGCTGGAGGACATCCACGAGGGTCTGCGCCTGCTGCGTGAACGGGCGGCGATCAAGGTGGTGATCGAACTATAACCCTCGAATGGCAATGGGATTTCAGACAGGATTCACAAGATTCCCAGGATTTCATGCCTTTTTCCGATATAGCGCTGATAAACGTTCATGCGCCTCCACAATCTTGTAAATCTTGTTAATCCTGTCCATTTTTGGGCGACCCATGACCAACGATGCTTGGCGCGCCGCTATCGAGGCCCTGCGGCGCGATAACACCTCTGGGGCCACAGAAATCACCGCGCGGGCGGCGCAGGCGCTAGCCGAGACTATCGCCGCGTTGCCCGTCGAGACCTACGCCGATGCGCCCGTCACGGCGGCGCGCTATCGGCGCTGGTTGTTGATCTTGGGACGCCAATTGATCGGCGCGCAACCCGCGATGGCCAGCCTCTATCGCCTGGCCAATGACCTCTTGTGGGCCGTGCGCGAGCTATCCGACGAGGCCGTTCCTGCCGAGTTGCGCGAGCGCGCCCTTGCGTTTGTAGCCCAGCGCCAGAGCGAGATGACCTCGGCGATCCAAGCGGCGGCGTGTTGCGCGGCCACCAATTTGGCGCGCTACACTGTCCTCCTGACCCATTCGCGCAGCGCCGCCGTTGAGATGGCGCTGCTGGCCCTGGCGCAGCGCGGCCTGCGCCCGCGCGTCATCTGCGGCGAGAGCCGGCCCATGTATGAGGGGTGCGTTCTGGCCGAGACGTTGGCCCGCGCCGGCCTGCCCGTGACGTTGATGGCCGATATGGCGCTCTTTGGCGCGCTGGCCCAGGCGCAGGCGCTGGTGGTGGGGGCCGACGCCATCTCGCCGGCGGGCCTGGTGAACAAGGTAGGCACGGCCACGTTGGCCCGCGCCGCTATGGAGCGCGAACTGCCCGTGATCGCCGTGTGCATCAGCCACAAGTTGCTCCCCTGGCCGCGTTGGTCTCTGCAACGCGAAGGCGACCCGCGCGAGATCGCGACCGATTCGCCCGCAGGTCTCTCGGTCGCCAACCCCTACTTTGACGTTACGCCGCTGACGTTTTTTGACTTGGTCATCACCGAGTGGGGCGCGCTGCCCCGTCTGGCGCTCTATCGCGCCCTGGCCGATGTGCGCCGCTATCCGGGATTGGTTTACCACGGAGACACGGAGAACACAGAGGGTATGGGGTATAGGGTCTCGGGTCTGGGGTTGGGAGTATAGGACATCATTACGAAAATGTCACTTGGCAAGTCTTTTTCTCTCCGTGCTCTCCGTGCCTCCGTGTGAGTCTTTAAGGGGATAGGTATGATCGGCGTTGAGATCATCGCTATCGGCAACGAGTTGTTGGCGGGCGATGTGTTTGCTACCAACAGCCATTGGCTCGGTGGGCGGTGGACGG
>CAZYPJ010000094.1:11695-12880 GCA_964649365.1 uncultured Anaerolineales bacterium | reverse complement strand
GATGATACGCCTGGTCGCCCATTCGACGCCAAGATCGAACTGGCGGTCAAATACTACTTGGCCAAATATGGCAGTGCGCCTACTGTGTGTTACGTCCATCCGGCGACTTTGCCTAACCAAGCCGCCACCCGACAGACGCTTGCTGTGATTGCCGCTCAGGATATTCTGCCGTATCATTTCTGGCTAGGAGTGGCCAATGCGCAAGAGGCCGCTCCCCGCCATGAAGGATAGTCGACCTGGACGAGAGCCTTCAGTCTGCTCGATTCTCGTTTCCAAATCGCTCGATCAGGCCATCTATAAATTCTCGATCCAGTCCCGATTCCCGAAGCACAGCGGGAAACGCCTGAGCAGCAAAAGTGTATGTATTGCCCTGACGCTGTAAGATGGAAAAGAGCATTAATCCATCTAATGCTCCCTCGATTGCTGTATTGGATGCCTGGCAACCGTGTTGCTGCAAGGCCTGACGCACATCGGCGTTGGTAAAGTTGGGCGTATTCGCCATCAGTACAGTGATCAATCGCTCCAGCGTCGTAGCATTACCCCAGGTCACTTCAAGGAAAAAGTCGCGAAACTCCCCTGAATTTCGGACAGCCTCCACATCGTCCAACCGCAGGGTACGCTCGCCGCGTTCGTTGATGCGTACCAGCACCATCTGGCAAATATATTGCACCAAGTTCGGGTGACACGAGGATAGTTCAATAATTCGATTAAGAATGGTCTCCTCATCCTCAAAGATGACCCCCATCGCCAACATGGGTTCCTGGATCATGCGTTGGGCATCGCGGGGTGCGAGATAGCTCAAGCAGATCGTATTGCAAAAATTGAATAGCGGTGAAGCCGGGTCGTGCAGTACTTTATTCAATTGCCGTTCGCCACAGAATACGAAACGACACAATCCCTCTTGCGATAAAGCCCTGAATACCAAGAACAAACGCATCTGTTGTTGGCTGTCGTAGGCCAGCAGTTGATCCACCTCATCCAACAGCAGTACGATCATGTTGCCGCCGCGTTGCCGCCGCAGGCGCACCATCGCACGTCGCAGCATATCGGGCGCGGCCGCCTCGATAGTGATCTGTGCATTCTGGGCAAAGGCATCGAAAAACTCTTGATAATTGGTAACGTATTGGCAATCCAGATGGATCGAGAACAGGCCGCTGGTTTGTTCGATGAGCCGGTGTACTTTGT
>CAZYPJ010000094.1:5721-11685 GCA_964649365.1 uncultured Anaerolineales bacterium | reverse complement strand
TACCGAGGTTTTGCCGATTTTTCGTCCGCCCACGATGGCAAAGCTACGTTCGCGGATTGTTCGTAGAATGGCCTTGAGTTCATAGTCGCGACCAAAGAACATATTTTCAGGTACGGGGCCAGAGAGCACATAGGGAGACACTACCGTGAGATCCACCTGGGTGAGGATGATACTGATGAGTTGCCGTTCGGCATCTTTGGAGAGAAAGAGGCTACGCAGATCTTGGTAGTCGAGCACGATAAAATCATCGGCGCCGCTGCGCACCAAGCGTTTGAGTTCTTTGGCGCGTTCGCGCAGATCAAGCGCGTCATCTACTACAACGAGCAGGGCAAAGAAGGATGTAACGTTGAGCACGCTCATCAGGTCGCGCACGCCTCGGACATCCTCTATCGTCAAATCGCGCTTGAGCATAAAGATAATCGGAAAGTTAAGTGGAATGCTCAGGCGCACTGTAGGCGCTTTGACCAAGTAGCCAAATAATGAGTGAAAAGTACGATATTCGATTGGCGAAAATCCTAATAACTCACATACTTGCTCGGTGATTCTGGCGGCAACTGGTTTGGCGCTCTCTACATTCTCCAGGCGGTTGATCAATGAGAGCCAATTTTCAGCCAAGTGCTGCAATTTAAGTGTGTTCGCAGGCTCAATGGCAGTGGTCTCTTCGCGAAAAACCAAATCTTGGTCGCGGTGCGTATCAATATACCGGCGCATGGCGAGAACGCGTGCCTGTGGCGGGATAGCGGTCAGCGACTGAAGACCGACATGCTCTTTGACAGCCAGCTGCGCAGCGATAATTTGGTTCCATTGCTCCCAGTTGCGCTCAAAGAGGTCATTTTGAGCCAGCCGACGCTTGCGCAGATACCGGCGCGCAAACCATACCGCGGCCGCCAACGCGATAATCCCTAATGCAACTAGCCCATAAAGTATCACTGGCGTAAGGCGTGGGGTTGTGTCATACCCGCGATATACACCGCCTTTGGCCGTGCCGCCATAAAGCACCCCCGGCACCTGGTCATCAGTAGCCAGACAGCGCACGCTCGCCCTTTGCAAGCACCCTACGCTGTTGAGCGCCCAAGTCTTGCCGTTATCTAGGCTAGAGAACATCCCTCCGTTTGTGGTGGCGCATAACAAGGGTGTTCGACCCCGACGAGGCAAAAATGTTAGGGTCTCTACAATCAGATTGGTGGGCAAAGCATCGCTGGCCAACAGCTCCCAGCGCGAACCATCGTTTCGGCCTCGATAGATATCGCCTGTTTCGGTAGCCACATAGATCAGACCGGTCTTACCAGGGTCGGCAGAGATACTGATCACACGTCCTTTGAGAGGATGTGTAGAGACGCGTTGCCATAGTAGGTCGCCTTTGAAATTCGGTTGTACTGGGAGGCGATAAACCCCTCTGCCAACTCCTGCATAGAGAAACGCAGGATCGGCGCGGACCAGCGCAATAGCGCTCATCTGAGGATCGTCGGGCAACCCTTGTTTCTGAAGAGTCCAGCTTTTGCCTAAATCAGAGCTTTGCCACACGCCGGCTTGGCCGGAAGCGCCCAGATATACAATAGGGATACTTTCCTTCTGCTCATGCGGCCTGCAAACGACCAGATTGTCAAATATAACTCCTGGAAAGGCTGCCTGATGCGTCAGAGTCCAATTATCGCCTTCATCTATGCTACGATAAATATCCCCTTGTTGCGCCAGCGCGAACAGATGACGGGGATCGCCAGGGTCCACTGCTAGGGCGAGAATATTCAGGTCGCGTAGCCCCTGATTGATCTCAACCCAATGCTTGCCCTGGTCTTCGGTGCGAAAGATACCCAGGGAAGTAGCCGCATAGAGGCGCCCCTTCGATTTCGGGATATCAATGATCTGGCGGATTTCACTAGCAAGGATGCCTTCGCTAGAGTTCACCCACATGAGGCCGCCGTCAAGGCTCTTGAAAAAGCCTTGACGTGTGCCTAAAAAGAGTTGCTGCGAATCTTGGGGATGAATCGCTAGGACGTGGATGGGCTGATCACTAGCTACGCTGGCCAATACGCTCCAGTTGTCACCATCATCTTCCGATTTGAGGATAATCCGCCCCGCTACATTAACGTAAACGACGCCGCTGGTATGAGGGTCAACAACAACAGAGCGAATACGGTTTGCGTCATTGGGCAGGCCAGCCAAAATCTCGGCAGGAAGTTCAATGCTCTGCCAGTTCGCCCCGCCATCCACTGAGCGAAACAAGCCCATCGGCGTTCCCGCGTATAGCCTTAGTGGGTCATGTGGCGCAATAGCAATAGCTCCAGCACGTTCATCTTGGACAATCTCTCGACCTGTTGGATACCAGTTCTTGCCGCCGTCGGCAGTGACATAGATGCCGTCTTCGGCGCCCGCATAAACCAAGTTGGGATCCGACGGGTGAATTGCCAGCGACCAGATGCCATTCGAGGGCAATCCGCTATTTGCCAGCGTCCAATGATCGCCCCCATCGCTGCTCTTGAACAAGGCATTATCTACACCGGCATACAGCATCTCGGCGTGCGCTGGGTGGACGACCAACGATGATACATAGTCACCCGTCAGCCCGTTGCCGATCTGTGTCCACGAGTCGCCGCCATCCGTCGTGCGAAACAGGCCATAATCGCCCCCGGCATAGATCGTTTGTGGCTGCGCGGGTGCAACGGCCATCACTCTGATTGGTTGGCACGCGATCGGTTCTTGCGCCAGGTGGCGCCAACTCAGCCCGCCATCGGTGCTCCTATACATACCGTTCGGGGCGCCGATCAAGATTTCGTTGGGATTATCCGGTCTGATAACCAGGGTCTCAACTGAGCCTCCGTGCGGGCCGTTAGTCTGCTGCCAGGCAATGGGCGCGTCTGCCGAGACGGGCATCCCCCCTGTTATTAGCAGAATGACAAGGGAAGCGATTACGAGAACCCGGCTTACTCCGCGCATTGCGCTCATCCCATCGCTCCTCTTCCGGAAGCATCCACTCAGATGATGAACCAGATCAGGCCCATACTACCTTGAAATGATCCCGACCTACCAGGGCAACGACGCGCTGTTCCAATTGCTGTGAATAGGCCGTCGCTAGATTGGGGAAAGTAACCTCCACTCTGCCATAAGGGGCGCTCAAATGGACGATGAAAGGAATGCCTCCTGGAGATTGAGAGAGAATATCGAATACCTGACCAGCAAGCTCCACTTCTTTCTGCTCGTTTTTACCCAGAGGGATCTCGACGAGCACTTGTTTGGGTTTGTCGGCGCCCACATGACGTTTGCGTGCATCTTGAGGTAAGCGATAAGTTTCAATAGCATCGGCTACCAACTTGGGCTTATCATCGCGCATATCCACTTTGCCTTGCACCAGCAGCACCGAGTCGCCTTCCAGCAGTGCTTTGCTTTCCTCATAAGTGCGTGGAAAGATTACCAATTCGATAGCTGCCGACAGGTCTTCGAATTGGGCAAAGGCCATCATATCGCCTTTTTTGGTCGCGATAGCGCGAACCGAATTGACAATCCCTGCCACGCGAACCTGGGCGCCCTCTAGGGTGGCGTCAATCTGAGAGACAGCCGTAAGTCGCTCATCTATGTACTTGGATAGAATGTCCAACGGATGGCGCGACATGTAGGTGCCCAGCAATTCCTTCTCATCAGCCAAGCATTTCTTCTCGGACAAGGGGGGTGCGTCGGATGCAAGCGTGAGCTTGGCGCTCGGCGTCGAACCTAAAAAAGTCGGGTTGAGGTCGAACAAGCTGCGCTGACCGACCTCTTGGGCGCGGTGTTGCTCTTGGCTCACAGCTACCATTTGATCTATCGTTGCGAGCAGCGCCGCACGTTGACCCAACGAATCCAGCGCGCCAGCGCGGATCAGGCACTCGAGTACGCGCTTGTTGACGGCGCGCAAATCTACGCGGCGAGCAAAATCGTCCAGGTCGGCAAAGGGCTTGTTGCCCCTGGCCTCGACGATGATCTGAGCAGGACCATCGCCTACATTCTTGATGGCGCCCAGACCAAACCGAATGGCCAAAGCGCTCACACCTAAGAGCTGACATTTCTGCTCCGGTGGGCACTCTTCGGCAGGCTCGATGGTGAAATCTACATTCGACTCGTTCACATCGGGCCGACGCACCTCGATGCCCAACCGTCGGCACTCGCCGATCAGCTCGACAACCTTTTCAAGGTTGCCGCGTTCCACTGAGAGCAGCGCGGTCATAAACTCGGCGGTGTGATGCGCTTTGAGGTAGGCAGTTTGGATCGTTACCACCGCATAAGCCGCCGAGTGCGACTTGTTAAACCCATAGTTGGCGAACAACTCGATATCGGCAAAAATCGCTTCGGCTACGTCTAGCGGGATGCCATTGGCGACGGCTCCCTCGGTGAATTTGGCATGTTGCTGCTCGAGATCCTTTTTCTTTTTTTTGCCCACAGCGCGGCGCATCAAGTCGGCCTCGGCCAGAGTATAACCGGCGAGCTGCGAGGCGATCTGGATGATCTGCTCTTGATAGACAATGATGCCATAGGTCTCCGCCAGGATCGGCTCCAGCAGGGGATGACGGTACTCGATGTCCTCGCGACCAAACTTGCGATTGATATAGTTGGGGATGAATTGCATTGGGCCGGGACGGTAGAGCGCCAGCACGGCGATGATTTCTTTGAGTTCGGTGGGTTGCATATCGCGCAAAATGCGACGCATCCCCGAACTCTCTACCTGAAAGATGCCGGTCACTTCGCCGCTGGAAAGCAGGGCATAGGTATCGGCGTCATCCATCGGGATAGTATCTTGAGTCAGTTTGATGCCGCGTGTGCGCTCGATCCACTGGAAGGCACGGTCAAGCACGGTGAGCGTGGAGAGGCCTAGCACATCGAGCTTGAGCAACCCGATGGACTCGACATCTTCCATCGTGAACTGCGAAATGATGCCCTCGCCGCGAGGGGTGCGTTGTAAAGGGGTATATTCTACCAATGGTCGGTCGGCGATTAGCACGCCAGCTGCGTGAGTGGAAAAGTGCCGCGAAACCCCTTGCAAAGCCAACGAATAGTCAATCAGCTTTTTGATATGCGCCTGAGTATCGTAAATTTGCTTTAGCTCGGGAACGGTCTCTAGGCCCTCTTGAATCGTCTTGTGGGGGCCGGAGGGCACGAGTTTGGCCACATAATCTACTTCATTGAGCGGTATACCCAACGCTCGGCCTACATCGCGGATGGCCCCGCGAGCCGCCATGGTACCGAAAGTAGCGATCTGTGATGTCTTGTCTTCGCCGTAGCGTTTGGTCAAATAATCGATCACTTCTTGGCGGCGATCCTCTGGATAATCGAGGTCAATGTCGGGCATGGTGACGCGGCCCGGGTTCAAGAAGCGTTCGAAAATTAACCCCAAGCTTAGCGGCTCCAGATTGGTGATACCCAATACATAGGCTACCAGACTGCCCGCGCCCGATCCGCGTCCAGGTCCCACTAGCATCTTGGCGATATTCTTGGCCCAATTTACCAGATCGGCGTTGATCAGAAAATAGTCGTCAAACCCCATTTCGTGGATGACGCGCAATTCGTAATCAATGCGATTCCGTATTTCGGGCGTGATCTCAGCGTAGCGCCGATGTACGCCCTCTTCGCACAATTTGCGTAAATACTCTTGCGCGGTGTATGGTTCAGGTACGGGGAATTTGGGGAGATGATATCCCGTGAAACCTATATCCACTGAGCATTGCTCGGCTACCCAGAGGGTGTTTTCTAGAGCCTCAGGATATTCGGGCATCAATAGCGCCATCTCTTGGGGCGTCATCAGGTAATAATCGTCGCTGCCCATCCTCATGCGCGTCGGATCGGAAAGGGTGGTGCTGGTTTGAATGGCGAGCAGAAGTTCCTGAGCCGCCGCATCTTCCTGGTGTACATAATGAACATCGGCGGTGGCTACGCAGCGCAGGCCAAATTTGCGCGCCAGCTGCACCATCTGGGCGTTCACCTGGTCCAATACAGGGATCC
>CAZYPJ010000094.1:0-5711 GCA_964649365.1 uncultured Anaerolineales bacterium | reverse complement strand
AACCAGCCGATAGCCTGACACGCTTTGTCCGACTGACCATTAGCCAGCAACGTGGGTACCTCGCCAGAAAGGCAAGCGCTAAGGCAAATCAACCCTTCGGCGTGCTGCGCCAGCAATTCGCGATCAATACGTGGTCGGTAGTAAAAGCCTTCTAGATTGGCTTTGGTCACCAATTGCAATAGGTTAGCATAGCCCGTCTTGTTCATGGCCAACAGGATCAAGTGATAAGCGTCGCGGTCGAGCTGCGCTTCTTTTTGGGTCATACTGCGCGGCGCTTGATAGACCTCGCAGCCATAGATCGGCTTGATTCCCTCGGCTGTCGCCGCAGCATGGAATTTGATCATGCCATACATATTGCCGTGATCCGTTAGGGCGAGCGCCTCCATGCCGCTCTCCTTGGCGTATTTACATAAATCGCCAAGTCGCGCCAACCCATCGAGCAAGGAAAACTCGCTATGCACGTGAAGATGAACAAAGGAGTTCAACCGGGGCCTCCTATGCCTGCTCTGCTATCATCACCAACACTTATCGCCGGGTCGCCCAAGCCAGCTTATTCTATCACAAGCTGAAGCGAGGGAAAAGTGAAACCAAGAGAGGTGGGAGCTTGCCGGAATGGCTGGCGGCTGGGTTGACAGCTTTATCCCCTTGTGCTATGATGTAGCCAATCTGAAGGGAGTATACGTGATGAGCTGCTGCCGCAATGCGATGATACAGGGTTCGTCGCTGCAAGCGACCGTGAACAACGGGCGCTCGGCCGTGTTGGCTCATCATCATACCACATAGGTGGGTTGTTGGGCTGCATGGTTGCAGCCGATCAGCTCACCGCTAGACTAGTTCCTCGGAACTGGTCTTTTTTTGTTATTTGGGCAGGCTAGAAAGGCGAATGATGGCCACCTCTGAACCTACGTTACGTCACCAGTTGCCGCATGGCCTCACCGATCTGTTCGGCGAACAGGCCGCAGCCAAAACGACGTTGGAAGACGTGCTGCAAGCAACGTTCCGGCGCTGGAGCTATACACGCATCATTCCACCAACCTTCGAGTATTTTGACAGCATCGCTACCGGCGCCAGTCCACAATTACTCGACGAGATGTATCGTTTTTTCGACCGCGAAGGGCGCATGTTGGCGTTACGTACTGATATGACCGTGCCTACAGCGCGAGTAGTAGGGGCTAAACTCTACGACCAGCCGTTGCCATTACGGTTTTACTACATTGGCAATGTGTTTCGCCACGAAGAGCCGCAGGCCGGCCGCCGACGCGAGTTCACCCAGGCGGGAACCGAGCTGATCGGCGCGGGCACGCCGGAGGCCGACGCCGAGGTGTTAGCGGTGGTGGTGGACGCGCTACAAGCGATGGGCGTGGCCGAGTTTCAGATCAACCTGGGGCAGGTGGCCTATTTGAAAGGAATCTTGGCCGGAGGCAGGCTGGACAATGGTGAGCTATACCGCATCGAACAGGCCATCTCGCGCAAGAACGACGTCGAATTAGCGCAGGTGCTCACGGCGCTTGGGATCACGGGTGACGCTGGACGAGCTGTGCGTGCGATACCGCACCTGTGCGGCGGCGAAGAGGTGCTCGATGAGGCTGAATGTTTGGCGGTCAACGCTGCCGCGCTCGAAGCCATCGCCTGGCTGCGGCGCGTGTATGCGCTGGCGCAGGCTGAGGGGATCGCCGAGCATATCATCCTCGACCTGAGCGAAGTGCGCAGCATGGCCTATTACACTGGCATCACTTTTCATACCTATGTGGCAGGCCTGGGCTTTCACATTTGCAGTGGCGGGCGCTATGACGGGTTGATTGCCAATTTCGGGGCCGATCTGCCGGCAGTGGGCTTCGCTTTGGGCGTCGAGCGCATCATGCTGGTGACGCGACCCCAAGTCGAGATTGCGCCGCAGGTGTTGATCCAAACCAACGATCGCGCCGATGGCTACGGTCTGGCAGCCTTGGCGCGACGGCGCGGGTTACGCGTTGAAATTGAGGCGCTGGGGCGACGAGGGAGCGACCTGTTGACCTATGCGCGAGAGCGTAGCGCCAAGTATCTGGTCGTTTGCGAAGGGGCGGGGTATTATACGTTGAGCGACGGCGCGGCTCACCGCATTGTGACGCGCGCCGAGATCGAAAAGGAGATCGCTGCATGGGCGCTCTGATCGTGGCTTTGCCCAAGGGTCGGATGCAAGACGAAGTGGTGGATCTGTTCCGGCGCGCGGGCTATGCCATCTCGCCCGATGCGGCGAGCGGTCGTAAACTGGTATTCGAGAGCGACGACGGTGCGCTGCGCTTTATTTTGGCTAAACCCGCCGATGTGCCCACCTATGTCGAATATGGCGCGGCGGATCTGGGTGTGGCGGGCGAGGACGTGTTGCGCGAAGGCGGGCGCGAGGTGTACGAGCCGCTGGGTCTGGGCCTTGGCAAGTGTCGCTTGGTATTGGCTGGCCCGCCTGAAGCGCGCACGCGCAATCTGCGCCTGGAGCCTAATTTGCGCATCGCTACCAAGTATCCCCGGCTGGCGCGCGAATACTTCCAGCAGCAAGGGCTTTCGGTCGAGATCATCTATCTCAGCGGCTCGATTGAGTTGGCCCCGGTAGTGGACCTGGCCGATCTGTTGGTGGACCTGGTGCAAACGGGCAGTACCTTGCGCGAAAACGGCTTGGTCGAGCTAGAGACGATCATGACGTCGCAAGCGACACTGATCGTCAATCGCGCCAGCCACAAGTTGCAGTTGCGCGTCATCAATGAGATCATCGCACGCCTGGCGGCGCAAATCGGTTCGTGAGGTGAAGGCTTATGGTAAAAGTCAATATGCAGATCGTCTATGGGGCCGAGCGCGGGCGCGAGACGCTGCTCGCCCGCAAGCCGTTGGATGAATACGAGGCTTCGCCCGCGTTGCAGGCGAGCATCGAGCAACTGTTTGGCGAGCCGCTCACCCCCGATCAGGTCGTCGCCAAGATCCTGGCCGATGTCAAAGCGCAGGGCGACCGCGCCGTGTTCGATTATTCGCGCTTGATTGACGGGACCTTGCTGGGGGCGCTGCGCGTGTCCGAGGAGCGCATCGAACTAGCCTGGCAACGCACTCCCGACGAACTGCGTCGGGCGTTGGAGCAGGCTGCCGCGCGCATCGAGGCGTTTCATCGCAAACAGCCGCGCAACTCGTGGCTGGAATGGGATGCCGAAGGCGGAGCCTTGGGACAGATCGTGCGTCCGTTGGAGCGGGTAGGTATCTATGCCCCTAATGGGCGTGCGCCCTATCCTTCATCGCTGTTAATGGCAGCTATTCCCGCTCGCGTGGCGGGCGTGCCCGAAATCGTGGTGGTCACGCCGCCTCGCGAGGGCGAGCTAAACGACGCCATCCTAGCTGCCGCCCGCGTGGCGGGCGTGCGCGAGGTGTACGCCATCGGCGGGGCGCAGGCCATCGCGGCGCTGGCCTATGGTACGGAATCAGTGCGTCGGGTGGATAAAATCCTCGGCCCGGGCAATATCTTCGTAGTGTTGGCCAAGCGGCGTGTCTTTGGCGTGGTGGATATTGACCAACTGCCCGGCCCTACTGAGACTGTGCTGGTGGCCGATGACTCGGCCAACCCCGCCTATTGCGCTGCCGATATGCTGGCCCAGGCCGAGCACGACCCAATGGCGTCGGCTTTGCTGATTACCCCATCCGAGGCATTGGCGCTGGCCGTGCGCGACGAGATCGCACGCCAACTCGAGGTACTGGAGCGCAACGAGACCATCCTCGCCTCGTTGCAGGGGCAGGGGGGCATTGTGGGGGCTGCCGATCTCGACGAGGCGCTAGCCCTGGCCAACGAATATGCTCCTGAGCACCTTTGCCTGCTCACGCGCGACCCCTGGTCGCTGGTCGGCAAGGTCAGGAACGCTGGCGGCGTGTTCATCGGCGAACTATCGTCTGAGGCGTTGGGCGATTATGCCGTCGGCCCCAGCCACATCATGCCTACCGGCCAAACGGCGCGTTTCTCTTCGCCTATCAATGTGTGGGATTTTGTGAAAATCACCAGCGTGTTTGGCGTCAGCTCGGGGGTGGCCCGCGAGATCAGCGCCGCTGCTGTCACCATCGCTGAAAAAGAGGGCCTAACGGCCCATGCCCAGGCTATCCGTATTCGCCTGGACGAATTAACAAGGGGGCAAGCATGACCGCATCATCACGCGCATCGTTCGATATCGCCTCGTTGATTGGGGCGAGAGTGAACGGTATGCAAGAATACGCGCCCGAAGCTTTAGAAGAAGTGGCGCTGCGCTTGGGGTTGCCGGTGGGCCAGCTCATCAAGCTCGACGCCAATGAAAATCCCTACGGCCCTACACCCCATGCGCGCGCCGCCTTGACGGGTTATGCTCATTGGGAGCGCTACCCCGACGCCGTCAGCCGCCGCTTGCGCGAGGCCATTGGCCGCTATATCGGCATGGATCCGGCGCAGATCATTGTGGGCAACGGCTCGGACGAATTGATTGACCTGATCGTGCGGCTGTTCCGGCCCGCGCCGCAAGGCGGCGGCATTGGCCAATTGATTAACTGCCCCCCCACATTCAGCATGTACCAGTTCTACGGCGTTTCCAACGATCTAGAAGTGATCGAATTCCCACGCGACGCCGAGTTTCGCTTGGATTTGGCCGCCATCGAGGCGTTGTGCGAACGCGACCCCCGTCCCAAGTTGCTGTTTCTGGCCTCACCCAACAACCCCGATGGACAGATCTTGCCTGAGGATGTGTTGCGCCGAGTGCTCGATCTGCCGCTGCTGGTAGTGCTCGACGAAGCCTACGTCGAGTTCAGCGAGGGGTCGCACGTGCAGTGGGTGGCTGAGCACAACAATCTGATCGTGCTGCGCACTTTTAGCAAGTGGGCCGGCTTGGCAGGGTTGCGTGTGGGCTATGGCGTGTTCCCCAATCTGCTGATGTCGGGGCTGTGGCGGCTGAAATCGCCGTATAACGTGAATTGCGCCGCTCAAGCGGCTGCGCTGGCTACATTGGAAGAGCTATCCGAAGCGCAAGCCGTCGTACACAAGATTGTGGTCGAGCGACAGCGTTTTGTCGAAAAGCTGCGAGAGTTTCCTTTTATCCACCCCTACGAGAGCCAGGCCAACTATGTCCTATGCCGCGTTAAGGGGATACCGGTCGAGTCGGTCCGCGCGGCGATGGAGCATCGTGGCATCATCCTGCGCTATTTCGACAGCCCGCGCCTGGCCGATTACATTCGCATCTCGGTGGGTACGCCGATGCAGGATGAATCGGTCATCGTAGCGCTGCGCACATTGAACCAGGGAGGAAGCGATGGCCGCTGAACGCATCGCCGAGATCGCTCGCGTGACCAAAGAGACCGACATCCGTTTGCGCTTGAACCTGGATGGTTTGGGGCAATGGGAGGCGCGCACTGGCGTGCCCTTTCTTGATCACATGCTCAGCCACGTGGCCGTGCACGGCTTGTTCGACTTGGCTGTGACTTGCCAAGGCGACTCTGAAATTGACGATCATCATTCAGTGGAGGACATCGGCATCGCGTTAGGGCAAGCGTTTGCTCAGGCGCTGGGCAACAAGGCGGGGATCGTCCGCTACGGCAGCCTGTTCATGCCCATGGATGAAGCCCTCGTCTTGGTGGCGGTGGATCTTTCGGGGCGCTCGTTATTGGTCTATGATATGGCCCTGCCTGCCCAAAAAGTGGGAACGTTCGATACCGAGCGGGTCGCCGAGTTCCTGCGCGCTCTGGCG
>CAZYPJ010000093.1:4841-12932 GCA_964649365.1 uncultured Anaerolineales bacterium | reverse complement strand
CCATCTGGGTTTCCTCCGCGAGAGTGTTCGTTCTTGTTTACGCTCTCATCATACCAGGCGGAGGTATAACCTGGGTCAGCCGCAGGTTACGAAACGGTTAATCATTGCCAGCGCACCTAACCGCAGAGGCGCAGAGAACGCAGAGATTTGGGGACGCGGATGAACGCGGATTTCAACGGATGATTATGAAGTGTCACAATCCGCGCCTTGCCGCGTTCATCCGCGTTCCACAATCCCTGCGTTCTCTGCGCCTCTGCGGTTTCATTTGCGATTTCACTTGCGACGGGCGATTTGGCGGTAGAGGAGCACGCCGGTGAGCACAAAGAGGATCACCAGCGCAATCGAGATAAGCGCCGTCAGCATGTCGAGCGAGGTCTTGACGCTCTTTTCCGGGACGCTGATGATCGCCGGCGTGAAACTGGGTGTGGGTCGGGGCGTTCCGACCTGAAGCGCGCCTGTGGCGGCGGGTTCCACGCTGCTCGAAGGCTCGACAGTGGGCAGCGCCACTGGCTTAGCGGCGGCGGTCTCTTTGAGGAACTTGCAATCGCTGAGCAAGGTCTGCTCGGTGTTGGCCACGTAAGGAATCTGATCGCAAGAGGCGACGACGACGTTAGAGAGCCACTTGCCCGTCTCCAACCACGAGGCGGCGGTGACGAGCACCTCGAATTTGCGCCCCTCGCCGGGGGCCATCTCGCCCACTTTCCACACCATCGTCTGCTTGGTGTTGTCATAGGTAGCGTTGGCGGTGGAATCCGCTAGGCTCGGCTCGCAGCCTAGCGGCAAGGTATCGGTGAGCACGACGTTGGTAACTGTGACCATCCCCACGTTGGATAGCCAGATGCTGTAACGTTGCCGCCAGCCAGCGCAGAGCGGCTCGTATTGATCCATCAGCGTGACATAGAGGTAAGGCGAAACGCCATCCTCCAGCGCCAGCGTGGGCAGCGCCGTGGGCGTGACCGAAGGGATCGCCGTGGGCGTGGGAGTCATCGAAGGGATGGCCGTCAGGCCCGGCGTGGGCGATTGCGGCGCGTTCGAGACCAGGATCGGCCCAACGAGCACATCCTGATACTGGAATTGCCCATCGGCCAAGATGGCGCGCAGACGCAGGGTATAGTGGCCGTCGGGAATCTTGGTAGTATCCCAAAAAGCCAGGCGGCCCTGGGCGACGGGCATGTGGCGCACCTCGGCGATAACGATCCACTGCGCCGGCTCGTACCCCGGGCCGACGGCAACGACATAGCCTTGCAGGTTGGGCCATTGCGCCGAGCCGAGTACCGAGATCACGCCGCCCACCACCGCGCCGGGCGCGGGCGAGGTGATGACGAGTTCAGGCTTGGGCGCGGGCGTTTGGGCATGGGCGGCGGGGGCGAGGGCGAGCAGCAGGCAGAGGAGCAGGATCAGGCGTTGGGTAGGTTTCAAGTGAAAACTCCCTCAGAAGGATTGAGAGTGCTCCAGGTGGAATGCGCGGCTAGAAACCGCGGCTACGAATGAGGCAACGGTAGCAATCGTGGTTACGAGTGTTGAGGCAGCCGACGGCGCAGGCGTTCCACTATCTCGGGGGATAGCTCCGCCTCATCGGAGGCGGGGTCGCGGGCGTCGAGTGCGGCGCGGATTTGGCCCGGGGAGGCGGTCCCCAATCGCTCCAGCAAACCCGCAAAGGCAGCGCGTTGCTCGTCGAGCGCACTTTGAGGCATAGCTACTAATTCTCCCGAAAGAGTGGCCTGGCGAGTGAGCGCATAGACAATGTACTGGTTGAGTGAGATCCCCTCGTTGTCGGCCAACCGAATCATATGCTGATGAAGCGTTTCAGGCTATCGCAGAGTCAAGCGGCTCATTGTTCCTCTCCTTCACTGGCCAGCCAAACCACGGCTTCGCTCGCAGTGACTATCTCTAGCCCCAGTGATTCCTGCGCGCTGCGGAAATCGCGCACATTTGCGCTAACCAGGGTCGCAGCGGCATTCATGGCGCAATCTATCACATGATCGTCGCCAGGGTCAGGTGAAGCAGGCCGCCACGAATAATAGATGGTCACAAACCTTGCTCGCGATAGCAAAGCCCCCAACACCGGCTTCACTTGTTCCCAGCGCGACGCGGATAGCTTGCGCGAGAGCACATCGGCGTATTCATAGGCCAGCGCATTCGACACGCACACTTCCAATGCGCCCTCCAGCCAGGCCTCGATCAACCAGCCGGCGGCGCCTCCTTTGCGCGTCAAGCCTTCGAACAAAATGTTGGTGTCTATGACCACGCGCATTGTGTTCATGGCACCATTATAGCACCATATACAGTGTCATGTAAAGCCCTACCATTTCACTTCGCCCTGCCAATCCCCCTCCGGCGAGCCGCGCCAGAGGGCGCGGGCTGGGCCGTCGGGCTGCCAGGGGGCGGCGGCGCGCAGACCCGCTGGGCGCTCGACCGTGACGACGAGGTCGCGAGGGGATGCGCCGGGCTGCGATTGGACGAACAGCCGATAGCCGCCCTCCGTCAAGGCGCCGACGGGCAGGGCGTATTCCAACGTCAACGTGCGCTCCTCCCCGGGCGGGACGACCAGCAGCGCGCCGAACGACGCCTTGCCGCACTCGGCGGTCCGATCCACCGCGACCTCGCCATCAGAGCCATAAGCGGCCAGCAGGCGGCTGCCGCGCGGCGCAAGCACACGGACATAGTCCCAATAGCACTGCTCAGTGAGCGCATCGTAGGAATCGGCGTAGGCGGCGCGGTGGAGGCACTCATCCAGGCGCGCCCCGGCGCGGTGGCGATAGGCGAGCGTGAGCCGCGCCGCAGGGCCATCGGGGCCAAAGGCGACGCGATAATCCACCGCGCGCGCGATGTGGCGATCCGCCTTGTTCCAGCCGACGTTGGAATCCACCACCATCAGATAATCGCCCTCGGGCGAGCGCACGCCGCCGTCCAGCCCGGCGCGGCGCAGGTCGGCCTGGAGGCGCGCGTCGCCAACGGCCCAGGCCATCAGGTGCTTATCCGCCGCGCCACGGCGCAGCGCCTCGGCCAAATGCAGGGCGTCGCCGGGGGTGAGATCGCGGGCGCGAGCCAGGCCCGCGCTCGCCAGCGCGCCGCCGAAATCTTTGCGATGATCGAGCCACTCCTGCCAATGCGCCTGGCGATCCACGACCGAGCCACCGGCAAGAGGGTTATCCCAAAAGCCGATGGCCGTCTCCATCACATTATCGGCGGTGACGGTCACGCCGTGATCGGGCACGTCGAGCGGCCCTAGCGCCTCGAGCAGCAGCCCGGCCAGGGCGGTATCCGCCGCGATGACGCCCGCCACGGGAACCCCCATATCGAGCTGATAGAGCGCGGCCAGCGCCTCGGCGGAGGCAGGAAAATCGGGCGACCAGTTGGCGTCGCGAAAGAGCAACACGCCCGCGCCCATGTGCTGGCGCAGCGGCCCGGGCGGCGCGGGGTGCAAACCGCGATAGGCCTCGATTTCATAGCTATTCATATAGCGCATGGCATCGAGGCGGCCATCGCGCAGAGTCAGTTCGACCACGCTCGAGATAAAGCCCCCCGTGGGGCGCAACTCGTCGTTGTTTTGGATCAGCACGATCCAGCGTTGCTCGCCAGGCTGGGCCAACGCGCCCGAGACGATGATGAGCGCATCGAGCGCGGCGGGGACCGCCTGCACGACTGTAGAGACGTTGGAGCGGGCGAGCGCGTCGTCGCTAGGCAAGATAGAACGTACCCGCTCCAACGTCTCACGGGCGCGGACGAGGCGAGCGCGATTGGCAGCCAGAGCGCGCAGCGCCGTGGGCAGCAACTCTGCGGCGGGCGCCTGCGCGGCAGGGCGCGCTTCGAGGTCGCTTTCGATAGACAGCGCCGCCCACCAGGCGGCGGCGACCAGATCATCGGCGGCGGCGAGCGCCTGGCGAGCCTGGCGGAGGGTCGTGGGCCGCCCGGAAAGCGGCGCTCCAGCGACGGCGAGCCAGCGAAAAGGGCGCAGGGCGCGCTCCAGCGCTTCGAGGTCGAGCCGCAGGGTGCGGGCGTCGGTCAGGGTCAACGGTTGTTGCTGCTGAGCGCGCTCGGCGAGCTGGCGCGCGTCGTCGTTGACGCGCGCCGCCGCTCGCATCAGGCGCACGCTTTGCGCCCACCCCAGCGCCAGGGTCGCCAGCAGAGCCAGCGCCGAAAGCAGCAAAATGATCGTCAAACGTTGTCGCATAGTGCAAGACAGGGCACGGATGAACGTGGAAAACGCGGATACCTATATGGGGCGCGGATAGACAGGAATGCGGATCAGTCGAGGAATGGCAAATCAGCCGCATGGCCTACTGCCATCCGCGCTAATCCGCGTTCATCCGTGTCCCGTCTCCCATCTCGGCGTAGGTCTGGCCGAAAGGGGTCAGAGCGCCGGAGGAATTGAGCAGGTCGCCGTTGAACTGGCCGGACGAATCCAGGCTGAACCATGCCCAAGCTTGGACGTATTGGGTGGCCTGGAGCCACTGGGTGGCAGCGCGCATAAACGCCACGCCCTCGATGGGGGTCTCGACGGGTCGGCCGCAGCAGCCGGAGCCATAGAGCGCGCCGTATTCGGTGAGCAGCAAGGGTTTGTTCCCCTCGCCGATGGCGTCCATCCAGGCGCGAAAGGCAACGATGCGCCGCTGAAACTCGGCCAGGTCGTACTGGCTGAACTGGGGTTCCAGGATGTAATTGTGGATGTTCCAGGCGGCGACGGGCGGATAGCGGCCGTATTGGGCGCGGTACGCCTCGCGAAAGGCGGCGGCCCAGGTATGATCGGCGTTGGCGATGCCCGCCGGGACGATATGGGCGCTCCAATCGGCGCGGCGCGCCGCCATCAGGGCGCGATGGTAGAACCCAGCGTAGGCCCCCGGCGAGAGGTTGTCTTGCGCGGGATCGTTCGGCTCGTTGCCCACCAGCCACCAGGCGCCCGGATGATCGTGCATGGCGCGGACCAAGGCTGCGTCGTCAAAGTGGGGCGAGATCAGATAGACCCGCTGATGGCCGGGGAGGTCGGGGCCATCAAAGCGATATTGGTAATACCAGGCCGGGCCAAACAGATCGAGCGTCGCAGCGCTGGCCGGGCCGATCCCCACCACTCCCTGCCTCGGCCAGGGCTGCCCGATGGGGCGCGCGTCGGCGTGGAGAAGCGCGGCGAGCAAGAGGCTCACCACAGAGACACGGAGGGTGTAGGGTATAGGGTGTTGGGTATAGGGTCTAGGGCATGGGATTGGGGCTTGGCGATTAGGTGACGAGAGCATGGCCTCAGTAAGCGGGCATGAAATGCGGGGCGCAGCGCCCCTGGACGCGGAGCGCCCGAAAGATACTCTTTCCAGAGACTCTGAATCTCGCCGACGCGGCGCCTGGAAGGTTGTTTCATCGCGAGCGATGGGTAAAGGATAGGCGGTGGAGGCTGGCGGAGAGCGCCAACACGGCCCACCACAACACGCCGGGCTTGCTGCCCAACGCCACCACGTCGGTCAAGCCATAGATGTGGTGGGCCGCGATGGCCGCCAATTTGCCCAGCGCCAGGGCGCGCAACGCGCCGCGCCCGTGGCGATAGACGCGCCAGCTCAGGCGGATTTGCACCATGAGCAACGCCAGATAGGCCGCCAGGCCGGGCAGCCCGGCGTCGTAGGCGATTTGCAAAAAGATGTTGTGGGCGTGGGGCGTGCCTGCGTCAAAGATACTGCGCGCCGCGCGAGAGGCGAGGGCCGCATCCCACAGGCGGAACGTGCCCCAGCCGCCGCCCAACCAAGGCGAGGCGCGGATGTAGCCGATAGCGCGCGCCCAGATCTCCAGTCGGCCCGATAGACTGACCTGCCCCCAGGCCGTTTGCGGCCCCTGCGCGCCAAAGAGCGCCTCGGCGACCAGCGGCCCCCACGAAGCGCGCCCGCCGAACAACCACGCCAGGCCGCCCAACATGACTATGGCCAACGCCGCCCAGCGGCCCCAAGTCCAGCGCAATGCCGCCAAACACAGCAATCCAGCCAGCGCGCCCACCCAGGCCCCGCGCGATTGCGCCAGCAGCAGCGCCGCGCCCAAAACCATCGCCGCGCCAGCGGCCAGCCAGCGCACGCCAGGCGTAACGGGCCAACACGAGCCGCGCTGCGGCGCGGGCGCAATCGCCACCGCCAGCGTCAACGGCCAGACGTAGAGTAGCGCCCCGCCGAGTTGGTTCATGCTGGCCTGGCCGAACTGGGCGTCGGGCAGTTCTTGCACCAAGCGGGGCAGGCGGCCCAACCATCCGCCCACGGCCTCGACCTTGTTGGCGCGAATGCCGTTGGTGAGGCCGACGGCGGTAAAGAGCAGCGCCAGCGCTACGATAGCCGCCAACGCCGCGCCCAACGAGCGCGGTCCGCGCGCCAGGCGCAGCAGAGCGCGATAGAGCGCTGCGCCCAGGATGAGCGAAGCGACCTTGGGCGTGGTGAGCGCCGGCTCGCCCGAGCGCCAGGCCCCCGCCGCCAGCGCCGCCAGTAGCACCGCCAGGGCGAGGTTGTAACGCGCATGGGGCCACAGCGGCTCATCGAGCAGGGCGCCCAGCAGCCAATAGATGGGCAGCGCCATCAGCGCCAGAGCGGTCAGGTCGGGGCGCAGCGAGGGGACCCACAACGCCGGCGCGACCAGCGCCACTAGGGCGCACTCGGCCCAGACGAGCGCCACAGCGCGGACGCCGGTGCGCCCGGCGCGGCGCGTGGCGCTCGGCGTCGGCTCGGCGGGGATGTAGAGATAGGCGCCGTTCGGCCCAGCGGCGAGCGGGCAGCGCAGGAAATAGGCCCACGCGACGGCGTAGGCGGCGAGCGCCGCGCCCCACGCCAGGCGCGCCCAGATGACCCGCGCGGCCAACAATCCGCCCAAGCTCAAGCAACCGGCCGCCGCCGCCAGGCCCCAGCGATAATCGGCGCGAGACAACAAATGGCGTGGCCCCCAAGCGAGGCCACGCCACCGATCGTTCGCCTCACTGATGATCGCCAGCGCCAGCGCCATCCCGGCAACAAAGAGTATTCCCCCCAACAACTCTCCGTCAACCATTCGGATGTGAGATGATGAAATCACAGAGACAGAGGTACAGAGAAACAGAGGATGGCAAGGCTACAAGATTAACATGACTTTCCTGAATCGAAGATTCGAGAGAGCTATCAATCTTGTTAATCTTGTGAATCCTGTCCGAAATCTCTGTAGCCCTGTTTCTCTGTGATTCTGTGGCTTCTCTAGTTGCCTTGCATGGCCAGGACAACGCGGATGGTGTGGAGCACGATCAGCGCATCGAGCACGGGGCCGCGATGTTTGACATAGTACAGATCGTATTGCAACTTCATCAGCGCATCCTCGACGCTGTTGCCGTAGCGATAGCGCACCTGCGCCCAGCCCGTCAACCCAGGACGCACCGAATGGCGGACGGCGTAAAAGGGCAGCAGGTCATCGAGCTGATCCACAAACTCGGGGCGTTCGGGGCGCGGGCCGATCAGGCTCATGGCGCCCACCAGGATATTCCAGAGCTGCGGCAGCTCGTCGAGGCGCGTCTTGCGCATGAACCGCCCCACGCGGGTGATGCGGTCATCGTTTCTAGCGGCCCAGCGCACGCCGTTGGCCTCGGCGTCGGGGATCATGGAGCGGAACTTGGTCAAGTGGTAGATGCGCCCGCCGCGCCCCACCCGCCGCTGGCGATAAAAGATAGGGCCAGGGCAGTCTATCGTGATCGCCAACGCCAGCAGCGGGATCAGCGGCCCCAGCAAGAGCAGCCCTACGGCGGCGGCCAGGAGGTCGAGCAGGCGGCGCACTGCGCCCCACAATCGCAGCACGATGACGTTCTGACCGTTGACCAGCGCGAACAGGTTTTGCCCCACATGGCGGACGGGCACGGCGCCGGTGACTTGTTCATAGTAGAGCGCCATCGGGATGACGGCCACGCCCCGCTCCCAGCAGCGCACCAACGATTCGAGCAATGCGGGTTTGATGCGACTCGGATCAGTGATGGCCACCACCACGTCATCCACGCGCAACCGCCCGACCAACTCGAGTAGGCGCTCGCTGGGGGCCAACACCGAATGGCCGGCCACCAGGTCGCCGCAGAGGTCGGGGTTATCATCCACAAACCCCACCAGCTCGACGCCGGAAGAC